>JADHWM010000023.1 GCA_016783485.1 Candidatus Bathyarchaeota archaeon
TACAGCAGGGAGACCGCTCAACTCCTCGCTGGGTTCATCGACCTCTACCTCCTCGACTTCAAGTACGGCAACGACAACTGCGCAACCGAGATCTCCGGCGCCCCGGGGTACTGGGAGGCGTGCACCCGGAACCACTTGATGGCCAACCGATACGGGGAGCTTATCATCCGGGTGCTGGTGCTCCCGGGGCACAACGAGTGCTGCACCAGGCGTATCCTGGAGTGGATAGCGGGAAATCTGGGCCCCTGGACCAGGGTCAACCTGATGTTTCAGTACCGGCCCGAATGGAGAGCCAGAGAACGTAGAGAGCTAAATCGGAGATTAAGTAGACAAGAGATAGACGAGGCATTACAGATTGCTAGGGAAGCAGGCTTGAAGAACCTCGTCAGGGGATAGAATTATCCCCCTAACTAGCCTGCTCCTTTGTTTACGTGGTGTCGATAGAGCGGGCGCGCGTGAAAAGAGAAAGAGCCGTGTTACTCTTCGGCGTTTTTCTTATGTCGATACCTGCTACCAGGCCTTGTGATAGAGGTCCACTATTTGTTCCGCCGTGGGTATGACGGGATTGTTGTTGGGGCTTCCCGAGGCCAGGCTGTCGTTGGCCATATTCAGTACCTTTTCATCAAAGGTTGTCAGGTCAACCTTGCAGACGTCGCCTAGACGCGGGATCTGAAGATCTTCGTTAAGTTTCTTCAGACCGGCAACGAGCTTCTCGTTGGCGACATCGTCGGAATCCGCGTCAGTGGCATAGTCCATTGTGCGGGATACGGATGCATAGCGTTGGGGAGTTCCCGAGATGGAGAATTCCGTTACCGTCGGGAATAGGACGGCGTTTGAGAGGCCGTGGGGCACGTGGTAGAGGGCGCCTATGGGCCTGCTCATTCCGTGTACCAGGCAGACGCTGCTGTTCGGGAAGGCGATGCCCGCCTGTAGGGATGCTAGGGTCATTCCTCTGCGGGCTTCGGCGCTGTTGGGCTCTTTGAACGCCTCGAGGAGGTTCTCCGAGACGAGTCTGATGGCTGAGAGGGCGAAGGGATCCGTCATCGGGTTGGCCTTCACGGATACGTACGCCTCCACTGCGTGGACGAGGGTGTCCACGCCGACGTTGGCCGTGAGTGAGGGGGGGCAGCTCATGGTCAGTTCATAGTCCACGAGAGCCACATCGGCCATCAGGTTGAGGTCGAGCATCATCATCTTGACGTTTCGCTGGGTGTCGCCGATGACGACGACCTTGGTCACCTCTGCTCCGGTTCCCGCCGTGGTGGGTATGGTTATCATGGGAACACCCTTCCTGGGAACCTTGTGAAGACCCGCGTACTGGCTGATGGGGGGTTCGTTCGCGCTCATCGCCGAGATCGCCTTGGCGCAGTCCATGGGGCTTCCGCCGCCGAGGCCGACCACCATGCCGCAGTGGTTCTTCTTCAGAATTTCGAGGCCCTCGTGAACATTCAGGTCGGTCGGATCAGGCTGAACACCTGCAAACACCGTGACGTTGACATCGGCGCTCTTCATCGAGTCCGCTATCTTACCTGCGAGGCCAGAGTTTTCCATGTATGAATCGGTGACGAGAAGAACGTTCTTGACTCTGAACCTCTTCGCCTGTGCGCCAACCTCGTTGCTGGCTCCTCCGCCCACGATTATTGTTGCGGGAATATTGAACGCTGTTGCCATTGGTTGAAACCTCCGAGCTACGTGTCTGAAATGTTGATAAGCGCTGATTAAAATTTCGACAGCGGTTCCTACTTCAATCCCAGTTTGGCAAAGTTTTCATCGAGTGGATTCCATTTTTTTCCATCCACGCATTTCATAGTATATGTCAAGCATGGTGTCCAGCGCGCGCACCAACATAACAATAACCACTGGAGCAGGGAGACCGCCCAGCTCCTAGCGAGTTTCATCGACCTCTACCTTCTAGACTTCAAAACCGTAACGACGCATGCGCGACTGAGGTATCCGGTGCCCCTGGCTATTGGGAAGCGTGCGCCAAGAACCACAGGATGGCCAGCTAATAGGGAGAGCTGATTATTCGGGTATTGGTTCTCCCGTGGCACAACAAGTACTGCACGAAGCCCTCCTAAGGTGAATCTCAGAGAACCTTGGCTCCTGGGCCAGGGTCAACTTGATGTTCCAGCACCAGCCGGAGTGGAAGGCGGGAGAACGGAGCGAACTGAGGAGAAGGCCCTTGGAATCGCACGCGAGGTAGGCTTGAAGAACCTCGTGCGAGGGTGCTGGCATTCGCGAAAGTCTTTTAGTGTCAAGCGAAGACGATCCGATTCAAGTGATCAATTGTCTCGTAAGCCTATCGCCTTTGTAGGGGGCTCGGTATTCGATGGGACGGGGAGCCCAGCGATCCCCAACGGCGTGGTCGTTATCTACGGCTCCAGGATCGCTGCAGTCGGCACCCCGGATGAGGTGATTGTTCCTGAGGGCGCTGAGGTCATCGACGCCTGGGGGAAGACCGTCATCCCTGGACTCATCGACAGCCACACCCACTTCATCCTGATGGGTGTGAGGACCCTCACCACCCTCGACCTCTCCAAGACAAAATCCCTGGCCCAGGTCTTGGAGCAGGTGAAGGATAGGGCTCCATCGATCCCCGAGGACGCCTGGCTCGAAGGCCACGGATGGGACGAGAGCGGGTGGCCCGAGAGGAGATATCCGACCAAATGGGACCTCGACCAGGTCGCACCTGACACCCCCGTGATCTTATCCCCCTACTACGGCCACTTGCTGAGCGTCAACTCCGTGGCGCTGGAGCTCGCGAACGTGAGCAAGGACACCCCGAATCCCCCGGGGGGAGAGGTGGTCAAGGATCCCGAGACTGGGGAGCCCACCGGGATACTCCGGGACGAGGCGATGGGGCTCATCAGCAGCGTCAAGCCCCAGATGTCTCTTAAAGTCTCCCTCCAGGGACTGAGGAAAGCCTGTGAGATCGCCCTGAGCTGGGGCGTCACGAGCATCCACGAGGTCGATGCCGACGCCCTCCAGTTCAGGACCTACCAAGCTGCCCGGAAGGAGGGCTCCCTGAGGGTCCGGGCGTATGTGATGCCCACGGCCCGCTTCACCGAGGAGCTCATCGACGGCCTCGGCGCCTCCGGGATCAAGACGGGTTTCGGCGACGAGTGGCTCAGGATCGGGTCCGCCAAGATATTCATCGACGGCTCCATGGGGGCCAGAACAGCCGTTCTCTCCAAGCCCTACGACGACGACCCCTCCACCAAGGGAATATTCACCATAAGCCCCGACGAACTCATGAAAAGAGTCGCCAAGGCCCACGGATACGGCCTCCAGGTGGCTATCCACGCCATCGGCGACGGGGGAATCGAGGAAGCTCTCAACGCCTTCGAGGCTGCCGCCGAGGCCGCGCCCAGGGACCACCGCCACCGCATCGAGCACTGCGAGATCCTCACCGAGGACCAGATCCTGAGGATCAAGCGCCTCGGCGTCGTCCCCTCGATGCAGCCCAACTTCGCCGGAGAATGGGGAGGCCCCGACGGAATGTACGAGCAGCGCCTCGGCCCAGAACGCCTCAAACTGAACAACCAGTACCGCAGGTTCCTCGACGAAGGAATCACCGTCGCCTTCGGATCCGACTGCGGCTACTGCCCCCCGTGGCCCATGAACCCCCTGTATGGCATCGGGGCCGCGGTAAACCATCCAATCGAGGCGAGCAGCATAACCCTGGAGGAGGCGATCAGGTGCTACACTCTCGACGCCGCCTACGCATCGTTCGAGGAGGGAATGAAAGGCTCGCTGGAGCCGGGGAAACTCGCCGACGTGGCGGTGCTCTCGGAGGACCTCTTCTCCATCGATCCTGACGCCATCAAGGATGTGACCGTGGACCTAACTATGATCGGCGGAAAAATAGAATATAGAATCTGAAAAGAGAATCGTCCGGGCAGGTGAGGGAAGGCTAGACCTTCCTATCCCCTTGTTATCACGTTGACGCCCTCGAAGATGATCTCCGGCCCGATGAGGCCCTGGAGGGCTATGGGCTCCTTCGCCACCTCGACGCATTTGCCGAGGAGGTCGAAGGCGTTCCCGGAGACCATGAGGCCGTGGACGGCCCCCACCATCTCCCCGTCCTCGATGAGGATCGCGGGGTTCCCGACGACGCTGAAGTCCCCGGACTCGGGGTTGGAGCTGTGGGCCCCCTGGACGTTCCTTATCAGGTAGCCGTGGTCGATCTCGGAGACGATGTCCCGGATGCCCCTCTTCCCGGGCTCCACCACCGTGTTGGTGCCCCCGATCTCCACGAGGCCCTGGCGCATGCTCCTCCGGGCGTTCCCGGTGCTCTCCTCCCCGGTCTTGTTCCCCCAGTAGGTGTCCCAGAGGAACGACTCGAGGACCCCCTCCTCGATGATTGGCGTCCTCCGGCGGGGGACCCCCTCGTCATCCGCGAAGGAGCTGTTGATCCCCGTGGGGATGGTCCCGTCGTCGACGATGGTGACATTTTCCGGGGCTATGGTCTCACCGATCCTCCCCTCGAGCTTCGACTTGCCCCTGGCGACGTTATCCCCTTTCACCGCCTGCATGAGAGTATAGCTGAGGATCTGGCCGTAGGCCCACGGATGCATCACCACTGTGTGCTCCCCCGACCTTCCCTCAACAGTGTTCTTGCACACCCTGAGCAAGCTGGCTAAGTCGTCCACTGCAGCCTCGAGGTCCAGATCCATGTGCCTCTTGACATCGAATGCTAGGACCATCGGGGTTACCCCCTGCTCGATCTGGGCTATGGCGCCGAGGATAGCGTAGGCGACGTTCCCCCTCTCCGAGTGGGATATTCCGCTGCTGTTGGCGAAGGCTGTGTGATAGAGGCTAACCCCCGACCCGCCGTAGGCAGCTATCAGGCCCTCCTCGGCCTCCGTCGCCCGCTTCATGAACTCCCCGGCTATCTCCACGGCCTTCGCGGGCTCACATCTCGCGATGTCATCGTTCCAAAGACCCTTGATGGATGGATACTTCCCGGGTTCCGGGAGAGCAACCCAGTCAAGGTCCTCTGTGGTGACCTTGGCGCTGGCCAACGCCATGGCGATGGCCTCGTCTGCCGCCTCCGTCGTGGGGATGTTGGTGAAAGCCGAGCCCATCCTCTTGCCGATGTAGAGCCTGATGGCGATGCCGTCTGAGAGCCTGTTCTCGACTCCGCTAATCTCACCGCTCTCGATGACCACGTCGACCTCCGAGGAGGATCTGGAGAGCACCTCGACATCCGAGGCCCCCCGCTGCCGCCCCTTCTCTACGATGTATCCGCTTAGCTCCAGTAGTTTGTTCTCGTCCATATCACTCGTCTCCTAACCCTGCCCTCCGAAGGTAATCCCGCCCTCCAGGAACCTCGTGTGGGGGCCCCCATCCGAGATGAATGCCTCCTGCCCTTTGCCGCAGCGGCCCGCTCCGAAGGTGAAACCTTCCTTGGAGATGCCCTCGATCTTGAAGAGGGAGTCGGTGGCTATCCCGGAGATGGAGAGGTCCGTCACAGGCTTCCCGACCTCACCGTCAACGATCTCGTAGGCCTCCTGGATCCCCACCTGGAAGCTGGCGTTCATCTGGGCCTGGCCCCCCCGCATGTCGAGGCAGTAGTATCCGAAGTCGATGCCCTCGAAGAGCTCATCGTGGGACCAGTCGCCGGTCTCGAAGAAGGTGCTCCTCATCCTGATGATGGGAGGGTGGAGGTAGCTCTCTGCCCTCGCGTTCCCCGAGGCGGGGAGCCCTAGCTTGGCGGCGTACTCCCTGTTCGTGAGGAGCCCCGTGAGGAACGAGTCCTTGATGAGCTCCACCCTGCTCGTGGGAACCCCCTCGTCGTCGTAGCGGGTTGTGCCCACGTTCCCCGGGATTGTGCCGTCATCGATCATGGAGACCCCCTCAGATGCGACGACCTCCCCCATCTTCCCGTTGAAGGCGCTGTTAACCGTGAGGTCCGCCTCGGCCAGGTGCCCTAGGGCCTCGTGGGCCAGGGTCCCGACTACCCTGGGTCCTATCACACAGGGGAAGGTGCCGGCCTTCGGGGGCACGCCTCCCAGCTGGAGCTTCACCCTCCTCGCCACCTCCTCCCCCATGAACTCGGGGGTCGCGAAATCCTCTAGATACTCCCATCCCCGGGTCGTGGAGGCCTCCTCGTGCCTAGCGGCGCTGAGTCGATCCGCCTCCTTGCCAGTCACCCAGGGATAGCTCCAGACCAGCATGACATCCGACTGGATCCTCGTCCCGTCTGACGTGGCGAGAAACTTCTTCCCCGAGGCGGATCTGACCTTGACGGTGACCGCTGTGATCCTTGAGTCGTAGCCCTTGATCACCTTGGTCATGGACTCCATGTAGCTGATCTTCTCCTCGATGGGGACGTGACGGGGGTCCCTCACCACTTTGACCTCCTCCACATCATGCACAGCCTTCAAGTCCGAGAGAACAATAGGCTCCCGGCGCGTAGGCGCCGCCGCCTTCGCCATCTTGAATGCGTCCTCGACGGCAACATCTAGGGACCCTAGATCCCCCGTGGATACGAAACCCCACGCCCCATCGGCGAGCACCCTCACCGCGACGCCCTGCTCTATCCTCTGGGTGAGAGCGTTGACCCGGAGGTCGTCCATCTGGATGTACTCGATGAAACCCGCCTCCCCCCTCAGCTCGACGTAGGCGGCTCCCAGGTCCTGGCCCCTCTCGACGGCCTTCTCCAAAAGATCAAACAATGATAGTCACCCGATACACGCTTGATAGTCTCCTCCACCCTTTAATTAAATTGAGCCTGAAAAATGAGGAGGGCTGAGCAAGCAAATATATTCCAAGAGCGTCAGTTATCAGTGATGAATTTTGGGTAAACCCAACGTTTACGTGACGAGGCAGCTCTTCCCCGAGGCCATGGAGATCCTGAAGGCGGTTGCGAGCGTCGAGGTCTTCGAGGGGGTCGACAACGCGATCCCGAGAGATCTGCTGCTCGAGAAGGTGAAGGACGTCGAAGGCCTCCTCCCTCTGCTCACTGAGAGGATCGACGGCGAGCTGATGGACGCGGGAGAGAAACTCAAAGTCATCAGCAACTACGCCGTCGGTTTCAACAACATCGACCTCGAGGCGGCTACGGAGAGGGGGATCTATGTCACCAACACTCCTGGCATCCTCACGGACACGACCGCCGACGCTGCCTTCGCCCTCCTCATGGCGATCGCGCGCAGGATCCCCGAGGCTGACCGCCACATAAGGGCCAAGGGATGGATCCACGCCTGGGGGCCCAAGATGTATATAGGCTCAGACGTCCACGGGAAGACCCTGGGCATTCTGGGCATGGGGCGGATAGGCTCCGCGATGTCCAAGAGGGCGAAGGGTTTCGATATGGATGTCATCTATCACGACGTCTACCGCAGGGAGGACCTCGAAGCGGAGCTGGGTATAACCTACAAGCCCAGGGATGAGGTGATGCGTTCGGCGGATTTCCTGTCGCTCCACGTCCCCCTCACCTCGGAGACCCACCACATGATGGGCGCCGAGGAGCTGGCCTCGATGAAGGAGACGGCCTTCCTCATCAACACCTCCAGGGGGCCAGTGGTCGACGAGAAAGCCCTCGCGGACGCCCTGAAGAAGGGCGTTATAGCCGGGGCGGGCTTGGACGTCTTCGAGACGGAGCCGGTGAGCCATGATAGCCCTCTCCTGGGGCTCGACAACATCGTCCTCACTCCCCACCTCGCGAGCGGGAGCATCGAGACGAGGACTAAGATGGCTACGACAGCCGCCACGAACATCGTGAGCGTCCTCCAGGGCAGTGTTCCTCCAAACCTAGTAAACCCCGGAGTCATGAAAGTCCGGCCTCTACCGGAATAGAACATTTCCCTTCTTGAAACGCCCTTATTTTTTGTCTGGGCTAAATTTTTTTATAGTCCGACACCTGTGGAAGGTAGTGCCCCCACAATGAAAGAGATCCTCGCCCCCGTCCTCCTCAGCCTGATCGCGGGGGCAGCCTCGGGTCTGGGGGGGCTCGTCGTCTACTTCTTCGGGGAGGTGAAGGACTGGCTCATGGGGTTCCTGATGGGCTTCGCCGGAGGCGTCATGCTGGTAGTCTCCTTCCTCGAGCTCTTCACCGAGGCGCTGGGGCTCTTGAGCCACTTCCAGGCGACCCTCGCATTCATCGTTGGGGCCCTCCTCATGATGGCCATCGACCTCACATTGCCCCACATGGAGGCGGGAAGGTGGGAGAGGGGAGTCGCGAGGCCCAAGTTCCTGAAGTCGGGCCTCATAATCGCCTTCGGCATCTCCCTCCACAACTTCCCCGAGGGCCTTGTGGTGAGCGCAAGCTACAGCCGCCTCCCCTCTCTGGGTCTGATGATGGCCATCATGATCTGTCTCCATAACATCCCGGAGGGGATCGCCACGGCTACCCCCCTCGTCCTGGCAGGGGTCAGCAAACGTAAGGCGGCGTTCATCGCGCTTCTCTCCGGGATGACGGAGCCCCTGGGGGCGCTAGTGGGCTCCATCATCATAGTGAGGTTGGGGGCCAGTGACCATATCATCGGGATGGGCTTGGCCATCGCCGCTGGGATAATGACGTACATTACTGTTGACGAGCTCATACCCATGGCTCATGAATACGGCTCAAAGTCCCCGAAGCACATCGTCTCAACGGGAATACTGGCGGGCATGTTTTTCGGCCACTTGGTGTCCGTTCTATTTTCCATAGGATGAGAAGAGCATCGCGCAATAGAAGCCGAAGCCGCTGGAAAGATATTTGAAATGTTTTAGTTACTCGGGATCCTCTTCCTTTCTTCGGAGATACCAGGATTCCCCGTCTTCATCCTTCTCGATGTAGAAATTCTGGTTGTAGAAGAGCATCTCTTTGACGAACTCCCTCATGGTCGCCATTGAGCCGTCTGACCTGATGATGACCTCTTCGAGGTCGATGGTGACCCTCTTCGCCTTTTCGTCGGACACGGGCATGGGTTTCACAGTACTCGATTGGACAATCCATTATATCTCTGTTGCCTCTAGGGCATCTACGCCTCGGTGTCGGTCAATCGCCCCCTAGCGCTCGTAGAAACTATTAATCATAAAGTGGAATCAGATAGGAGATCGCCATGAAGTACCACATGCTCCGCCGCGACAAGGAGATCACGGACGAGGAGACACTGAAGAGGATCCTCAAGACCACCCAGTACGTGACTCTGGCCATGATCAAGGATGACGAGCCTTACCTCGTCTCCCTCAGCCATGGCTACGACGAGGAGAACCACTGCATCTACTTTCACAGCGCGAAGAAGGGAAAAAAACTCGACTTCATGCGTGCCAATCCTGTGGTCTGGGGCCAGGCATTGCTGGATCACGGCTACGTCGAGATTGAGTGCAGCCACCACTTTGCATCTGTGATGTTCTCGGGAAAAGTGTCTTTCATCGAGGACAAGGAGGAGAGGTGGAAGGCGATATCATTGATGAATAGGCAGCTCGACCCCAACGCCGAGGAAATGATCGCGAACAGGAAGCCGGAGAGCCTCGACAGCGCGGTCATCGGGAAGATCGTCATTGACTACTGGTCGGGGAAGAAGTCCCAAGAGGTCACAGTATAGGGTTAATCCTGGAAATCCTGGCCTTATTCCCTTGGGATGAGTTGTTTCGGATGCCTGAGGTGCCAATCCGACTTGGATTGATACTCCCTGGCCACGGCGATAATCACGTTCTCCTCGTAGGGCCTCCCCATGAACTGGATCCCCGTGGGCAGCCCCCCCGGCGTGAACCCGTTGGGGACGGAGATCGAGGGTAGACCCGCCCCGTTCCCCACGGCGCCCATGGTGTCCCGGGCAGTCCCCGGCACTGTCCTCCTGAACTCCTGGTCTATGGGGGAAGCGGGTGAACGCCTCGAAGGAGCCACCACGGCATCGAAGGAGGCCATCGCCTCGTCGACGACCCTGCAGATGACTCCCCTCAGCCTCAGGGCCTTCAAGTAGTCCTTGGCCAACACCGCAGTCCTCGCATACGGACCATAATGGCACTCGGGGGCAGTCAGTCCCCTCGCAGTACCCTTCTCGGTGAACTCGTCGAAGGCGCTCGCCGCCTCCCCGTTCAGGATGGTTCGGGTGACCGCCTCGTAGGGGAGGTCGGGGAACTCGATCTCCTCGACGGTTGCGAAGCCCTCGAGGACCTTCAGGGCGTTCTCGAAGTTCTCTTTGATGGCCTCGCCGCATCCCTCAAGAGCCCCTTGGAGCATAGCGAGTTTGAAGGGGGATTTCGAGCCGTCATCGTATGTGTACTCCAAGTCGGCTGCGGTCTGGTCGTTAGGATCTGGACCTGCTATAGCTTCCAGAACAAGGCCGCAGTCGTCAGCGGTGAGGCAGAGGGGCCCGAGCTTGTCCAGGGTCCAGCTCAGGGCCATGGCGCCGAATCGGCTCACCCTCCCGTATGTGGGACGGAGCCCCGCGACGCCGCAGTTATTGGCTGGGCTGAGGATGGAGCCCCAGGTCTCGGAGCCGATTGCGAAGGGCACCAGCCCCGCCGCTACCGCTGCTCCGGAGCCGCTCGAGGACCCTCCGGTCCAGGTGTTCGGGTCCCAGGGGTTCTTCCCGGGGCCCGTGAACGAGGCGTTGGGCTGGCGATAGCCCATCCCCCCGGCGATTTCCACCATCGCCAGCTTCGATGCTAACACTGCTCCCGCTTCCTCCAGCTTGGTGACAACGCTGGCGTCGAAGTCGAACGTCTGGTTCCTGAACGGGGCGGCACCCCAGGTGGTGGGTATCCCCCCGGAGGTGGCCAGGAGGTCTTTTGCGCCGTAGGGTATCCCGTGTAGGGGCCCCCTGCACTTTCCCCCTCTTATCTCGGCCTCGGCTCTCTCGGCCTGCTCCATGGCCCTCTCCTTTGTGATGGTCACCACGGCGTTGTATTCGGGTCCCAGATTTTCCAGGCGTTCGAGGAAAACCTCGGCAAGCCCGATGGGGGACACGGATCCGTCTCGGATCAGGGAACCGAGCTCCCTGATCGACTTATAAACTGGGTTCGGCGTCCCTCACGCCCCCTTCTTGTAGGGCTTGAAGATGGAGAAGGGCTCCGTACCGTTCTCCAGCTTCACGGACCTCAGGGCTTCAGCGGCCTTCGCGATACCCTGAACCCCCTTCCGGACCTCCTCGAGCTCCTCGGCGCTGAGAAGATCCCCGTATCGTTCCCTCACCATCTCGAACAGGAACTCCGCCTCCTTTGGACTCTCATCCACCATGGTTAGAAGTTGATTCGGGGGGGCAATAACACTTAGGGTTCAGAGGGTGATGAGGGCGATACCCGAGACGATGAGGAGGGTGGCGAGGATTAAGTAGATCGTCCCTTCGGAGATGACGCTGTCTAACGGGTATTGGAGGATGACGATTATCCAGAGCATAGCAGTATTGATGGCAAGGTAGACCAGAGCGCCGGTGGTGGGGGTGCTGTGATTGAGCCCCTTGCGTATAGGGACGACGGCGAAGCCCCTGAGAATGGCGGTAGCGATGGCGTAGATCTCACCGTACATTTTTCTCCCTCATCCCGGGGAACGGTTCATAGAGCACATCTCGAACTCGGGCATCCGCCTCTTTTTCTCCTTTCCACGATTCCAGAGAAAGAAATGAGAGGAAACCTCGACGGTCAGACGCTGCACAAGAAAAGATTGGGACACCCCGGATCAACCATGCCTTCCGGTGTTGGAATGGATGGAGCCTCCAGGAATCTATCGACTTACTAGCATACTCTCAGACTCTACCAACGGATTAACCTTGACAGTAGACTTTCGTCTACTTTTTTTCATTTTATCTTATCAATAATGAAGTTGAGACAATCTATTTGTACCCTCATTCTTTCGTGGATATTGATTTATATAGCAACAGCACCTCCCATGAAAGACTGATCGGATATGAAATTCACCCGAAGAACACTGACGTTAATATCAGCATTAATTTTGGTCCAAATATTTGTTTTTTCAATTGCTCTAGCTCATGGGTCGGACCATGGGGTGGACCCTGCTTATTTTGAGGCGAAGCTCAAGCCTCATGAGGAGACCAGTTTCAGCCTCCATGTCTCGCCGGACGCTATTGCAGATGTCCTAGTCGACTTGAATGCTCGGAATATCAGCTCGATCTACCTTGAGATTCCCCACGATATGGAGGAGTACATCTTCTGGGAGCCCCATTTCTACGAAAATGTGGTGCCAGACTCGGATGTGTTCTTCGATGTTTTCGTATTCACTCCCTTCGATCAGGAAGCCCCCGCGACCATCGAGATACCCATCACCGTCTGGGGAGAAAATGAAGTGCTGGGGCATACGGACGTTGTCCTTTACATCGAGCCCTGGGATGACACGGGGCATGACGACCATCATGGGTTATACGCGAATCCAGGTGAGGTGGCAGTCACAACCGCCGTGGCGACCGTGGGCAGCATCGGGGCCGGGCTCGCGACCGGAGGGGCGAACAGCTTCCTCAACGTGGGGAGGGTAGACGAGGGGCTCAAGAAGGGTAAGAAGATTAAGCGCTCCAGACTCGGGCAAGCCCGGACCCTCCTATCGAGCGTCCTCCTCATCGGGGCGGCCTATGCCCTTGTGACAGCGGGCACTTTCTCCCTGGGATACCTGTTGGAGCTCCCGTGGAGCCTACCCGTCATCGGGAGCACCCTCCCGGTGAGCTACGTCTCCGGAGTATCCGTCGGCCTATTCCTGCAGGCTCTCCCGGCCATTTTCGTGAGCACGGGGATCGTGTTCATCTGGAGATACATCCTCGAGACCATCACCGCCAAGGTGCTGGGAATCAAGATAGCCCTCGTAGGGAACAAGATCGGGACCGCCTCCCTCATAGGGACCACGATCCTCGCACATCCTTACGGGTTCCCCATGACCACCGTCTTCGAGGGTCATGTGACCGTGAAGGATCGGGGCATTCTATCATTCATGAGAAACTTCGGCCTACTTGCCCTCGTGGCTCCCCTCTTGTATGTACAGCAGGAATGGCTCCTGGGGAACAGCAGCTTTCTCGTAGCCACCACCGGGATACTCATCGTATTGATGACATTTTTCTACACCGCTATCCCCTACAAGGGGGAGGGCATCGACCTCTTCAAATGGAACAAAGGCCTGGACCTGCTCCTCATCGCCGGAGGACTGGCTCTCTACTTCGGCTACAAGACATCCATGATATCGACGGATGTCTTAATGTGGGCGAGCATCGGAGCAGCAGCCGTGGCACTGATCTTCCTGTTGAACCTGTTCAGGGGAAGAAAACAGCTCATAGAGGACCGGAGAATCGAGGACTATCGCGGCAACTCGATGAGCGAGAGCACCGAGTCTCTTTGAGTTTTTTTCTCAATCTTTTTTGAGAACCCTACAGAGAATCAACGTGGATAGGAAGGAATAGAGAATACTGTAAACGGCAATCTCCACAATGTTATCCCCGTTAAAAGAAAGGGTGAAAAGTGTAACCAGAATCAGGAACCAAAACGGAATAGTTGAGAGTAAGATTTCTCCAGAAATATCTGTCATCAAACATAGCTTAACCAGTTTTACTTATCCGGAATCTCTGTGTGACTCCTCCACCTGCGTAATAATGCCTCCCCAAAGCCGGATAATGAAAGTTAGGGGAATACGCTCGATTTGTTAGAGAAAGATGGTGGACTGGGAGGGATTTGAACCCCCGACCCCTGCCATGCCAAGGCAGTATTCTACCAAGCTAAACTACCAGCCCACTCCACAGACACATCAAACAAACAACCTAAAAATCTTCCCCCAGTGTATTAGAGGAATATCCGACGAGCTGAGGATACATAATCTCTCCCGTATCTTCTCCGATTTCAAGAGAGTTTTTAATCATCCCTCCGGATCAACTAAAGCAGGTAAACAACTTGGATAGCGACGTAGCAGTTTTGAAGAGATTCGCCGAGTACGCCTTCTCAAGCCTAGAGAGGACATGCGATGGCCTCACCGAAAAGGAGGCTAACTGGAAACCGGTAGAGGAAGCCAACGACTCCAAGTGGATCCTCAACCACCTGTCAAGGATCACTAACATATCCCTCCCCCGGATCTTCATGGGAGATCCCAACTACAGCCCCAAGGGATGGCCTGAGGACTATAGAGAACAGGCCTACGACCTCGAGAAGCTCCTCACCGACATCCAGACCGGGAAAGAAGCCGTCATCGAAGGCATAGGAGGCCTAAAATCCGCAGCTCTAGCAGAGGATATCCCCCTATGGGGAGGGACCCGGAAGAGAGAGTTCGGCATCTTCGCATACCTCGGGGAGATCGTGAACCACAAGGGCCAGATCGCAGCCCTGAGGGGAAACATCAAGCGCCGCAGAGAGAAGGACGCCAGCTTCCTCGTGTAAGCTTAAATCTAATCTCTTTTTTCTACTATCAACATCCACATACGGGGGGGCAGCGTAATCCAACGAAAAAGGGAGGCACAGGACTCGTTCATAGCCTGGGGCCACCCCAATATCACATCCAAGCACAAGACAACGCTCATGATTACAACAGACAAACATCTAACGAAGGAAGGGGACTGCATAGTCGCCGTCCGGGCTGAGAAGGGCCTCGACGATCTTCTCCCGGAGCTCAAGGAGATTATCAGGAACGAGGAAGCAAAAGTCGTTTTCATAATGGAGACCAGAGGTCAAAGGCTGTTAGTTAGGGGGAGAGGTCACCCCGGGCTAATGCTCACCAGCCCCTCAGACATGGTGATCAGGAAAAGTAGCTTCATTTGCGATAGGACTCTGATGATAAGAGCGGATATTGCAGCATTGGATATCCCTCCCGAGTTCGTCCGGTTCCTTGAAGGCCTTGACCGTGAGGTTCACATCACAATTAGGGCAATGCTGTGACACAGAAGGTGGGAATAACTTTAGAGATTCACCTATAACATACAGTATGTGACACCTAGAGGGCACACACTCAGAAAAGGGTTAAATATACGATCCATTCTCCTAATCGCAGGGATATTAATGAGCGATGACAAAGGCCTCCAGAGGACACCGGGAAGAATCACACAGGAACAATACAGGTTTCTCGAGAACCTGGTCGAGCAAGGAAGATTCGGGTCCATGAGCGAGGCCGTGAGGGCGGCCATCGACAGATTCAGCACCGGCTCAGCCCAGAGAGGGGGTGCCTTCCTCATAGGGGAGGCCCTCGTGGGGGAGGGAAACGAGGTCGCCCACGTCGACCTCATGATCGGGGACAAACAGGGCCCCGTGGGCTACTCCTTCGCCCAGTCCCTGAGCCACCTCTCGGCGGGGCACACGCCCCTCCTCGCGGTGATCCGCCCCAACCTCCCCCCTAAACCCCACACAGTCATCGTCCCCAAGGTCACGATCAAAAACATGGAGGACGCTGGGAAGATCTTCGGGCCGGCCCAGTCCGCCGTCGCGAAGGCAGTAGCTGACGCCGTGGAGGACGGTATAGTCCCGAAGGCCATTATCGAAGACTGGGTCGTTATCGTCAGCGTCTTCATCCACCCCAAGGCCGAGGACGAGCGCCGGATCTGGCAGTACAACTACAGCGCCACCAAGCTCGCCCTGAGCAGGGCCCTCGAGTCCTACCCGCCCTGGGAGAAGATCCAGTACGACAAGGACCGGGTCAAGCACCCCCTGATGGGCTTCAAGGCCCCGAGGCTCTGGAGGCCGCCGTATCTCCAGATCGCCCTCGATAACCCGAACATCGAGATGATCAAGCGAGTCATAAAACAGGTCCCGATGAACGACAACGTGATCCTCGAGGCGGGGACCCCCCTCCTCAAAAGATACGGGGTCAGTGTCATCCGGGAGCTAAGAGAGGCCCGGAAGGACAGCTTCATCATCGCCGACCTCAAGACCATGGACGTAGGAAAGGTCGAGGTGGACATGGCCTTCGAGGAGACCGCCGACGCCGTCTGCTGCGCCGGAGCCGCATCCTCGGGCACCATCGACGAATTCGTCTACGAAGCCCGGAGGCTAGGAGTCTACTCGTTCCTCGACCTCATGCAGGTGGAAGACCCTGTGGAGAAGCTGAAGGACCTCGAGAAACTCCCTCACGGAGTCATTCTCCACAGGCCTATTGACATGGAGCAGAGAGGAGGAGAGGCCCGGTGGGGCTACATCTCCAAGATCCGGGAGGCCTTCCCGGACACCAAGCTCCTCATCGCAGTCGCCGGGGGCATCCGCCCAAATACAGCTCAGTTCGCCCTCGAGGCCGGTGCCGACATCCTCATCGTGGGACGATATATCACCCAGTCGAAAGACGTGGAGAGATCCGTCAGGGAGTTCCTGCCGCTGCTGCAGGGGGACATAGACCTCTTCAGGGTACACGTCGAGTGACCAGTAAGGCACAAATACCCCGATTCCACCTTTCCCTTGAGCCCCAGTTTGAGAGCCAAGACTGCCGCAGCCCTCCTGTGCGTCCTCATCGTCCTCGGAGCCATCCCCGTGGCGCTGGGAGCGAAACCTCCACGGTACTCTTACAGGTCCACTTACACCTTCGAGAACAGGGGGGAAGAATCCTACATCATTGTTGAGGATGATACAGAGATCCCTCTGTTCATCGACAACAAATGGCAGAGCGTCATCATAATCGACTCGAGCCACGAAATCCTAGAGGAACTCGTCGACGTGGACGGCAACCCTGTGGGATTCATGGATCTGCCCTCGGAAATCCAAGCCGGGGGGACCCTCGTTTTCTCAGTGGAGTACCTCCTCGAGTCCATTGGAATGGAACAACCCCTGATCGATCCCGCGCAGTCGGGGGAGATAAGCGACATCCCCGAAAGACTGGTGGAAACCTATACCTTGGAGACGGAGACCTTCAGGAGGAACGAGGAGATCGAAGACCTAGCCTTGGAACTTGCGGCGGGGAAGACCGATGTCCTCGAGATCGTCACCGACATCCTGGACTGGGTGGTCTCCAGGGTGAGCTATCGCAACTTCGAGGTCCCCCTTTACCCCGATGAGACCCTCGAAGACCTCCAAGGGGACTGCGACGACCAGGCGATCCTCATGATCACGATGCTCCGCTCCCTCGGGATACCCGCCTTCCTCCAGATCGGCGTCGTTTTCAGCGATAGCATCTCCAGCGAGAAGGCCTCCTGGGAGGGGCACCTCACATTCGTGCAGGAGGGGATGGGATGGCACGGGTGGGCCATGGTCTACGTCCCCCCCTGGGGCTGGATCCCTGTCGACTTGACCCTGACCAGCGCAAGGGACCCCCTGGATATGATCCAGAGCGCACCCGAGTACGCGAGCAACATCGTCACGGCATTCAACGTCTCAGAGCAGCACTACATCGGGGGGAGCCGCAGCTCCCGGGAGATGCTCGTCACCAGCGACATCTACATCACCGTCACTGACATAGCCATCGAAAATACCGACACATCCTTCTGGAACAGCTACACCCTCATCGGCGCCGGTGTTATTGGTGGCGCCGTCCTCGTTGGCATCTTCGTTTTTCTATCCAGAAAAAACAGGGGATAGGCTCCCGTACGCGGGAATCGTTGAGGGTCAGACCGGCCTCGCCACGGGGCGACCCATGGAGATCCCGAGCTCCGATTCTAGGCGTGCCTTATCCTCGGTCAGGCTCCTGAATGCATCAAGTGCCTCCTTGATGAAATCGATCTCGAAGAGCTCCTTGAGCTCAGAGTGGTTGAACCTGTACTGGTTGAACTGGGGGGTATTCTCCAGGTCGAAGAAAGCGATCTTGCTCTCCGACCAGTAGTTGCTGTCGAGTTCATTCCTGAGACCCTGGGCAAAGTTCTGCATGTTGACCCAGACCCTCTGGAGGACGTCCTTCTTCTCCTGGAGCTGCTGGGTAACTCTCCTGAGCTGTACTAGTTTCATGGTCTCTTCGTCGAGCGCCTCGCTCATAGCATGACCCCTGAACTCTGAAAATTCAATGATATAATAGGGATATTGGAGCCGCTACAGGTCTTATAGAAAGGTGTTCATCTCGGGTCTTAGAGACAAGGCTTGAAAAGACAGGTTCGTGATCGACTTCAGCCAGACTATGACGAATCTTTGGTGCTGAACGATGCAGTCACATGGGAAACAGGGGGCTGAACCCTTGCTCTTTAGCATAGTTCACGGCCTCTCGTTGTTCGACATCTGTCATCGGCTCGAACCTCTCGGCAGCATCCAGGACCATGCCCCAGAGACCTGCATCGCAGGGTAAAGAGTAGGTGGCAACATTTTCTTGAGAGAGGGTGTATCGGATCCCGAGCTCGATGTCGCCGAGGGTGGCCGAGGGCTCGTACCAGGTTCCGTGGCTCCGCTCTCCTGGCCACCTCCCCCTCGCCACCGCCTTTATGGCTGTCACGGAGACTCCTTGGTCACGGGCCTCCTCTAGGACGGGCCTGAAATCATTCTGGGGGTGGGGCTTCGCCATGCTGCACAAACTCACGGGTAGGAGGACCGAGTCGAAGACTTGACGGGTCAGAGCCTCCTTGAGGACTCTCATGTCTTCGTGGCCCGTGATTCCTATATAGTCGGTGAGCCCGGTCTCCTGGGCCTCCTTGAATGCCTCGATGGCTCCTCCCTCACCCAACGCTGTCTCGAGCTCCTCCATGTTCCCGATCCCGTGCATCTGGTAGAGGTCGAACTTGTCGACGCCCAGCTTCGCGAGGCTTTCATTCAACGCCTTCTCCGCACCCTCACGACTCCTCTCCCTCGTCTTCTCGGCGATGAAGAAACTACCCCTCATTTTCTGCGCCCACGGGGCGAGCCTGAGCTCAGCATCCCCATAGGTGGGGGCGACGTCGATCATGTTCACGCCGTATTCTAACGCCAGCTCAATATACCTGTCAGCCACGGCCTGGTCCACTCTACCTACTCCGCAGCCTCCCAAGGTGATAATTGAGGCTTTATAGCCCATCTGGCCCAGTTTCCTCTTCTCGATCATGGAAGTCTTCTCGATGGGTCTTTCGTCGGAGCACATTAATAATGTTGGGACGTTGAATGCTCGAATCTGCTTTAAAGATTCAGTGAAGGCTGTCGAAAAAATGGATATATAGCATCCCTGTGCCCTAATTCCCTACAAGCGTCCTGATAGCCATGTTTACCTCTTAAAGGAGTGCTCGGTGCGCCAACTTGATCCCCACGGAAAAATTCCTGCTGCTCATCTCCTCAACTCTCTTCCTCTGCTACGTGAGCGGCCTCATATACACCAAGACCAAGATACCCGACATCCTCTGGCTCCTGGGCTTCGGCACGATCCTGGGGCCCATACTAGGGGTCTTCGAGAAGGAGGGATTCGTCTCGATCTCGCCCCTCATGGGGGTGATCGCCATCTGCATAATCACCTTCGACTCAGGGATTGGCCTGGACTTCCGGATTCTCCAGAAAACTTTTCTAAAGTCCATCGCCCTCACTCTGGCTACATTCTTCTCAATCGTCATCGTCGTAGGCGTGGCCATCAGCTTCCTGGCGCCGGGAAGCTTCAGCTTGATCGAGGGCATGCTCCTGGGGACCATGGTGGCCGGGATCAGCACCGTCGCCGTGACGAGCCTCATGGATGGCCTCAGGAGGCTCTTCCCCAACATGGAGAGCACCCGAGCCCTCCTCATGTTGGAGTCCACCCTATGCGACCCGATCCGGGTGGTGGCTGCCATCACCCTCATCAGGATGATCATGCTCCCCGGGGTCTCCATAAGGGACAGCGCGAGGGACATCGTCTTCACCTTCGTGATGGGATCCATCGTGGGCCTCCTGATCAGCATGCTCTGGGCCGAGGTGCTTGACAGGCTCAGGGGTCAACCCTTCAACTACATGATGACCCTCGCAGCCCTCTTCCCCACATACCTCCTCGCAGAGAACCTGGCCGGCGATGGAGCCGGGACGATGGCGGCATTCGTCTTCGGGCTGGTCCTCGCCAACTACAGGCGGGTGGCCCGGGGGCTAAGCATCGACAGGAGCCTCAGGACGGACAAGAGGAGGCTGATCGACTTCAACGAGGAGATCATCTTCCTCCTAAAGTCCTACTATTTCGTCTACATTGGCCTGATAGTCACCCTGTCCCAAGAATATATCCTGATGGGCTTGGGAATAGTGATATTACTGATCGCAGTCAGATACGGCGTAGCCTCCGCCGTGGGTCAGGTCATGGGGTTCACCCTCGAGGAGAAGGTGATCTCCCGGGTCGTCTACACCCTGGGGACCTCCACCCTCGTCATGTCTCAGCTCCCCCTGATCTTCGATCCGGAGATGACCTTCATAACCAACCCCGGGCTCTACTCAGACCTCTGCTTCCCCATCGTCCTGGGGACCGTGATCTTCGCCGCAATCGCCAGCCCGATCATCGCTAAGAGGCAGCTCAAGGGAGAAGGGCCAAGTCCGTATAACTGAGAAGATGAGACAGCCTACCCTTTCCTTGCGACTGCATGGATCGGCTCAACGTAGACCGTGGCAGAATGTCTGCTATCCTCGACCCGGATTGCCTCGTATCCCCTAGGGATGTCCCTGAGGTCCTCTGCGGTTCCCCTGAAGATCCTGCTGCCGAAAGGCCCAAGCTCGATTACCCTGTAGCCCATTGTAATCGGGTCTAGCTCCGATTCTGTTTTGATAAATCCGACCCATCATTTGTCGGATGGGAGGTAAGCGAAACTGGTCGCCCGACTCTACTCTTGTGTGATTCGATAGACGTTCAGCAGGGCTTGTACGAGCTCGTCCTGACTCTCCAATCTGGAAACGGCTAGCGGTATACCCTCGTTCTGGGCTAGGGCTATTGCCAAGGGATCGATGTCCCCTTTGGCTCCGTGGAGCACGATGACGCGGGGTTTGAAGGGGCTGATCTTCACGGCGATCATCGGGGACCTGCCCCGGCTCACGCCGACGAAGATAAGGGCACGTTCGCTGGTGGTCCCGAAGATCCTGTAAAAGTCGAGGCCCGAGAAGGTCTGTATCGCCTTGAGGCTGTCGATGACCGTGTAGCCATAGACCTCCTGGTCGACGGATTCCTCCCCCACGAGGATCTCGCAATCCAGGGCGGTGAAGATCTCTCCGATTCTTACGGGGGCGACGAACTCCCTGATGTCGAGGAACACGTCTCCGGGGGTCAGGGTTATCCTCGCCATCTGCTGCACGTAGCGCCCTCCCCGCCTCTCGTCGATCTCCAGGAGAGCCCCAACGAACCGCCTGATGAACGCGCTCCCCGGCGAACGCCTGCGCCCCGTCTCGTAGTCGCTGACCACTGAGGGGGAGAGCCCGAGTTCGTGGGCCACCTCGACCTGGTTAACCTGAAGGAGGCTCCGCCACTTCCTCATGGTGACCCCCGGGTTGAGGGAGAGCACTATCTCACCGGCTATACGCTTCGCCAGCATCTCAGTGACAGAATCGTTGGACAGCATCAAGTAACAAAAATAGGTGGATGGTTAAAAGAGTGGGGGGCTCAGACCCCCGCCTTCTCTAGCAGGATCTCCCAGTTGTGGTCGACCCAGGCCTGGATGCTATCGAGTAGGTCATCCCGCTTTTCAGGCCTGAATAAGTGCTGGAACCGCCCCTGGGACATCAGGTACTCTTCAACGGGTTTCTTCGAAGCTGGCCTCCTTGCTATCGCGGCGCTGGGCCCCGAGAGCTTGTAGACCGGTCGGCCCTCCTCTAGAGTACACTCGTAGAGGGGGAACATGCATGTCTGGGTTGCCAGCCTGGAGAGAGAGATGGTCTTCTCCATGGGATACCTCCAGCCCCTGGGGCATCCGATGAAGGCGTGTAGGAACGTCGGGCCGTCAACTTCGAAGGCTTTCCTCGACTTCCTCATGACGTCCATGGGCCAGGCGGCGTTCAGCGTCGCAACGTAGGGGATGCCGTGGGCGATCACTATTTCATCGATAGGCTTCTTCCACTCCTTCTTGCCGGGTATCACCCTGCCGGCGGGGCTCGTCGTGGTCGCTGCAGCGAAGGGGGTGCCTCCGCTCCTCTGTATCCCCGTGTTCATGTAGGCCTCGTTGTCCAGAAGGACGTATGTGAAGTCGTGGCCCCTCTCCAGTGCCCCGGATAGGGCCTGGAGCCCGATATCATACGTTCCTCCGTCCCCCGCGAAGGCGATTACGTCCAGAGTCTCATATTTCGCTAGAGGTCCTTTCCCTTTCTTCCTCATGGCCTGCCATGCGGCCTCGATGCCGCTAGCCGTTGCGGCCGCGTTCTCGAAGGCGTTGTGGATCCATGGAATGTTCCATGAGGAGTAGGGCATGATGCTGGTCGCGACCTCGAGGCACCCTGTGGCTGAGGTTGCGATGGTGGGCCCCCGGGTCGCCTTGAGGATCATCCTGACGACGATGGAGTGCGCGCAGCCCGCGCAGAGTCTGTGACCCGAGGCCAGCCCTTCGGGCTTCCTCGATGCTTGCTTTAGATTGAGTTCGCTCATACTTATTCCTCCTAAGGCCTCGCTCCCACATAGTTCATCGGGTCGCCGACCTCTCCCTTGTCTTTGATCTCTAGGAGGCTTTCGAACACTCCTCTGATGAGCTGGGGTCCTGTGTCTCTCCCGCCTAGGCCATGGATGTAATTGGCGATGAGTGGTTTCTTGGGCAGGTGGTAAAGGGCTGCCTTCGTCTCCTCATATAGAGGCCCTCCCGGGGCGCCGAGGCTCAGAGACTTGTCCAGTACGCCCACTGCGGGGATATCCTTGAGGGCGTCGACCAGCTCACTGGAGGGGAACGGCCTGAAGACCCTCATCTTGACCAAACCAGCCTTGACACCCTCGTCTCGCAGCTGGTCGACGGTGTGCCTCACTGTCCCCATCGTTGAGCCGAGGCCAAGGAGCGCTACCTCCGCGTCTTCCATTCTGTATGGGTGGAGTAAGTCGTAGCTCCTGCCTGAGACCTTGGCGTACTCGGCGTCGATCTCCGGGATGACTTTGAAGGCCTGCTTCATTGCCTCGATCTGGTGGAGCTTGTGCTCGAAGTAATAGTCCTGAAGGTCTACGGGGCCGAAGGTGAGAGGGACTTCTGGGTTGAGCCTGAGCTCTGTCTCTCCCATGTGCCCCTCGACGGTGATGAACTCCCTCTCCCCGACGAAGTCACTGACGACCTTGTCGGGTAGCGTGAGAACGTTCTCCATGGTGTGGCTCAGGGTGAAGCCATCGAGGCAGACCATCACCGGCAGCAGGACGTCTGGATGCTCGGCCATCCTCCACGCCGTGATGCTCGCGTCGTAAACCTCCTGGCTGTTCTCGCAGTGGATCTGTATCCATCCGCTGTCCCGAGCTCCCATGGAGTCGCTGTGGTCGTTGTGGATGTTGATGGGGCCCCCTACGCTTCTATTTACTATAGCCATGACTATGGGTAGTCTGAGGCCGGAGGCGATGAATGTGATCTCCCACATCAGAGCCAGCCCGTTTGCGGCCGTCGCTGTGAAGGCTCTAGCCCCCGCGGCGGAGGCACCCACGCAGCTGCTGAGGGCGCTGTGCTCCGACTCGACGGCGACGAATTCGGAGTCCACTTCGCCATCCGCCACGTATTCGCTGTACTTTTCGACTATGATGGTCTGGGGGGTGATCGGGTAGGCGGCCACGATGTCGGGGTTCACCTGCTTCGTGGCGTAGGCCACTGATTCGTCCCCGTTCAGGCCCATGAGTATCTGTTTCGCGCTCATTTCATTCTCACCATCTCAATGCATTTGACGGGGCATTCTTCTGCGCATATTCCGCAGCCCTTACAATAATTGTTCTGAACTTCAGGGTAGCCGTCGTCATTCACCGTGATCGCTCCCTCAGGGCAAAAGTAGTGACATAGGGTGCACTGGGTACACTTTTCGAGGTCGATTTGGGGCTTCTCGACGCCCCAGTCTCCAGTCTCGTATTCCATCGAGGACTTAGTCACCACTGCCCCTATGGGAAGCTCCTTTGAACCGGGTTTCCGGGTGCTCATTCTTCGCCGACCTCCTCGTAGGTGATTTTTATCAGCTCCTTGTTGAGCTCACCTATACGCCCGCTGAATCTCTCTCCTACGACCTGTAGCATCGAGTCGAGCTTTACTATCCCGGTCACCTTCACGACCGCCCCTAGCATGGCTGTGTTGGTTATGGGGCGTCCGAGTATTTTGAGGGCGAGGCTCGTGGCGTCGAGGACGTAGAGTTTTCCCTCCTGTACTCCCATGATGGCTCTCATCTCCTCCGGAGATTGGTCGGTGTTCACGACGATCTTGGTCTCCGGCTTCAAACCCTCCACGACGGAAGGGCCCATGAGCGTGGGATCCAGGACAACCACTACGTCAGGCTCGTAAACGCTGGAATGTAGGTGGATCGGCTCCTCACTGATCCGTGTAAAAGCGGTTATAGGCGCCCCGGCTCTCTCCGGTCCGAAGGCCGGGAAGCTCTGAATGTATTTCTCCTCCTTCAACCCAGCCTGGGCGAGGAGCAGGGATGCTGTCCAGGCCCCTTGACCTCCCCGGCCGTGGAAGCGGATCTCGATAAGACTCTCTCTCAAGGATAACACCCGTGGAATCAGTCTTGTGTGTACCGCATACTATTAAAATATAGTCGTAAAAGGCGAGTCATCATTTCAACTGATTTCTTATCTCGTTGAGTTCGTCTCTTTTCTTCCTCGCCTGGACCCCGGCAGCCTCAGCGAACCGCTCCCAGTCCCAGCCCAATGACTCGTAAGCGAAGTCGATTGACCTAGACGAGGAGACGATCAGCCCCTCCCCCTCGCTGTTGGCACCGAACTCCAGGGCTGACCTCGGATCGCCTCCCTGGGGACCCAATCCGGGGGAGAGTATGAGCCGCTCCTCTCCTATTATCGACCTGATCTCCCCTAGTTCGGAGGATACAGTGCACCCGACTACGAAGCCGTTGCATCCATGGTCTGTGGCGTCTCTGGCAAGCTTCAGATAGAGAGGCTCACCTCCCAATGTCTGAGACATGTAATCGTGGGCCCCCGGGTTGGACATGCGGCAGAGGCTGAATATCCCCTTGTCTCTCTCTCTGGCCCAAGTGTATACGGCGTCGCTGCCGTTCTCGTATCCCGGGAACGGATTGAAGGTGACCGCGTCGAACCCAGCCTCCGCTATCCAGTGGAGTCCTGCGGAGTTCGTGGATCCGATGTCCGAGAGCTTAATGTCAAGGAGGGCGAGGCATCCCCCCTCGTGGATGGCTGCCACGATCTCCCGGAGGTCCTCGAAGGAGAACGGGTAGACGATGAACTGAGCGTTGGGCTTCATTATGGGTGTGTAGGGAGCGACTGCTTCTATCACGTCGAGGCAGAACTTTTTGGTTCCTTCAATCACGCCATGGCGCTCAATCAGCTTCGGAGGGATCACGTATCTGTCTCTCATGTCCGAAGTGACGGGATCAAGCCCCACGCATAGGAAACTATCCTTCTGCCTGCTTAGCTCATAGTATTTCTCCACGAATCCTTGGCCGAGCATCTCAGGCATGATCTTGGTTTATGAAGTAATAAAAGCTCTCTAACGGCTTCTGAGATGATTCATCCGATTGCTTTTAATCGGCTCAACGAGACTATCCACAGGAAGCTGCGGGCGTGGCGATGGTGAGCGGGGAAGACGAAACGAGGAAACTCCTGAGGATCCGTGAAGACTTGGATGATAGGATTCGCAGATTGGAAGTGGAGATAGGGGATCTGAAACAAGCCATCTCTGAGATTGATAAGAGCATCGTTAGACAGGGATTTCGACACCCCCTACCCCCAAAGGTAGGAGTAAAACCCGTCGTCGAGGAGGACGGCGACGGGGGAAAGTCCGTCAAGTCCAAGGATGGAACAACCCTGGGTCACCTGCAGATCGAGGAAGATATGATAGCGTTCAACCCGGTCGAGAGTCTCGCGTTCACGGTCTCGATTCCCCCATTCCAGTCGTTCTTCCTGGAGAGGGTACTAGGGAACATGAAGGCGACAGATGAAGGGAAGGCCGCCGGAGGGGAAATCCCTCCCGGTGAGGTGCTCTCCTTCGAGGTCGCAACTGATGGCGAGAGAATCGTCAGTATCGATATCAGGAATTACGGTGGCGAGAGGAGGCTGAGGGAGATCCAGAGCAGCCTCCGCTGGGCCTTCGACAAGATGTACGAGAAGCTCACTCAGGCTTAAGCCCTGAAAACAGGATCCGCTGACGTCGTTGAGTTGGGGGTCAGACGACGTAGCGGTACGACACTGAGAGACCGGCGGTCTGGCTTTCTAGGTTTATCTTGATCACGTCTCCCGGCTCGGCTCCGAGTATTATCGCGACGGGATCGTTGACCGTTATCCAGGGGAACTGGAATAGCTCGGAGTGATACTTCTCCAGGAGTGCCTGCTTGCCCTCCTCGCTCACTAGCTCGGCCGGGGAGACGTACTGGTGCTCGAAGAGATCGAATGTGGGCAGGGATGGAGGTATCAGCTCCACTTTTAGCTTTGGCGCGTTGGCCTTGGCCGAATAGGTGTATTTGCCGCCCCCCACGAGGATCCCCTTCGTCGCTTCAGCCTCCACGACAAGGTCCTTGAGCTCCCGGACGAAGCCGATGCCGATGGTTTTCTGGTCGAGGAGAACCTGCAAAATGAATGTCTCGTCGCCCCGGCTGAGATGATAAGTTATTTGCTGATCTTCAGGTTCCTTAGACTCCACCTTCAGGTTCCTGTACTTTATGATCAGGTCTGCTCGCTTTTCTTCGTCCGATTTCGCCTTTCTTGACACGGTCGATCGGCCTCTATATCGCCTTGATGTGCTTCACGATGGGAGCTCGCACCTTCCGGAATATGCGGTATCCACAGAATGGGCAGCGGAATGAGATGTATCGCTCAAGCTCCTGGAACTCGACCCGACGGCCACAGCGTACACACTCATAGCTTGGACCGCTCTGGGGCTCAGGGGCTTCGGTTTTCTCTTGTTCGTCCATGGGATTCCTCCGATGCAATTAACAACTTTCAGGCTTTCTTTAAAACATACCGTATTTGATAAACGCTTTGATTTACGAGTTTGACTAAAAAGAAGGATATTCAAGCGTTTCTTAGTCTCGTTGAGAAAAGTATGGAAGTTATTTCTCAATCCTTCTGACCGACAGATTCACGCTTTTCGCGGGGGTCTATCTCACAAGGGTTCCTTTTACGACCCTGTCCGAGGCTACGCCTGAAACATCCACATCCAAAACCTCCCCTTCCAGACCCTGAGCCTGCTCAACCAGCACGACGGGTCCATGGAGCATAGGGTAGGCGACGTGAAACCTGCGGTCCCGCGAGTATGGCTCCGCAACAACGACCCTGATTCGAGATCCGATCAGTTTCTCCTTGAGCCTAGAGTTGGCCCTCACCGCCGCATCGTGGACCCTGTTGCTGAGCGGATCCCTTGCAGCAGGGGGGGCCCGGGGTAAATCCTGGAAAGCCGACATGGGAAGCGGCTGAAAGCGGTAGAGAATGATCCTCGAAGCCCCCGCAGCCACGCTGTCATCGATGGCGCTGACCGTCGCCTTGACCGTTCCCTCGTTTTGCCCCGGCAGACCGTTGACAAAATAGACGTAAGGCTTGAGCCCGGCCTTCCTGAGCCGCCTCACGGCGTAGAGATTCTCCCTCGGCGTAGACGAGCGCCCTATCTGACGACTATGAATATCCGAGCCTGTCTCGAAGCCGATGTTGACGGGAGTCCCCGATAAATACTGGCCCAGGACTTTGGCGGCCCTTTCCGTGACGAGGTCTCCCTTGAGGTTCTCGATCATCAACGATGCCTCTCCCTCAGCTATGGGCGCCAGATTTGAGAGTCTCGAGAGCAGTCTCTCCAAGGCGTCGTAGTTTGGCTGGGGGCTTCGGGGATCGGTGAGGGGTTCGGGTTCGACCAGGAGGTCCCGGCCATAGTCGAGGAACCCCGGGGCGCTCAGAACCACTCTACGGACTCCCTCCAGGAGGAGTCTCTCTACCTCTTCCAGTATTTTCTCGACGGAGCGACTTTTGGGAGGGCCGAAAAGGCTGGGAACCGAGCAGTACCCGCAGCCAGGGGGCACGCCATGGGGGCAATAGTATCTTGTCTCCAATCCTCCGGAGCGGCAGAGATTGCATGCATCACAGGTCTCCTCGGGAAGGGCTCCCTGAGCTCGATGATAGTTGCTACATCCCCTTAGAACCTCAACGTAGACCCTGGCGGCTCGAAAGAGAGGATAACTGGAGATGGTTCGTGTCGACGGGGTGAGCTCGTCGTATTCTATGCGGCCCATCCTCGGCCGGAGGGGGTTGACTTGGGTTTCGGCATCCGTCCCGTAAATTATTCCCTTGACCGAGGACAGCTCATCCTCTCCAGGGATTATCCCCTCGTTTAGACCCAGACTCAGGAGCTCCAAAAGGGCGAGCTCTCCCTCCCCAGTCACAGCCAAGTCTGCGTCGACTCTTCGAAGGATCTCAGCATCTGAAGCCACGGGGCCACCGATGAGGGCGGGTCCCTCTGACTCCTTTCTCCATCGCCTCATCATTTTCCTGACGGTGGGGATATCGGAGGTCATCCCGCTCACCATTAGCAGGTTATAAGCCGATAGATTGAAGGCTCTTCCAAGTGCCGCCTCGACGGGAGCGATCCTTGGTTCGATCCCGGTAGATTCCAGGACCCCGGCGATGGATCGAGGGCCCGCACCGATGACGTCTCGTGTCGCCTGCCTCTTTCCTCTGCCGTAGGCGAGGGCATCCACGATGAGGGGTCTCACGGGTACATGCCTCAAGGGGGATTGAGATAAACCTTGTCTGTGATACTCCGGAGTGTTGGTAGTTATTGGTACACTGGTTTACGGGACCGGATTTACGGTGAACATAATCTGTCCAGAGAATCGATAGGCTTCACGGGCTAAGAATACGGGACAGTGAAAGTTGTTCTGAATCTTTATATTTACTAGAAGATTATCGCGGGTAATCATGTCCATTTTGTTTCGCAGTAGATTACGTCGGAGAAGGGGGCTCACGAATGTCGTGACCACCCTCATCCTCCTCACTTTTGGGGTGCTCCTCGCCCTCACCGCCACGTCGTTCACGAGCGGCCTCACGAGAGCCAGGGTCAATAGCGCCGGCCAGGAGAATCTTCGATTCTATAAGACCCATGTCTGGGTGGAGGGGCTCAGCAATGGCACTGATCGGGGAGTCGCGGCTTTCAAGCTCCACAACCTGGGGGGTAAGAGCACGTCGATAGAGCTCATAGATGTCCGGGGATGGGAGATGGACTGGCTGGACGTCTACTTCCACACGGTGAACAGGACATCGGAACCTACACTGCTCTACAGCGACCTCGACCCTTTTTCATGGGGGTCCCTCTCGGGCTCCTCGGTATTGATAGACGGGTATAACTATACGCAGGCAACCGGCAGCATCCACTTCGGGTCAGGGGCCACCATTATCGTTTACGTGAAGATGCCCCCCATGATCTACAGGGATAACATCGGTCAGCCCGTTGCCGTGGCGGTGGGCACGGTCAATGCAAACTTCTTCACGGAGTTCGTCGCAGAGTCGCACAACTAGAGGGGGAATCCAAACGGGGTATGGACTTTATCCCTTTAAAAAAAGAAAATAAAAATCCTGTGATCCAGAAAAAAAGTGAGGCTCTGAAGCCCTACCAATGTTCCCTATGGATCCGTGATTCGTCGTACTGTGTTCGAGGTTCCTTCTTCTCAGCGGGATAGCCTATCGCGATGAGGTTGAGAGGCTTAACGGGAGCAGTTATCCCGAGTATCTCGCTGATATCTCGCACCCTTTCCTCGCTGGGATGTACTCCACACCAGACCGAGCCCAAACCTAGAGCCTGAGCTGCCAAGAGGATGTTCTGGGTGACCGCCGAACAGTCCTGCTCCCAGAAGCGTGGGGACACAGACTCGTCTCCACATACGACGACGCATAGGGGTGCCTCTTGAAGCATCTTGGCGTATTTGTGGGCGTCAGCCAAGCGGTTCAAGGTGTCTCTCTCCGTGACAGTCACGAAATGCCAAGGCTTCTTATTTGATGC
>JADHWM010000089.1 GCA_016783485.1 Candidatus Bathyarchaeota archaeon
GCGAGCTCCCCCTTGTCGTCGCAGGCCCCTCTGCCGTAGACCCTGCCGTCCTTGATGGTGCCAGCGAAGGGGTCGACGGTCCATCCCTCCGGGGTCACGGGGACCGTGTCCGTGTGGGCGTTCAGGTGGAGTGTGGGTCCGCCTCCCCGCCGGAGGGTGGCGACCAGGTTGCTCCTGGGCCCATCGAGACCCAGGATGTCCCTCCCCGAGGTCTCCATGTAGTCGTCAGGGGCGTCGTAGACCGCGGTCTCGAACCCGAGCCCGCTCAGCTTCTCCCCGACATAGTTGGCTATCTTGTCATAGTTCTCCCCGGGCACTGCCTGGGTCGGGATCGCGATGAGGCTCCTCAGGTACTCGACTATCTCATCCGTGCGCTCCTCGATGTAACCGTGGACTCTCGTTTCAGCATTCATCTCAAGGAATGTATACTGTTTCAACTGTAATAAAATTGTCACCGTGATCCATGTAGCGTTCCCTCTTCCTGTGGAAGGGTTTTAAATCCATGGAAACCAGATTTCAGTCATTCTCTGGAGGATTACGTGTGGAGGAGATAGAGGTCGAGGGAGCCGCCGAGGGATACGTCGAGCTCTTCAACAGGTACGGCGTGGACTACATCTTCAGCTCCCCGGGGACCGAGTTCGTCCCCCTCTGGGAGTACCTCGCTAAGTACAATTCTCAGGGGAAGAAGCCCTTCTACATCAACACTAGGCACGAAGCCGTCTCGCTGACCATGGCCAAGGGGTACGCTATGGCTACGGGGAGGCCTCAGGTGGTCCTCACCCACGTCCTCGTGGGTCTCCTCCATGGCGCGATGGAGCTCAGGGCCCTCCACGCCGACAACCTGCCCGTGGTCCTCATCGTGGGGCAGGCCTGGACCCACGACAGGGAGGTCCACGGGGGCACCCCCGGGTCCCACTACATGTCCTTCACACAGGTTGGGGGGCAGCCCAGGGTCGTGGAGCCCTACGTGAAATGGAGCAGCACCCCAACCACGAACGTGAACATCCTCGATATCCTGGCCAGGGCCTTCGACATAGCTTCCTCAGATATCCAGGGCCCGGTCGTCCTCGGCTTGGCTAGGGAGCTGATGTTCGAGAAAGTCACCAGGATGAGGATGCCCGAGAGGAAGCCCAGGCCCTCAAGGATCCAGGCAGACCCTGCGGCGATACGGAAGCTGGCCGAGCTGCTCGCCGAGGCCGAGTCGCCCCTGGTTTATACAAGGCATCTTGGAAGGAACCATGGCGCTGTCTCCTCCCTCGTGGAGCTCGCCGATCTCCTCTCCATGCCCGTCTTCGAGACCCCCGGCTACATGAACTTCCCCACTGATCACCCGATGCACATGGGCTACAGCATCGCGCCATATTCAGCTGAATCTGACCTGATCTTGGTAATCGACAGCAGCAGCTGGCCCCCGTGGTATCCGCCTACAAGCATCAGGGAGACTAGCAAGGCCAAGATCGTCTTCATGGACCTCGACCCCCTCCAGGGGAAGTATCCCTCCTACACATATCCTGCTGATATGCTGGTCGCTGCGGACTCGGCTCTGGCTTTGCCAGCCCTCATCGAGGAACTCGGGGAGGATATGGCCATTTCACCAGGCAAATTACTGGAGATGCGGAACAAGTGGGAGGCCGAGCATAACAAGCTCAGGGAGGATTGGGAGAGGGAGGCTCTCGAAGCCCGGGACGATGTGCCCATCGATCCCCGGTGGCTCTGCTACGTCATCAACAAGGTTCTGGACGGGGACACCCGCACAGTCCACGAGACCATCACCCACGGCGTACTCGTGAGCAGGTACATCGAGGCGAACAGGGTACAGCCCGGGAACCACTTCCAGGCGATGGGTCCCGTGGTCCACTCGGGGCTAGGGCAGGGGCTAGGGGTGAGCCTCGGGGTGAAGCTCTCGGACCCGGGGAAGACGGTGATCGCCCTAGAGGGGGACGGCAGCTTCAACTACAACCCGGTCCACGCCTGCTTCGGGCTATCCCAGGAGTACCAGATCCCCTTCCTCACGGTCCTCTTCGACAACAGGTCCTACGCAGCGATGAAGCAGCACTCCATGTACTACCCCAAGGGATACTCCGTGAAGGAGGGAAAATACTACGGGGTCGACATACCTAGACCCGACTACGTGAAGCTGACCGAGGCCTTCGGGGGGTACGCTGAGGTCGTGAAGGATCCGGCTGAGGTGGAATCCGCCCTGCTCCGGGCACTCGAACAGGAGAGGAGCGGACGGCTGGCGCTCCTCGACATGATAATCAAAGGGCCCTCCTAGGCCTCGAGGAACAAAGGTCTGGTTGAGCGTGGTGCTCCCGCCGGGATTTGAACCCGGGATCTCTGGCTCGAGAGGCCAGAATCCTTGGCCGGACTAGACGACAGGAGCAAAGGCTACACTCAATATCCTGAGCCCAAATAAAAACATTGCATCGGATGGGGGCTAGAGATCGTCTCTGAGCCCGAGGATCTTCGCAATGTTCGCGTCGGCATCGATCACAGGTTCGATCGCCCCTGTTTTCGATGTGAAGAGGGTCGTCGTCCCCGGCCCGTGGCCCGCGGTGACGCAGTCGCTGTGGGTCACGATGCTCACGCTTATAGCCCCTTTCCTGTAGATCCGGCCGTAGCTGTGGTCGGCGTCGGCGATCGCGACGAGGTCCCCCAGTCTCAAGTCCTCGAGTCCGTACTCTTTCACCGTTTCCTTGCAGAACAGGGTGATGTCGTAGTCCCCGGAGGAGACGTGGCTCCGTCCCAGACCCGAGCCCATGATCGCAGCGGGCACCACGTGGGTCACCGGGACCTCCAGCTTCCCGCTGGCGATCTTGGGGTCGATGGCCTCCAAGAACCTGGGACTCAGATTATAGGTTTTCACCTCTGGGATATTCAGGAGCTTGAGCCCCACCCCGTAAGCCTTGATCATGACCTTATCCTCGATGACGAGCTTCTCCATCACTTCGGGCTGGAAATCTGTCATCACGTGCTCGATGCCCCCGTGCTTCCCCACGACGACCCCCTTCTCCCCTTTGGCGTCCCCCTTGACCACCGTCGCCTCGTTCCCTATGCAACTCAACACGTTGAGGGCCCTGCTCTGGGCTTGGGGCATCCGGGAGTCGGAGACCCTGTTCTCGAGGCTCACGCCGGGCTCGACGTGATCCGCCATCCAGCCCGTGGCGAGGTCCCCCACCCTCACGTTGTATGTGATTCCCCCTACTCCGGGGAGGATCATGGGTTCCCCGTTGGCGGAGACCTTGTAGACGGCGGAGCCCACCACCGGGCTCACCACCTCACCGATTACCGACATCTTCACGAGCTTGTCCTTGTTCGTTTTCAACAAACTGTTTACACCTAGATTTCAATAGCTAAATAGGGTGAATAAAAGAAAAAGTGTTCGGGCTCAAAACCCGATAAATCAAAGGTTGGGTGTTACATGTCGTCCATGTCGGGCATGTCGCCGGGGGGGCCACCTGGGCCTCCCATGCCGCCCGGGGAAGTTGCGGCTAAGACGTCGTCGATCCTGAGGATCATCGCTGACACCTCGACCGCCGACTTGATCGCCTGGAGCTTCACAGCCATGGGTTCGACGACGCCCTGCTCGAGCATGTCGATGACTCCCTCGTCGTAGACGTTGACCCCCATCGAGGAGCCCCCCTTCTTGTCGTGGGCGGCCTTGATGGCGACCATGGAGTCTAGGATGTCGAGCCCCGCGTTCTCGGCGAGGGTCCTGGGGATTACCTCGAGGGCGTCCGCGAACGCCTCGATGGCGAGCTGCTCCCTGCCCCCGACCTGGGTCGCGTAGGATCGCACGGCCTTGGAGAGCTCCGTCTCGATGGCTCCACCACCGGGCACCATCTTGGGGAGCTCGGCGACGTCGCTGATCACGAAGAGTGCGTCGTTCAGGGCCCGCTCGGCCTCGTCGATCATTCGTTCGAGGCCCGCACGGACGAAGATGGCAACGGCCCTGGGGTCGCTGCAACCCTCCACGAAGATCATCTTGTCGTCGCCCACTTTCCTCTCCTCGACGACCTCGCAGGTGCCCAGGTCGGCGTCCTTGAGGTCGGAGAGGTTGGAGACGATCTTGGCGCCCGTCGCCTTGGCGAGCTTCTCCATGTCGGATTTCTTGACCCGCCTCGCGGCGAGCACACCGGCCTTGGCTAGGAAGTGCTGGGCTACGTCGTCGATCCCCTTCTGGGCGAAGAGGACCTTGGCGCCGCTCGAGACGATGTCGTCGACCTTCTTCTTGAGCATCTCGGACTCCTGGTCCAGGAAGGCCTTGATGGCATCAGGGCTCCGGATCCTGATCTCCGCGTCGAACTCGGTCTTCTCCACCTCGATGGCGGCGTCGATGAGGGCGATCTTGGGGTTCTCCACCTTCTTGGGCATCCCGTCGTGGACGGCCTCCTTGTCGATGATGATCCCCTTGACGAGCTCCGTCTCGTTCAGGCTCTTACCCACCTTCTTGACGATCTGAACGTTGTCGACATCGGCGATGATCTCGCCATCCCTCTCCTCGATGATCTGCAGTATCGCGTCGATCACGATACCGGAGAGGTGCTCCCTGGCGCTGGAGACCGTCTTGCTCCTCATGGAGGTGTTAGCGAGCTTCATGAGGGTCTCCCTGTCGTCGAGGTCGACGTCGATGGCCAACTTCTCGAGTTTGGCGAGGGCCTTATCGGATGCCTTCTGGTATCCCGCGATGATGATGGATGGGTGGATGTTCTGCTCCAGGAGTTCCTGAGCCTTCTTGAGGAGTTCCCCTGCGAAGATTACCGCAGTGGTGGTTCCGTCGCCGACCTCGTCGTCCTGGGTCTTGGCGACCTCGATCATCATCTTCGCGGCGGGGTGCTGGACATCGATCTCGTCGAGCACGGTGGCGCCATCGTTGGTGATGGTGATGTCCCCGAGGCTGTCGATGAGCATCTTGTCCATGCCCCTAGGCCCCAGGGTCGTCTTGAGCACCTCGGCGATGACCTGCGCCGCAGTCATGTTCGACTTGCGGGCGTCGCGGCCACGGCTCCGCTCAGTCCCTTCCTTCAGAATCAACACGGGTTGTCTGGTCAAATATGCCATATTATCATTCTCCAAACCAGATACTAAGTACGAATCTCATCTATGGTCGGAATATAAATGTTTTCTACTATTCAGCCTAGCTTGGGGAGGCCGAACAATTGGGAAAAGGCGCACTTGCGATGATTATTGCTTGAGATAGGCTGACATTAGATTGATGATCCCCTTGGGGGACCTCGCTACGATCCTTGTGAGGGTCCGGGCCACCGATGTGCCATTCGCAAGGTTAAGCACGTCCTCGTTGGTCATCACCTTCGCGAGGATGTTCAGGTTCTCGTCTGAGAACTTGTCCAGCATCTCGACGACCTTGCGACTGTCCCTGATCCTCTCCCCCCAGTAACTGTCGAACCTCTCCTCGTACACCGAAAGCCGCTCCGCGGAGACGTTCCCCTCCTCCACGGCCTTTGCCGCGACCTCTCCTGCTATCTTTCCCGACTCTAATCCAGAATGTATGCCCGCCCCCGTTGCGGGTATCAGCTGGCCCGCAGAGTCTCCGGTGAGCATCAGCCCGTCGCTTACAACTTTCTCGAGAACCCCCGAGACAGGGCAGATGCCCCCGTTCACCAACTGGATCTCGGCGTCCTTGAAGCGGGGGTCGTTTGCGACGAACCGCTTAAGGTACTTTATGGGGGATTCCGTGTGGATCTTGCGGACCCCGAGGCCTACGTTGGCCACCTCGGCGGACTTTGGGAAGACCCATGCGTAGCCGCCTGGAGAGACCGCCCTGCCCAGGTAGAACTCATTGACTCCCGGCTCCTCGAGCTCGAGACCCCCAAGCCGGTACTGGGCACACGTGACGACATCGGGGAACCATTCTCCGAGCCCGGCCTTCCTCCTGATTATGGAGGCGTGGCCGTCAGCTCCAATGACCACTTTCGCAGATATCTCAAGGGTCTCCTCGCCTGAGACTGCCTTCACGCCCACGGCGGTGCCATCCTCTTTGAGCAAATCGGTAGCTTTGGTGCTCGTGAGGAGGTCCGCCCCGGCCTCAACCGCCATCTCGGCCAGAAGGCTGTCGAAGACCTCCCTGTTGAGGGTGTATCCCTTCCAGTCCGTGCTCGTGAGCTCAACAAAGTCTCGGTTGGGGGCGAAGACCCTTGCCTTGGTTATCTCCTGGCACACGACGGGGGGCTTCGGATCGACCCCTGCGTCCTTGAGCCCTCCGAGGCTGAGGCCCTCAGCGCAGTAGATAGGGTACCCCACTTTGGGATGCTCCTCGAGAAGAATCGTCGAGGCCCCATTCTCCGCCGCGATCCTCGCCGCGAGGCTTCCCGCGGGCCCAGCGCCCACGACAACAATATCACACTCTATGGATCGCATGCCGGTTCAACCATAGACCCCGGGCGGGAAATATATTATCCTATCGGCCTAAGACCTTGTTCGCTGCGATCTCGATGTCCCTGGCTTTCACGGTTTTCCGGCCGGCGTGTCGAGCGTAATCGATGGCCTCCTTGGCCACCTTGACGCCGATCTCCTCGAGGGCCCTGCCGAGGGCTGTGGCGCTTTCCTCGCTCACTCTCGCTGCTCCGGCCCTTTTTATGAGCTTGTGCATCGGCGCAACCTTAATCTCGTTCGTCATTTGAGACCCTTCTATTTTCATGTTTCTTCTCGGGAAATATTTAATGCTTTCTCCCATTTTTCCCAAGAGGTTCAGGTAAAGGCTTCTTTCCTAGAGTCACATCTCCATAGGAAGTTATCGACCGTAAGAGCCCCGATAACGAATGTTATTTCCTTTTGATTTTCTCTGCAGATCCCCCGTCGTGATTTTTTTGATATTCATGGGTTGAAGTCCTAATACCGTTTTGTCATGAGGGTCTCCACTTGAGCATCAGAAACGGTTGCATTTCTCATCCTTAGCGGTCGGGAGGCGGTCGGATAAGCGGCTCGAATGAGAGGGTAATCTTTAAAACTCGGAGAGGTTCCCATATCTGCGCATAGGCTGGAAACCTGACACGGTGGCTGAAATGGGTAAAGTACGGACGGAGATGGTCAAGCGGATCAGCAACACACTCGTCGACAGGTACGAGAGGAGCTTAACGACGGAGTTCGAGCCGAACAAGCAGTTCCTCAAAGAGATCGGCCTAGACGTGTCCAAGAAGCTGAGGAACAAGATCGCCGGCTACGTAACCCGGATCATGAAATTCGAGGCTACCCAGGAGTATTAATCTCTTTCAATAGACCGGGCCCCTTCGTCTCACTCCATTATAATATTACCCAATCAATCTATTCCCCTTGATACATCTTGAGCGCCTCCCGTCCCGTCTCATACACGATTGATGGCGACGGGATCCACCTCGATATCGCCCTGGTCGAGATCGATGAGCTGCTTCTCCACGAGGAGACAATCTCCGGGAGCTTTTATGCGTTCATGGAGGAGATCGAGAGATCCGGAATCCTAAAGTCTCCAGTCATCGTGGGCAGGGAGTCTCTGGTGGTCCTCGACGGGACACACAGGGTGGAGGCCTTGAGGAACCTGGGCTGCAGGTTCATGTGCGTCTGCCTCGTCGACTACATGAGCCCCGGGATCAGGGTCGACCGCTAGTGTAGGGTTATCTCGTCTCCAATAACCATCGAGGAGTTTAGTTCCAGATTCGGGGATCTCGGGGTGATCGCCAGGGCTGTGGGTTCTCCCGGCGGAGGGGC
>JADHWM010000090.1 GCA_016783485.1 Candidatus Bathyarchaeota archaeon
ATAGAGACCGAGGTCGTGACCCTGGACTCGTCCACCAGGACGTCCCAGATGGCCGCGGACTCCCTCGGGTGCGAGGTCGCCCAGATAGCCAAGTCGATAGTGTTCACCGGGGACGGCCCGGTCGTCGTGGTGATCTCCGGGGACAAGAGGGTGGACCCCAAGAAGCTCTCCGAGCATCTGGGGTGGAAGGCTAAAATTGCCGACGCCGATGCCGTCAGGAACGGAACGGGATACGTCATCGGGGGAGTACCCCCCTTCGCCCACGAGCCAGGCGTCGCTGTCCTCTTGGACTCCTCCCTCGCGAGGTTCGATGACGTCTGGGCCGCCGCCGGGACACCCCACTCCGTGATGCGGCTAAGAGTCTCCGATCTCGCCAAGGACGTCGGCGGGGGCTTCGTGGATCTGGCGAAGTAGCCACCATTAACTTTAAGTGATTTCTCCCGGGGAGGATTAGGCATGAAGACGTATCCAAACGAGGCGATCGAGGAGGAGGAGGTTCCCGCCCCCGCAGACGGAGTGAAGGTCAGGTGGCTCATCACAGAGGAGACGGGGGCCCCCAACTTTGCGATGAGGCAGTTCACAGTGACGCCAGGGGGCTCGACCCCCCAGCACACCCATCCGTGGGAGCACGAGGCCTACATCCTGGAGGGATCGGGCACCATCCAGGGGGGAGAGGAGGTCGAGGAGTTCGAGGCGGGCGCCGTCGTCTACGTCCCCCCCGATGAGCCTCACCAGTTCAAGAACACGGGGGACGGGGAGCTGAAATTCCTGTGCATGATCCCCCACCAGAAAAAGTGACGCCGTGGAACCCTTCAATCGTTTTTATCCTATTTTCGAGATTCTCCTGGAAAATCTCCGGGCGTCAAAGGGTGTTTTTCCGTCTATTCTCCATCAAAGTCTGTTTCCTCAGGAAACATTTTTAATCCCACAGAGACGAATCGGCTCATCATGATGGTCGAATGTCCCAATCTAACTATCAATCTAGACCCCTGCGTATGCACGAAAACAACTTGCGAGAGGAAGGGGACGTGCTGCGAATGCGTCCGGCATCACAAAGCCCGGGGAAACCTGCCTGCGTGTCTCAGGCCTTCGGCGTAGGCGGGGTTGGAGGGAGGGCCCTCCATCTTTCTAAATCCTCGAGCGTTATCCGCGCGCTAGTCAGGAAAAACGATCTCTTTCAGTGGGAGGGGGTAGCTCCTCTTGCTGTGGCTGAGGCCCATCCCCACGAGGAGTTCCGCGAGTCGGATGACCGCCATCGCCGGGTGGATCACCAGGACGCCGGGGTGGGTCTCCCCGAGGCTCTCGGAGAGCCTGGAGGCGTGATCGTTGAGGGCCATGCATCCGAAGCAGATGGCGTCCGCCCCGTTCTCCACGGCTTGGACGGCGGTTTTCCTGACTCTCTCGAAGCTCTCGGGTCTGCGGAGTCTCAGCACGGGGATGCCCACCGCGTGTATCCCTGCGCATCTGTCCTGGAGCCCAAGGTCTCTAACCTGGCGTCTGGAGATGCCGAGCACCTCAGGGAGTTGAACCAGCAGCCCGAATCTGTCGGCGAGGATGGAGGCGAGGTGCATGGATGCCATCCCGGGCCCCAGGACGGGGATGGAGGCCAGTTCCCTAGATGCCGTCAGAGACGGGTCGTGGCCTCCCCAGATGATTACAGCGTCAGCCCCCTCCCTCTCGCTCTCCTTTACTCTCTGGAGGATCCCAGGAGCTGCGAGCTCCATCTCGGCCTGGGACTCGACCGAGGGCGGGGCGTTTCTCGTGGTCACGAGCCTGAGCTCCGTTCCGGGCGAGGCGTGGATTGCGAGGGACTCCCGCCGTTTCTCCATGGCCTCCTCGTCGAGTCCCGAGATGAGCATCACGACATCGATCTTGACCATCGGGTTCACTGGGTGTAGCCTTGTTTTTCTCCGGTGAAAATGGTTTCGACGGTCACACGTCTGTTGCGGGGATGGCTTAGGGGAGTTTTTTCGTTGTGTGGGTTGGAGTGCTGTTTATCCTATGGCCAGTGTGAGGGAGATTTTCCCGTAGGGGTCCACGGTCTGGGACTCCCCCAGTCTTGTTCCGTCGATGAGTTTAACGACTGCTTTCAGCTGGCTTGATGAGTCGTCTTTCTTCTCGGCCTCGAATGAGAGGGTCCATTCTTCGTCGTTGGGCCTGAACACGATGATCGTTTTCCTCGTGAATCCCGAGATTCTCTGCATTTCCTCGTTGTTGTAGAGCACGCCTTCCCAGGAGCCCGAGTATGTGACCTCGATCTTGATGTTCTCGATGCGGTCGTCCGGTGTTTCGAGGAGGCCTGTGTTGAGAATCGATACTATTATTGCGATGACGGCGATGGGGCCTGCGATGACCGCCATGTATTGCCTTTTGGTCATCTTTAATTTGGTGGGTTTTCGCTTGTTATTTACGTTATGGACGTATGTGACTTTCGTTTGTTTAGATGTTACATGTTCTTTGTTACTGGTGGTTATGGGTAGTTATATGTAATTATGTATAATTACCTGTAATTAACTATGTTGACTCCTCCAGGCGTATCTATTCTGGATATCGTGGTAGGTCTCATAGGATGGCCCACTATCCGGTATCAGGGGGGGAGGCAGAGGAGAGGTTTCAGACATCCTCCCTGCATCGTGTGGGGTCTGTCGCGGATATGGTTTCGCGTCGTTCATGCTGGGTATTTTTATTGGAATATGATGTTTAGGAGCACGTTTTTACCTGGAATCGGATCGGAGCTGTTTTCTCTTTTTATTTACGTTATGGATAAATGTAATTTGCGATTTATTGGGTGTTATTGATACTTTTTTTAGATCGTTTTAAAAGTTCTTTCTGATTATTTTTAACTTATAATGTTTGAAATTAATATGATGTTTAGTAATCCTGCATACATCCTGATAATCCCCACGGATCCTAGGGCAGCCATCGACAGTAACACCAACTCCTTGGAGCTATCCAGCAAGATCACGAAAGCCGATCCCGCGCCCGTTATTATGATGGCGAGCTCGAAGAGGTTCCAGATGCCCGCGTTGATCAGCTCGATCACGAGGGGGTTCGACTCGATGATGGAGGGGAGCTTTAGGCCGTAGTATGTGGTTATGTGGTCGACGATGCATCCCAGGACGAAGAGGGTGATGATGGCGAGCTCTCTTTTTCGGATGTCCACATTTTTCACCCTATGATACGACCATTCCGGCAGATCCCGACGTCTCCTCTAAGAGTGTGTCCAGAGTGTCCCTGACATCGAGGAGGAGGGAGATGAAGTCGTTCCTGATCCTCATGGCCCGCTCGAGGGAGGGCTTCGCCGAGACCATCCCCTGCTCGATGGCCTCCTCGAGGAGTATCCTGATGAGTCTCGCCCTGTTGATGTTGTGGTCCGTGCAGAATCTGTCCAGTTTCTCTGCGAGCTCGGCGGGTATCTTTGCGGAGACCACCGTCATGTTCCTTGAGGACATATTATCTGAGTATACCAGGGTATACCTCTATTATTTAAAGTTTACTTCGGTATACTGATGAATAGTTTGATTACATCCTTAAATCTCGATTTTTTATAGAATATGATTTAAAATATAGGTATAATGATGAAATACGTGATAAAACTGGTTTTAATTGATTATGGGGAATAAATGTCCCGTTCTAGAAAGCTGACTTGAAGTTATCTTGCCTTATGCCCCCCTATCCGGGGAGCCGACCGCCTCCAGAGGGTCATGGAGGAGGAGAATCTCCCCGTCCTTAACTGATTGCATCTTTTCCACGACCCTATCGCCGACCGCTGCCGTACCGGAGCTCCCACCGAGGTCTGAGGTCAGCGTCTCTCCTTCCGCTACGAGGATACCTACGGCGTCTTCGATGACTCGGGCTTCCTGGTCCTCCCCCAGATATTCCAGCATGAGTCCAGCCGATAGGATTGACGCCAGGGGGTTGGCTACTCCTTTCCCGGCTATGTCCCACGCCGTGCCGTGGATGGGCTCGAAATAGGCGAAGCTGTCGCCGATGCAGGCTGAGGGCGCCATGCCCACGCCGCCGATCTTGCTGATCACAACCGCCGAGAGGATGTCCCCGTAGATGTCAGGCGTGACGATGACGTCGAAATCCTCTGGGCGGCTCGCGAGCATCATGGCTGCGACATCCACGTGCTGGTACCCCCGTTCAAGGGTCTCGTGGTCTTCCAGGAGCCGGTCGAATACGCTCCTGAAGAATTTGTCGCTGTAGAGCCAGTGGCTCTGGTCGACGCATGTGATCTTTTTCCTGTTGTGTTGGAGGGCATATTTCATGGCGTATCGAATTATCCTCTGGGCGCCGTATTGGGTTATGACTCTGCGGTCGGTTCCCAGGGTCTTCGCCAGCATTCCCGAGTGCTGGAGGGAGAATCCCTCGGCGTTGTCCCTGACGATGACGAGGTCGATATCCCTTTCCCACTTGGGGCGGGGGGGTTCTCCTTTCCGGGGGTAGCGTTTGAGGGGGCGGATGTTTGCGTATGCGTCGTTGTCGAGCCTCAGGTGGATGAGGACCCTCCTGGGGATGTCGTAGGCGACGTAGTCGTGGCCCACGGCCCCGAGTAGGACTGCGTCGGCTTCCTTGCAGGCCTCGATGGATTCCGGGGGTAGGGGGTCGCCGTTCCTGAGGTAGGCGCTCCCGCCGATGTCGCAGTGGAGCAGTTCGATGTCGAGCTCCGTGGCGTCGAGGACCTTCACGGCTTCTGAGGTGACCTCTGGGCCTATGCCGTCTCCTGGGAGGACTGCCACCTTGTATTTGTTTGCCATCGTATCCACTCCTGCTCTGAATGGTGTGGGTGAATGGGTTTGCGTTCCGATGGAATTGAGGTTTTGATTTAATGATTGTGGAATTCAAACACGTGCGGAGAATATTGGTTGGGCGTTTGTGATTTCTTGGGCATCCTCGATTTACGGTTAGTTTATTATCTGTATGCCTAGATGATCCCTTCTTTGACCGCGCGGGGGGTGTTTATGTTTGCTTTTTCTTGGAATATGTTGCTTAGGACACGTTTTTGCCTGGAATCGGATCGCATCGGAGCTGTTTTCTCGTTGCTTTCGGCCTTGGCTGTGTTTTCATACAGGCCTGTGTGACCCCTCCTCTCCCCCTATCCCGATTCACTGGTTCCAGTGTTTCTTCACCTGTTTATTCATCAAAAGAGTCGTATTCAGAGTTCTTTGTCAACTCTGAATCTTCTGGAGGATGAACAGGGATAGGAGTACCCCAATAACAATTGCTAGAGTGGGGAATCCGGGAATTCCACCCTGTTCAGGTTCAGGCTCTGGCTGGGTATTGACCGTTAAGCTTTCCGTGAACCCTTCCACCTCCACTTCGTAGATTCCCTCGCCCCTCGTCAACTCGAAGAGGACCGTTTCCGATGCCCCGCCCTCAAGGGGCACCTCCTTCGAGTCAATCACCTCTCCATCCACCTTAAGCTCAACTGTGCGACCTCCCTCCTGCTCACCCACGTTCTCAGCCTCAATAGACACGATTACGGTCACGGTCTGACCCGCCTCCACCTCCGGGGGGGTCACCCCGGGATAGAAGATCCGGAGGTCCGAGAATTCGAACTCGGCAGGCTTTGGAGGAGCCTTCACCGTGAAGCTTCCAGTGAGCCCATCGACAGAGACAAGGTAGTCTCCGGGGATGTCATGTGTTATCGTTTGTGATACTGTCGTTGATTCGTAGGCTTCCAGTTTGACGTCGATCAGCAGTTTGAGTTCACCTATCTGCAAGGTGACTACATAGGTGAATGATTGGTTGCCGATGTTTTCAATGTCCAAGCTTATGGTGACTACATCTCCACTCTCGATCTCTGCTGGAGTAATGGCAAGATTGGAGAGCATAGGCGTTAAAGGAGGTAGAGGTGGAGTGATAGGTTCCTCTTCGCTCTCGCTCCACAAATGATCAGTCTTCACAAGATAAACATCAACCCCACCGGACCCGAAGGACCATGTAATTCCAGCTATGATGTATTCTCCGTCACGGGTCTCCTGAACAGAATAACCTTCATCCGTGCTGGAGCCTCCGAAGGTCAGGCTCGACCCCTCTGTCCCTTGCGAATTAGTCTTCACAAAGTAAACATCTCCCTCACCGCTACCAAAGGAATAAGTCCACCCTGCTATGACGTATCCTCCATCACTGGTCTCCTGAACAGACCGCCCACCATCATCTTCGGAGCCTCCGAAGGTCCTGCTCCACTCCTCCAGCCCCTGAGAATCAGTCTTCACAAGATAAACATCACCGAAAACGGCTTCGTTGGTCCGCAGAGTCATTGGTGGGGTGTATACTCCGTCGCGCACGCCTGCAATGATGTATCCTCCATCGCGGGTCTCCTGAACAGAATATCCAACATCAAAATCGGAGCCCCCGAAGGTCCTGCTCCACTCCTCCAGCCCCTGCGAATCCGTCTTCACAAGGTAAACATCTCCCCCACCGTCACCGAAGGACCATGTAGTCCCTGTTATGATGTATCCTCCGTCGCTGGTCTGCTGAACAGAATAACCTTCATCCGTGCTGGAGCCTCCGAAGGTCCTGCTCCACTCCTCCAACCCCTGCGAATCCGTTTTCACAAGATAAACATCAGTTGCATCGGCACCGAAGGGAATCGCATGCCCGGTTATGATGTATCCTCCATCGCTGGTCTCCTGAACAGATCGCCCGCCATCATCTTGGGAGTCTCCGAGGGTCCTGCTCCACTCCTCCAGCCCCTGAGAATCCGTCTTCACCAGATATGCACGAGCCCCAGGGGCATCGATGGGGCCCGTATATCCTGCTATGATGTATCCCCCGTCAATGGTCTCCCGAACAGAATATCCAACATCAAAATCGGGGCCCCCGAAGGTCCGGTTCCACTCCTCTCTCCCTTGGGAATCCGTCTTCACCAGATAAGCGTCCCACCCACCGGTACTGACGGAATATGTATTCCCGGTTATGATGTATCCTCCGTCGCTGGTCTCCTGAACAGACAGCCCACTATCATCTTCGGAGCCTCCGAAAGTTCTGCTCCACTCTGCATATGGCGGTGAAGTATCTGCCAAAGCCCAAGATAATGGCATTAATAATACTACCAAGACTGCAAGAGATGTGACCGCGATCTGTCGTGATCCTTTTAGACTTTTCATTTTGTCACCTTATGATATGTAGAATAAGTTGAAAATATATTATAAATAATTTTTTACAAGCAAAATTCACTGCGAATCATGCATTGGAGTCTCTTTTCAGGGTTCTTTGTCAAGTCTGATCTAATAAAGTTCCTTTGTATTAGACTTTCAAAAACGTTATAGACTCAGAAGATCAGGTGACACTCAAGGCTCTATTACTTTACACGCGCGAAGGTAGTAGGGTGAATATCATGAAAGCAAGGCATCCTGTATTCCTGAGTCTACTTATATTGTATTTACTAGCGATCCCCGTCAGCTCTGTTGAAGGCGCTTCTGATGAGTTGGTAGAGGGACAACATCCACTCTACATAATCAAACAGGTTGTGGAGACAACCAGCGACTGGACGCAGGTCGAATGGATTCAGAGCCCTGACTTGATCGTGCCGAGATACAGGATCCTGGAGGGCTCGGATGCCCCGGGACTGGAGTGGGTTAAGCGCGGTCTCTCATATTGGCTTCACAAAGAGGACACCGGCA
>JADHWM010000091.1 GCA_016783485.1 Candidatus Bathyarchaeota archaeon
AACACCCTCGCCAGATCCTTTAGGTCCAGGGAACCGGCCAGGCATACGATCAAGCCGAGTTCATGGGACTCGTCTACGAAACCCTTCAACTCGTCATCGGACAGGAACTGGAAGAGGCCGCCGTGGGTCTTGACGTTGACGTCGATCATCGCGCCGTCGGCCCCCACCTTGTGGGCGACCTCCGGAATGTCGAGGGGGCTCAGGCACCCGATCTTCGCATAGTCGGCGTATCCAGCAGCGATCACCTTGGTGGTTTCGTCATGCTCCTTGGCGGCTCTGCACACCCCCCCGATCAGGTATGCCGCCTCCGACGGGGTCTTGACCCCGAAGAGGCTGGCTTTGACGTAGTCGACCCCGGATACCGTGGCGCCGAGGGCCGCTAGGGATGACGCTCCGGGGAGGTTGGGTAGGTCCCCTATTGTGGCGCTCACCTCGATCCCGTCGGGGACCACCTCCCTGACCTGCCTTATGACCCAGGGGAAGTTGGCGCCCAGGGCCCCCTCGTCAGGGTTCTTAACGTCGATTATATGGCCCCCGCCCTCGACCGCCTCCAGGGCCTCCGCCCTGTTCTTCACGCTCACCAGAAGCCTCATGGTCTCAACCGATCCCTCGGGGAACGATCCTGTTGCACGTTAAAGAATTTTTCATCCCCCATCCGCCGCGGGGCGCTTGAATTACTCTTCTGCCCTCTCCAGCATCCGGGTTTTCATCTTCTTGAAGGGGAGATGCTTCTCAAGGTAGCGTAACACGACCTCCTCGTCGAAGGTCTTGCAGGAGAAGACGTCGATGGAGACTTTGTTTCCCTCGTAGAACGTGTGGATCGAGATGTGAGACTTGTCGATGATGACGAAGCCCGTCCAACCCGGGTTCTCGGGGACCCCCTCGACGACGTAGGGCCCCGCGAGGACCTTCATCCCTGTCAGGGCGGGGAGCTCAGACAGGATGCGCCTGCCCACCTCCTCGTCGACGCTTTGGTGGAGGACGCCGTCTATGAGTAAGTGTACGCCGATCATCTCAGGCCCCTATGAGGAGAACGGACACTAAAAAGCTCACGGGTCATTGTCCAGCGGAGACTCAGTAGGTGGCCCACTTGACCCTGGGCAGCCCTCTCCTCCTCAGCTCCGCGTTGAGCTCCCCGAAGTGCTGGCGGTAGTGGCCCAGCAGGTAGAGGGCTCTACCCAGGACCGCGCTCCCGGTCCAAGGGAAGGATCTCTCCCGTGCCAAGATTTCAGTAGCATCCATGCCCCGGATCCAATCCGTCACCTTCATCCGGACCTCGTCGTGGTACTCCCGGGCCTGCTCCCTGGTGGGCAGCCCCTTGGGCGGGGAGTCGAAGCATCCACAGTCGAACCTCGGCCCCCTCGGAAAATCGTCCGGGCTGTCGCTGGAGTAGAAATCCGCGGTCTCGACGGCGTGGTAGACCTGCCGGGCGGGGATCAGGTAGTCGATCTCCCCTGCTCTCCAGTGCTCCCCGGGGATGTTCTTGAGGGCGTCGTCGTACATCTCCCAGATGAGTTTGAATGCTTCGAGAAGTGCCTCACCGATGCTCGTGGCTGGATCCACGTCCAATAAGTATACCCAGTGAGAAAGAGGACTATGAGATAATAAAAGGAGAGGATTTGTCGCTCACAAGGAGCTCCAAATCCTCGGGGGACGGGATGAGAGTGGTCGTTTTGGGTGATTGCGGAGCGGCGGTGTGTTCTCCAGCGGGAACGCCGGAGCCCAGCCTCTTCCCATATTTGCACTCGACGAAGAAGTAATACATCTTCATCCCGAAAGAGGTCGCAAACGCGCTGTAGGTTCCAGTGTTCATTCTAGGTCACCGGGGCATAAGATGCGGGGGCATCGATATAGGAGCCCCGCAAGACCGATGATGGGACATTAACACCGGTGTAGTGGACTCAACACCGATTATTAGGGGGTCGGGAAATAGTAAAATCGAGGCCTACCGGGTCCTGGTGGGAGCCTAGTCATCGACGAGCCGCCAGAGGTACACGTATCCGGTCAGCGCCAGCAGGACGCCGACGATCCCGTAGATCTGCCAGGTCTGCAAGAAAGATTCCTCCGGCCCCGGGTCCACATAGTGGGGGAACGGGTTCCCCACGGCCGAGAGGTATACGTCGACGCCCTCCCCGGGGGCGCCGACCTGGCCCAGGAGGTAGAAGGTGTCCCCGATGAGGGTCATGTCCCAGGCGGACTCGTTCCTCCACGAGCCCCAGGTATGGTTGCCCAGGAGCTCCCCCCTGACGCTGTAACTGATGAGGCTGAGGTCCTGGTTCCTGACGCCGTGGCCCCCGAGGCCGCCGAAGGCGTACACGCTGTCCCCGGCGACAGCCAGCCCGTAGTGGGCGGCCTCGTTCTCCCTGCTCCCCCACAGCTTGTACCAGTCGAGGGCCCCGTCCGTATCCACCCTCATCACGGAGATCTCGCCCTTCCTGTCGGAGAGCCAGGCGTCGCCGATGAGGTAGATGGACCTCTCGTCGATGTGCATGCCGCCGGGCTCGTTCAGTATGCCCACGTAGGTCTCGTTCCAGATCAGCTCCCCGTCGGGGTCCAGCATGCAGATGAGCATCCTCTCCTCCCCGACCGTCTCCTCGTCGGTCCGGGTCAGGTGGAGGAATCTGCCGGAGACGTAGAGCATCCCGTCGCCGGCCTCGAGGTGGTAGCCGTACTCGTGGGTGGCGTCGCCCCCGTACTGTCTCCGCCAGATCAGCCTCCCCTCCGCGCCGAATTTGAGGAGGAGGATGTCCCCCTCGTCGGGGCCGCCGGCGTCGCTCGTGGTTGTCCCTGCGACGTATATGGCGCCGTCGAGGACCTCCACGTCCCTCCCGTGGTCAGAGCCGGGTTCCCCCTCCCAGCCGGTGCCGCCCCAGGAGGCGTTCCAGACAAGCTCCCCCGATTCCCTGTCGATCTTCAGCAGGATGACGTCGTGGTCCACGTGGGGGTCTTCTCCGCGATTGGCGGTCCCCGTGATGTAGATGTGGGGGCCCTCGAGGGCGTACCCCCAGGGGACATCGAGGGTGGGGGTCTCCCAAACCGCGTCCCATTGGAGCCCGCCTTCCATGTCGTATTTGGCGAGGAAGATGTTGGACTCCCCGTCGCCGTGGCTCAGGGTCCTCCCGTAGACGTAGAGGTGGCTGCCGTCGTAGATGATCCTCCGGGGGGACTCGTAACCGTCTCCCCCCCAGGTGACGAGCCACCGCTCCTCTATCCGTAGCGGTTCCGGGTCGGTCGTTGATGAGGGTGCATTATGCGGATGACTTGTCAGCATTGTCAGCATGAGGATCATGAGAAGGAGGGCCCGCGACTTGATCATTCCAAAACATTCAAGCCAAGTTGAATCTTTTTAACGTATTGAGGCTCACACCAAGGACACTTAAGGACGGTGGACGGGGCGCTGTTCGAAAGGTATATCTGTCGTCCGCTCCATCCCTTTTCGATGAGCAAGACAGGCTTCGACGAATCGATGTGCGATGAGTGCGGGCAGCCCCTCTTCCTCACGGTCGAGGAGTGCAAGGCGTTCATCGAGAAGAAGCTAAACGAAGGATTCATCGTCTGCAGCTGCTGCGGCACCGAGGAGAAGGGCGGGAAGAAAGCCGACTGAACCGACTCCAGATTCAGTTTCTATCCAATTCCACGTTCGAGTCGCTATTGGACAGAGTTAAATCCAGATCCGACCGACTCTAAACATTCATCATGTCAAGGGACTCTCAAGGAAAGAGCCCTGAAGGTCATCGACGAGAGGGCCAAGGAGAATATCGGCTCCTTCGAGCCCACGATCCCCCCCGGGGAGTACACCGAGTTCATGAGGAAGCTCGTGAGCTGAGCCCCGGTTATCCACCCCTTTTCCGTATCTATCTGATGTGCCTCTGAAATCGATCAGGGATCAGTGGCCCCGGTCCAGAACTACCGTGAAGAATATCGGATAATAGCAGGGCCCCTACGGCCTTTAAATGGATTCGAGGAAAAATCGTGTCTGGAGACGGCTTACGGCTGACCCGGCGCGAGTCGGGGTCGCACCCCCACGAGGTGGCGGGGTCCTCTCCTGGGCGGAATCATTTCGAACCCCTCCGCCCAAATCTCAATTTTCCGGAACCCCTCACGGGGTCCGGGGCCCTTTGGGAAAGTCCAGGATTCTCTCGCACCAACCGGCTGCGGATAGCAGACCCTCCTCGCCGTAGGGGAGCCCCGTGAGCTGTAGGCCCAGGGGTAATCCGTCCCCTGTGAGGCCGCATGGGACCGTGATGGAGGGGAAGCCGCAGAAGCTCCAGGGGGCGTTGAACGCCGGGTCGCCCGTGGATTTGAGGCTCCGGAGGGCCGGGGTCACCGAGGAGGGGGTGAGGAGGCAGTCCGCCTCCCCCAGGAGGTCCCGGGCCTCCATGGCGAAGACTCCCCTGATCCGCTTCGCCCTGAGGTAGGCTGGAGAGGGGATCAGTAGCCCCCCGGCGACGTGGCTCCTCATCTTGGGCTTGTAGGATTCGGGGTTCTTCCTGAAGCCCTCCTCGTGGACCGAGGCTGCCTCGGTGGCGAAGATGATGCTGTGAGCGGGGTGGACGTACTCGAAGCTCCGGGGGAGCCTGAGCTCCACGACCTCGGCGCCGCCATCCTCCAGCCGGTCCGCCGCGTCCATGAGCCCCTCCCAAACCGATTCGTCCGCCGTCTTCTCGTAGTATCCTCGCAGGAGCCCCAGCTTCGGGGGCTCGGGGTCGGGGCGGTGCTCTACGCCGGAGAGGACGTTCAGCAGGATGGTGGCGTCCTCGACGGTTCTCGTGAAGAAGCCGACGTGGTCGAGGCTCCATGCGAGGGGGAAGACCCCCAGGCGGCTGATGAGGTCGTATGTGGGTTTGAAGCCGACGACGCCGCAGAAGGCTGCGGGGCGGATCACGGAGCCCCCGGTCTGGGAGCCCAGGGCCGTGGGGCACATCCCCGAGGAGACCGCTGCCGCGGAGCCGCTGCTGGAGCCCCCGGGGGTGTGCTCCGTATTCCAGGGGTTCCGGGTGGGGGCGGGGTCGTAGGCGGCGAACTCGGTGGTCTCGGTCTTCCCGGGGATCACCGCGCCGGCGTCCCTGAGGATGGCGACCGTCTCGGCGTCGTACTCTGGGATATGGTCGGCGTAGATGGGGGAGCCCATGGTTGTCCTGAGCCCTTGGGTGAAGTAGATGTCCTTGATCCCGACGGGTATCCCGTGGACGGGGCTCCTGATGGACCCCTCCTGGGCTTCCCGGGTGAGAGCCTCCGCGTCGGACAGGGCGCGCTCCCGGTCCATGGTGACCCATGCCTCGAGGGTGGGCTCCAGGGCGTCGATGCGCTTGAGGATGGAATCGAGGAGCCGGGTCGGTGTGAGCTTCCCCTCGCGTATCAGCTGTGAGGCCTCGGCGACTGTGAGCTCGTGGGGCTCCATCAGAGGTCCTCCCCGGGGTCGCCGGAGGGCTCGTCCCCCGGCTCAAGCTCGAAGGCCTGGACCTTCCGGATGGCCTCGGAGAGCCTCCCGAGGAAGGGCTTCAGCCTCTCCGCCTCCTCCTGGCCGTACCGCTCCTCGGCGGTCCTGAGCATCCATTCAAGAATTGATCGGTCTACCAAGTTGAGTCCCGCGTCTAGTTCTGTTAGTGTGATACTTATCGTTGATGCCAGCCTCAAGATATCCGGAGGATCTCCTGGGACCCCTTGCAGGGGATTTAGGTCCAGGGAAAACCGGCGTGGGTCCAGAATCATTTATCAGTCTTCGTAGATATCAGGGGGGCGGGTAGCAGCCTTGGGATTCTTGTCCAGTCGAAGAATGTATCTGGCCTTCATCGTGGTCGCTGCGGCTGCGGTCTTGGTATACTCTTTCATGTTGAAGCCTCCCCAGGAGATCACTGGGATCCTATGGGAAAGATCGGGGGGCTTCGCCGGGCTCGATGAGACGCTGACCATCGGGTCCGACGGCTCCGTGGCCCTCTCCTCCAGATTCCTAGGGGAGGCGGAGTTCACCCTCGCTGAGGCGGAGTGGGAGGAGCTAGGCGCCTTGATCGAGGACTCGGGGTTCATGGAGTTTGATGCCGCCTACGGGGCGAAGGCGGGCGTCGCCGATCACTTCTCGTACTCGCTCACCGTTGAGATGGACTCGACCTCGAAGCAGGTCCAGTGGGTGGACGAATGGGCCTCCGAGGGGGACCTCCCGGAGGGGCTGGAGGAGATCGGGGAGAGGATTCTAGATATCATCCAGGGCACCGGGACTGGGGGCGTCGAGGGAGTGGTCTCAGACGACAGTGGCAACCCGCTTCCCGGTTACTCGGTCTCAATAATCAGGGGCTCCGCGGGCTTCCCCGAGATCGCCGCGATAACCGGGACAGACGGCCACTACAGCATCGGCGGCGTCCCTCCCGGGGTCTTCACCCTGGGAGTTCGCGGCGAGACGGGAGAGCTGCTGGCGGAGGACACCGTCTTCGTGAGGGGTGGGGAGACCTCTAGTCTCGACTTCTCGGTGAGGGGGGAGATTCTATATGATCAATCCGGCGGGGTCGGCCTCTTCGAGGAGGGGATCCACATCATCGCGACTGATGGTGACCCCACCGCTCCCGGTGTTATGGAGGGCTTTGAGGTCAGGAACGATTTCTGGGCGATGCTGAGGGACGCCTCCACGCTGACCCCATCGACGGAGGACTATGTCAGCGTCCTCATCTCCAGAGGGGATCACCCCACCGGGGGGTTCCAGATACGGGTGGAGCCCTTCGCATGGCAGGAGAGCCACCCCGTGGTGTTCAGGTTCGAGGTGACCTTCACGGATCCCGGGGAGGGGGTAATGGTCACCGGGGCCCTGACGAACCCCGTGGCGCTGATCCCCGTGGGCAGGCTGGATCCGGGGCTGTACATCGCCAGGGTCCACATCGACCGCTTCATCATGACCTACGATGATGCGGGGAACCCCGTCTACGACCAGGTGGAGACCCTGGTGGAAGAGGTCTGGGAGACCGAGTTCGAGGTCTCCTAGCGGGAGAGGCATCCCCTCCGATCAGCAACGGAGAGCCTGATCTGGGTTAGAAATAGGAAAAAAGGGTTCTAACGGATCTTCCTGTATCCGCCTGCGATGGCGAGGCTGAGGCCCGCCAGCGAGATGACGGTGCCCACCGGATCTGTGGGGCCGGTTATCGGCCTCGTAAATATCATGACGTTCGCGGGGTCTAAGACGACGATGAAGACGCCCACCACCAGGAGGATTAGCCCGAAGGCCACGATGCGATCAGCTAGCTCCATTGTGCCTCGGGGAGGAAAGGAATCCGGTTCCGAGATAAGGACTCCGCATGAACGGTGCGTCGTTGTAAGCATCGGTTCTGAGATTCCACTATCGTTTTTCCGGGCGAGATTTGACCAGCCCCAGCCCATCCTCTCGCAGACCCCTGTGACCTGAGCGGAGCGGGGTCCTCCTCGCTCGAAGCCCGCCGAGGACGTCCCCGGGCGGTGGTTCTCGGTATGCGACTGAGGGCCCCTGCTTTCGAGGCCAGGCTGATTTCACCTAGAGGAATAGGCTGTAGAAGATCAGGTCCAAGCCATGCATGTGGTTCCTCATGTATCCCTCGGGGATGAAGCCCGTCTCCGCGTAGAGCTTGATGGCGGGCTTCAGACTGGGCGCCGTGTCG
>JADHWM010000092.1 GCA_016783485.1 Candidatus Bathyarchaeota archaeon
CCTTTACAAGCGGGTATTCCCGTATGCTGGAATAAATCTTCTCTGGCGACAGCCCCGTATTATCGCTCCACATGGAGTATGGTCGAAGGGGCCCCGGGGACTATGACGCTCACGATTAGGATCCATGAAGTACCTTTGTACAGACAACAAACCTTAACTAGCGATGCGTTTTCTCTGTTCAACGTTGCGGCCGTGGCTCAGTCTGGATAGAGCGTGGGTCTTCGGATAGATTTCTAGGAGACAACCCAATGTCGCGGGTTCAAATCCTGCCGGCCGCGCCAACAAATGTGTTCAGTTATAACTAAAAAACCGATTCGTTTAAATGTCGGCCGTTGAATTTTGGGGTGGTGAAATCGATGAAGAGAGCCCGTTGGGCGCATCTCCTCGATGAGGAGCCTGATTTTAGGCGCTGGTACGAGAACTTGGCGAGGGGAAGCGAGCTCACGGCGAAGGAATCCGCCAAGAGCCTTTACCGGTTTTTGAGGATGCATGAGGATTTGTCGCCTAAGGGTTTCGTCGAGCTTGCCTTGAAGGATCAGAAGGCGGTGGAGAACATCCTCATGGATTTCGTGGGGAAGCTTCACATGGAAGGTAAGAGCTCGAATTACATAGCCAATTATCTGAAGGCTATTCGTTCCTGGCTTAATTTCAACGATATCACACTCGTGCGGAAAATCAAGATCGGGGATCGCAATCGAACACCTACGATTGAGGATGAAAGGGTTCCTACCCAGGATGAGCTTGCCAGTGTCTTCAGGTCTTCGAAGCCTAGGGGTATGTGCTCTATTGCTCTGATGGCTTTCTCTGGCGTACGACCGGGGGTTCTAGCGTCCTACAATGGTGATGATGGGCTGGAGATCAGGGATCTACCGGAGTTGGCGATTGAGAACGGTAAGGTCACCTTTCCCAAGGTCCCAACAATGGTGATGGTGAGAGCTGAGCTGAGTAAAACGGGGGTCAAATACTTTTCTTTCCTTTCGACAGAAGGATGCGATTACATGAAAGACTATCTCGAAAGGAGGATGGCTCAAGGCGAGGTACTCGAGCCCCAGACCGCGATTATTGCTGTGAAACGTGGATTCGAGGAGACGGGTTACCGTGGGATAAGGGGTTCAAGACATGTTACCACGAAGAGCGTGACAAAGGAGATTAGAGAGGCTATGAGACCCCGGTTTCAGTGGAGGCCTTACGTTTTAAGAGCTTATTTCGATACTCAACTCCTCATAGCAGAGAGCCAGGGCAAGATAACCCACGCATACAGGCAGTTCTTCATGGGTCATAAGGGAGACATAGAGGCGAGGTATACCACCAACAAGGGCAGGCTACCAGAGAGTATTATCGAAGATATGAGGGAAGCTTATCAGAGAAGCCAGAAATTTCTCCAGACCACGAAAAAAGGGGAGGCAGAAGAGGAGACGATGAGAGCGTCTTTCAGGAAACAGCTTCTCCTTGTTGCCGGATTCAGCGTTGAGGATGTAGAGGAATTGGACCCCTCGATGGACGACGAGACCTTCCAGGAGACCGTGCGAAAGAAGCTCCTCGGCTCGATGGCGAACAATGGGGCAAACCAGAAGGTCATAAACGTAAGAGATGTAGAACACTTTCTGTCCGGCGGATGGGACTTTGTGGCGATGCTGCCCGACGACAGGGTCGTCGTCAGACTCCCTCACTGACCCCTCTCGCCTTCACAATTCGCCGTCAATCCAATAGACGAGTGATCATTCACTCTATGCGTTTGCTGTCTCCATGTTGAGCAGCGTCATCCAGACATCCATCTTGGCCAGGAAATCATTGACTTTAAGCTGATCTCTCTCCGAGAGTAACACACTCCTAAGCCGGGAATTACTGGGTAAATTATCGGATGCAAACCTCTTGAGTCTCAAAATGTCGATCATACCAATAGATAAATATTGACGAGTTCGATTTCCCAGAGTTAATGGCGTGAAAAAAATCTAGTCGACTATCACTTCAAGCTTGTTGCACGAGCGCGCGCGGCGCATGGAGAAAACAAGAGTCTCACACTAGCGTAAGGGTAATCCGTTAAGGAGTTCCCCTGGTTTTACGCCGTTTCGCGTGGCGCGCGCGAGCGTCAGAACTCCATGCTACACCTGAGGCACACCCGTATTGACCCTCCTGCAGAGGTATGAACAGCCCTGCGACGTAGAGAAGATCCGGCGTGAGACGGGGATCCAGAACTGGAACAGCGTTCTCCGGCACTGCTTGGAGCTGTACTTGGATGGAGAGGTCAACGGCCTCAAGACTAGCCGAGGCTGGGTGTTCTGGCGGGGCAGCCCGCAACCATGCGACCCTGGGAAGCCTACAGCGAGGCGAACCCACGGTCCCAAGAAACAACAACTGTGGGAGGGTGGCCCGCAGTGAGCAGGGATGCTGCTGGATGGGGGATGCTGGAGAGAACAGGGGCACAGCATCTACCTTATAGGGGGCATCTTTGAGTCCCTTACCATCTACACTTGCTAACCGGTGAACATGCGGTGTTTGAGCCCTTGACGGCCAAGCTCCCTCAGCTGTGCGGTGTAATGAGTTTCCGGTTGCGGTAGATTGTCTCTTTGGATGAGCCAGATCATCTGTGCCAGGATGTACCCGATGGCGTGACGGGCCTCATGGGGGTCGGCTCCCTCCCCCAGCAGCGCCAAGTAGACTTCATTCACCTCCCGGGGCTCGTCCTTCGCCATCTGCCACTGAACTGCGACCTCTATCGCAATATGAAGACGGGGATTCACCCTCGATCCGTCCTTCATCATCACCTCCTCTCCGGGGCAGATGCCCGCGTACATGGGGTGCTGGTCGATGATGTCCATGTAGATCTCTCCTTCATCCGATACGGTTACGCCGAGAGCCTCGGACAGCAGCAGGAGAGAGTCGTACTCGTTCAGCAGTTCTCTCAGCGCCCTCTTCTTTTTTCTTCCTCTCATCACCGTTCGCCCTGGACCGCCCGCTTAGCACGTTTAACACCCCTGGAAATGATAGCCCTTGAAATGGGAAAACTGAATTTTCAGGAGATATTTATTAATCTGGATGAGGAGGGTCGGGACAGAAATCCCTATTTCTCTTCTCCAGAACCTCCTCGTTTGATATTGCACCTCTTATGGGTGCATGCATTTTCACGCGTAAGCGTCGATAATAGCTTTTCAGGGTTCGATGATTGATTCCGAGGGCGTGGGCCAGTTTCTCTCTATCCGTGACACTATTCACAAGCTGGAACAGCCCCTGAGAGCTTCAATCGTATAATCTATGAGTGAGCGACTGAGCTTCGTCTAACCTATTCTCTTTGAATCTTCCGGGATGAGCATTTTGCACATATTTATCTTGCAGAGGATAGGCATGAAGAGCCATAAGAGGAGTATACAGTCACTCCTGGAAAACCTAGGCAAACCCTGTGACGTGGAGAGGATCCGCCGAGAGATGGGCCTCTCAAACTGGAACACCGTCCTCAGGCACTGCCTCGAGCTCTATATCACCGGTGAGGTCGAGGGTCTGAAGACAACGCGTGGATGGGTATTCTGGAGTGACATTCCAACCAGTTCCGTATCCCGTGGGAAGCCCCCGAAAGGGCATACCCATGGCTCCAAGAATCAGACGGAGGTGATACGATGATGAGGGAATCCACAAAACCCAGATACCTCGTCGTCACGCGCTATGCCCCCCAGAGGAGCCCTTACACGGAGGAGTGGCTTTGACCCCGGATCTATCGGATGTGATCCGCCCGGGGAGAAGCCGAGGGCTCGACTATGTGAACCTGGACGAGCTGAGGAAGAGAACAGGAATACAAACCCGAGAGGTTCTCAAATGGGCCATAAACGAGATGCTGTGCAACTCGCTGGACACGGACGCCACCGAGATAACGATCAAGGCGAGAACCGTCGGTGACTTCGACGAGGTCACGGTCTCAGATAACGGCTCCACGAGGATCACCCTGGAGGATGTAAAGCTGATCCTGGACTTCTCCAACAAGGCCTCCTCCAAACGGGGTCTCTTACAGGTATCTCGCGGCGCTCACGGCAACGCGTTGAAAAGCCTGTTCGGATACGGCTACGTCCTCGCCGAGGAGGCGGAGCTCACCCCTCCCGAGGCACACGTCTCGAGCCACGGGGAGACGTTCGGGATCCGCATCTCCCCGAACAGGGTGTCCCAGGAGATAGAGCATGAGATAACCGTAGAGCAGACGCCGCAGACGGAGTGCAACGCTTTCACCTTCAGGTTCCCGGTTGACCGGATAATGTTGAGAACCGTCACAGGGCAGGAGACCGGAGAGCCGACCTTGGAGGCGCAAAGACTCTACGACCATATCCTCGCCACGGCCATGGTGAACCCTGAGAGGAGAATAATATACGATCTCTGGGGAATACATGTAGGCACGTTTGGAGAGCCGTGTGAAGCGGGGAGCCTCAGGAAGGACACCTCGGCTCTCTGGTACGAACCCGATGAGTTCACGGAACTGCTTTACGACTACGCCAGAGCCCGCCCAGAAACCCAGCTCAAGGAGTTCATCTCACTTTTCCGAGGCTTTACTGCCAAAAAAATTCAAAGGGAAATATTGCACAGTCTCCGCGATTCCCCGAATCATGATTCCCAGACCTCTGAAAATGTGCAATTTTTCCCCGGGACACCGGTCAGGGACCTCTCGCCCTCGGAGGCTGAGAGGCTGTACGGCATATTGAGGTCGATGGCGAAGGCCGTCACCAAGAGGAGTACCTCGAAGACTCTGGGATGCGTGGGGAAGGAGAGGTTCGAGGCCGTGAAGGAGCGGGAGGGATGGACGGGGATGAAGTACGATATGAAGGAGGATAGGGTGGAGCCCCTGAAGGGCCGCTCAGGGGAACCCCTCAGCCACGCGTCGTACCCTTTCCTCATCGAGCTCGCCGTCTTCGACCGCGCCCCCGACGATGCTGAGGGGCCTAAGGTCTACAGTTGCGTCAACTTCATGGCCTCTGACGATGCCCTCTTCAGCCGCTTATTCAACGTTGAACAGAGACTGGGACAGGTAGGCATCACCCCGGAAACCCCTGTCACCGTCGTGGTACACCTGGTCTGCCCCGTCCTCAAATGGCTTAACTACGCGAAGACGGCGGTGGGAGGAGAACACGTTGGTAAGCTGTTGAAGAAGCTCTTCGACAGGCTCCTCCCAGTTCCCAAGCAGCCCCGGAGGTATAAGCTGAAGACGCCGAAGAAGCCGGCGTCATGGTTCCCGCGGGGAGACTTGAGTAGGGAGGAATACCGGAGGAACCTCAAGCCCTTCGCCGAGACGATGGCTTACCTCGACAGTCGGCGGGGCACGATACTCAGCAAGGTGTCCGCCCGGGGCTGGGGCTATATCATGGAGGGCATGGGAAATATACATAAAGGGGAGTTCAAGGCCTTCGGGAATACTTTAAACGATTGCATAAAGCTGGGGTACCTCCCGATAGATTTCACGGCTGCTGACCAGGACCCCACACGGAGGTTCTCCGGGATCCATATGGCCTCCAACCCTGCCGACTTGCTGCGCGGCTTGAGGAACAACATGGACGAGGCTCTTTACGCCCTGCCCCACCACATGACCGAGTACTGGAAGGACGAGGAGTACTATTTGATGATGTACGTCGAGAAGATCGACATCTTCAACCTGTTCGAGCCCGTCTGCAAGGAGTACAATATACCCATCGCGAACAGCGGGGGCTGGTACACGCTGAAGCCTCGATACGAGATAGCGGAGTTGAGCCGCAGGGCCGAGGCGAGGGGTCAGAAGCCTGTGCTGCTGCTCTTCTTCGATCACGACGTCACGGGGATGGCGATCTCTCAGATGATTAGGGGAGGGCTTAGGGAGATGATGGGCGCCACAGGGTGGGATCCTCGGGGGTTGGTTATCGACAGGTTTGGGCTGAACCTCGAGGACATCGAGGAACACGGCTTGATGTGGATCCATAACTTGAAGTCGGGTTCGGGGAGGGATCCGGATTTGAGGCGCAGGGATGTAATGGAGTACGTCTCCCGTTACGGATACAGGAAGTGCGAGGCCAACGCGCTGCTCAAGGATGAGGAGTCCTTGAGGACCGGGTTGAAGCTGAGCCGAGATGCCATTGAGAAGTACTATGGCTCCGATGCATTTGCTCGATTCGGGAGGAAGAGGGAGGCGACGAAGGAGGTGTTGAAGGAGATTTACGAGAACCCCGTCTGGGCGGAAGTCCACAGAGCGCTGAGCAAGCTCATCGACGGATACTGTGAGGAAAACGGGGATGAACTGGCTCCGCCGGAAGCTGAGAAGGAATACTCCGTGAATATCTATGAGAGAATAGACGAGGAACATTATCAATTCGGGCGCTGCCCCGTATGTTCAACTCTCTTCGACTACGATCGGAGCATCCTGGGGAGAACGGTGCGGTGTCGTACCTGTAACGCTCCGATGAGGTTGATCGATGACGTGGAAGGTGAATACGATGGCTGAGGGTTCACTTCTTGGTCATCCGATCGGCGTTTCTATTCGGATTCCGGGGGAGGCATTCTGATGGTTTCGGTACCGTATTCCGAGAGAAGGCACCGCATACACGGGGATGAGGTCGACCTCGTGAAGCAGGCCGTCTACAGGGATCTCTTGAGGAGGCTCCGTGAACGTGATGACTTTCTGGTATCCTGTACGCTGTTCAGGTTTTGGTACCGAATCGAGACTCACAGCAGAAACAAGCCCAGATACCCACCTCATGATACATGGGAACAGATTGAGGCATACCTTGGTCTGGGATCCGGTAATCAATCCAGGATAAGCGAGACAGGTTATGACAAGACCACCTGTCTTATAGCCGGAGACCCAATCAACGGAGGGCACACCCGGTCTCTCCAGACGCCGGAGACTCATATGCCTCCAGCTAAATGGGAGAAGCTGCTTGAGGATGTGTCGAAGGCTGTATCCGGCTCTCCGGAGCGGGTCGATAAGGGGGTCACCTGGCTTCTCGGGGTGGTGGCGGTCGCCCTCAGCTTAGAGGTGTCCGGCAGGTGAACTCGGAGGAGGGAGCAGTGACTCTGAGGGCCGAGGACGTAATTAAACTGGCTGAGGACCTGGAGGCACTGGCCCGGAGACTCCGAGACATGGGAGTATCCGGCTTACAGAGAGCTTCGTCACGGGGACCCTCTTCTCCACCTCGCGATGACTCGTCTGAGGCCATGTCTCTGAGCATGGACTTCACGGGTATCGAGTGGAAACGATCCAACAAACAGGGAGGAGGAGCTGCAGGACCGGGCGATGAATGGGCCTGGGCATTCGCCTACACCCAGAACGGAGACATACGCGGAGAAGCAGCCCCGCTTGTGGCAGCCCTCGAGCAGTACGGGAAGGTCCTCGTCGACGGGTTCGAGATCAGCCTGGCCGGTCGCGACGGGAAGCTGCTGAACCGAACGAAAATGGCATCCCCTCCACAGGTAACCTTCAATGTCTGTTGACGACTATTTCGACAAACGAGGCCGATTCATCCCCGCAGTTCTAGCAGACGAGATCCTGGGGGAGACCGTTGAACACTATTTG
>JADHWM010000024.1 GCA_016783485.1 Candidatus Bathyarchaeota archaeon
CGACGGGGTTCAGTATCTTCGAATAGTCGTAGTTGTAGCCCCTATGGGTGGCTTCTCGGTGGACTTCCTGGAGGTAGAAACTGATTGCGGCGACGGGGTCCCTGTGGGCCTTGAACCTGTTCATCTGGGGGTGGTTCCTCCAGCCTCTCGTCCTCCCCAGGATGATGGCCTGACCGAGGAGCCCCTCCCTCCAGTCGGCGCCGAGCCCTTTCCAGTCAAGGTAGCGGGGGTGGAGGGACCAGAGACGCATAGTGACCACTAGCCTGTACGTGAAATAAAAAAAGAGATTATATCTCTTTGAACTCGGTCGCGTTGCAGATGGGGCATTTCTCGGGCTGCTCGTTCTCGAAGGTGTTCCCGCAGACCTTGCAGACGTAGAACTTTGCGGTCTCCAAGTCCTTCCCGGAGTTGATGGACGCGAGGGCGCCCTCGTAGAGCCCAGCGTGGACCTTCTCGACCTGCAGCGCCACGTCGAAGGACCAGGCGGCTTGCGTATCCCCCGCTTTTTTGGCGGTCTCGAGGTACTCGGGGTACATCTGCTGGAACTCGAAGGTCTCCCCGTCGATTGCCTCCTGAACGTTCTCGGTCGTTGATCCTATCCCTCCCATCACCCTGAGGTGGTTGTGGGCGTGAATAGTCTCGGCGGTCGCGGCGGCCTTGAATAGCTTGGCGAGGTTTGGGAACCCGTCCTCTACGGCCTTCTTCGCGAAGGCCAGGTAGCGGCGATTTGCCTGGGATTCTCCCGCGAAGGCGGAAGCTAAGTTCTCCTTGGTGTTACCCATTTCTATCCCAGTTTTATTCGAAACGCGCTTGATAAACGATTACATTATCAGAGTGTGTCCGGCGTCGCGACCATTAAGCTATTGAGGGTAGACGGCGGAGGAAAATGCATGTCGCTCGAGTTTCTCAAGGAGACCTTCATAGAGCTCGTGGCCGTGGACTCTCCCTACGGCTTCGAGGAGCCCATGATCAGGCACTTCAAGGAAGCCCTGGCCCCCTACGTGGACGAGGTCCAGGAGACCCCCAGGGGCAACGTCGTGGGGGTCCAGAGGGGCACTGATCCCGGGGCTCCCAAGGTCGCCCTCGCTGCTCACATGGACCAAGTGGGCTTCACAGTCTTCAACATCGACGAGAGGGGGTTCATCAGGTTCAGGAAGGTGGGCGGGGCCTCCAACAGGGCGATACTGGGGCAGAGGGTCCGCCTGGCCACCGAGAAGGGATCCGTCCCTGGGGTGGTGGGGATCAAGCCTGGGCACGTCACCCCGCCGTCCGAGGCGAACACGATTCCCCCGATCGAGGAGATGTACATCGACGTGGGGGCCTGGAGCAGGGAGGAGGCCGAGGGGATGGGGGTGAATGTGGGGACGCCCATCGTCTTCGACGCTGAGCCCCAGGAGCTTGCCAACGACCTGATCACGAGCCATGCTGTGGACGACAAGGCAGGGCTCACGGTGCTCATCGCCGTCGCGAAGGCCCTGAAGGACGAGGCGATACCGGCCACCGTCTACTACATCGGCACCGTGGAGGAGGAGGGGGGGCTCAGGGGGGCGGCCGTGGCTCTCCATGACCTCGACGTGGACGCGGCGGTGGCGGTGGACACCGCACCCTCGGGTTGGCAGCCCGACGTCAACATGAGGGACATGGTCTACGAGGTGGGGAAGGGCCCGGCGATCCACATCGGGGAGATGGGGAGGAGGGGGAGCTGGATCTACCACTCCCGGCTCAGGGAATGGCTCATCGAGACGGCGGAGGCCGAGGGCCTCCCGTACCAGTCGGGCTACCAGCTCGGGGGAACCGACGCCTCGGCGCTGGCCCAGACCCGGGGAGGAATTCCGGCGACGACGGTGGGTGTTCCCCGGAGGTACTCCCACAGCCCCGTGGAGACCTTTGACCTCAAAGACATGTCGGGCCTCGTGGAGATACTCGTGGCAGCCCTAAAGAAGCTGAAGCCCGGATTCAGGCTTCTCAGATCGTGAGCCCGGCGTCTAATAATCGATGAGGGCTTGTAGCTCCTCGACAATGAAGCGGACCCGGGCTTCGACGGCGATCATACCCTTCTCGACCGTGGCCAGGGTGGGGTCCCCGAAGATCCCTGTGGGCGAGTACTTTGGACCAATGTTATCCGGGTCCCGGGTGAGCCCCTGGCCTCCCGTGGGGTCGTAGTCCTTCACGGCCTTGGACATGTCCACCATCTCTGGGTTGATGTAGAGCATCATAGATGTCTCCATCTCGTCTGCGTGGGTGCCCCCCTCCTGCTCGGATACCCCCTCCTCGGCCCTGGCCCCGGAGGCGAGGATGTCGGTGAACCTCATCTCTATCCCCTGCTCCCGGAGCTCCTCCGATGCGGGCCCGAGGGCCCTCGCGGTGGAGACCCCGGTGTTTAGGACGTAGAATTTTCGGACGCCGTAGCCCGCCATGGAGGTGCAGACGTCCTTCACCAGCTCCTTGAAGGTCTCGAAGCCCAGGGAGACCGAGCCCGGGTACTCGAGGAACGAAGGGTAGTACCCGTACTGAAGAGTGGGCATCACCGCGACGGGGACCTCGGCCGCAACCCGTTTCGCGAGGTACTCCGCCATGACCCAGTCGTTGTTCAGGGGGAGGTGGGGGCCGTGCTCCTTGGTCCTGGCCCCCAGGGGTATCATCACCACCTCGTACTTCTGCAACGCTTCTTCGGCCTCCATCCAGGTGAGGTTCTCGATCCATACGCTCCCCCTCGGGGATCCATCATCCGCCATCCGTCACCCTCCTCGTAGACGTTCTCCTCCTGTCCTTATATTCGAATTAGGTTCGCGCGCTGGACTAAGCGGTTCAAGAGATGACCTCTCTCCGAATTCCGACTATGTGATTTGAACTGTAATAGATTCTTCCATGCGTCCTGAGCACGGAGCTGAGGCTATCCCCCCCCTGATCCACCACTCAGTGAAGGAGATGTTTTATACATACAAATTTAACTAATAAATATCCTAAGTTCTTCAACGGGTATTGGGAGCAAAGACACATGCAAAATGTGGATCTGGCTAGGATGATCCGACAGAATTTACAGCGATGTCCAGGAACCGAGGCCGCCTCTTTTGAAATACTCAAGAGATGAGAAAATGAGTGAAATAGACTTACACATCAGGGATATCCAAAGCATCAGACCGGGATATAGGCCTCCACATTGCTTTGGTCGATTTTCTGAAGATGAACTGGGCCGTCATACAGTTGAATGTGACTACTGCTCTGTCTTTTACAGGTGCTTCCAGATATCTAATAAATAATGAAAGTAATTGAGTCGTGCTTTACTTTCCAGACTAAGGAAAAAGAAAGGGGTCTTAACATTCCCTAACTTGCTTAGTGAGAAATACGGCTTAACGTCCAAGCCTTCTCATGATCGCCTCTTGTGCTTATATTCGAATTACGTTTAATGCTCTACGGTGAAATTTTGAGCGAGAAACGCCTGCTCCGGCTCACGGGGCACGGTATTGAGGCCGGGGGCTTCGACAAGGCTGTCCTGGCTGTGGGATCCACGGAGTCCCACGGTGAGCACCTCCCCCATGGCACCGATACCCTCGTCGCCTCCCACCTCGCCGAGGCTGTCGCCGAGAGGGTTGAGGGGCTCCTGGTGCTCCCGGCTCTGCCCATCGGGATGAGCGCCCACTACTCCTCGTTCCCCATCGCGGTCACCCTCACCACGGAGACCCTGATGCGGGTCCTCCGGGAGGTCTTCGCCTCCCTCCTCAACCACGGGATCAAAAAGCTCCTGATCGTCAACGGTCACGACGGGAACATACCTGCTATCGAGGCCGCCTCCCGGGAGTTCAGGACGGAGCACCCGGAGATGCGGATCGCCGTCCTCGAGGCGTGGTGGGTGACCGCCGGTGAACTGGTGCCTGAGGGGACCTTCGAGGTCTGGGACGGGCTGGGCCACGGCGGAGAAGGGGAGACATCCATGATGCTGGCGGTGGCCCCGGAGCTCGTGGAGATGGAGAGGGCGAGGGGCGTCGTGCCCGATCTCCCGGTTCACGTCCAGGTCAAGTGGAGGTTCGATGAGCTCACGCCCTACGCCGTCACCGGCGACCCCACGAAGGCGACTGTAGAGAAGGGCAGGCTCATGCGGGAAGCCCTCGTGGATCTCCTCGTTGACTTCGTAGAGGAGATGGACGGGAAGGACTGGGACATCGCCGCCAAGTCTTAGACGCGAGGCCTAGAGTGGCTTAGCCGGCTCCACGCGCCGAGAGGTTCTTACGCTCAAGTGCCTAATTGACCCTCATGACGCGTAAGATGAGATTAACCATCGGAGACTTCACGTTCATCGCCGAGCTCCACGTTGAGGAGGCTCCGGAGACCTGTGAGGCTATCCTCGCCGCCCTCCCCATCGAGGGGCGGGTTATCCAGGCCCGCTGGAGCGGTGAGGCGGTCTGGTTCCCCATGGACGAGTTCGGCATCGAGGCGCCCCAGGAGAACGCCACCATCCACCCCTCGAGGGGGAACCTCCTCTACTACCCCGGGGGGATCAGCGAGAAGGAGATGCTCATCCCGTACGGCTCGTCGATTTTCGGGAGCAAGGTCGGCCACCTCCGAGGGAACCACTTCGCCACGATAGTCGAGGGAGCCGACGGGCTGAGGGAGATGGGGGAGAAGACCCTCTGGGAGGGTGCCCAGAGGATCGTTATCGGGGAGGCTTGACCGACCCTAGCTTCCCCTGATTCAGGGCTCCACCTTTTTGAACGCCTCGACGAGGTCGACGAGGTGATCCAGGGCCTTCTCGTAGAGGAACTTCCCTTTCTCGGCGGTCGCCCTTGTCGGGTCCCCCATGAACCCGGAGGGCTGCACCTCCTCGGCGGGGAGGAAGATGCTGTGGGTGATCCCCTGGAACTCGTGGTTCCCGTAGGACTTGGCAGTGAAGCCCTCCCCGATGTCCTTCAGGGACTTCAACTGAGCCTTCTCCATGTCCACCAGATCGGGCTTCAGGTGGAGCATCACCGATGTGGTGGGCTCCCCGCCGTGGCCCCTCCGGTGGCCGGGCCCCCAGAAATCCGGGGGGATCATCTTCAAGATGACGCCCCAGACGTGGATGACGGCGCAGAGGACCCCGTGCTCCTCCCGGAGCCTGAAGGAGAGCTCCCTGAGGACCGAAAGGTTGTTCCCCCCGTGGGCGCTGAAGAAAATAATCTTCCTGAAGCCGGCGCGAGCGAGGCTCTCGGAGACCTCGTAGACGTATCGCGAGAGGGTCTCGGAGCTCACGGTGACCGTGCCCGGGAAATTCTTGTAGGGCGGGGAGACCCCGAAGGGGATCACCGGTGTCACGGGGACTCCGGTCCTCTCCGAGACCTCTTCCGATGATGCCTCGGCGAGGAGGTAGCAGCATCCCACGGGCTTGTGCTCTCCGTGGGCCTCCATGGAGCCGAGGGGGATGATCACCGTGTCCGAGGACTCTAGGTCTTCCTTGATGGTGACCCAGCTCTTGTGATGAAGCTTGACGCTCATAGTGACTCGAACCTGTTTGGTTCCAGGGATTTACAAGGTTTATCATCGGTTTGAAACGTTTTAAGACGGTTCGACCATGAATGATGCGATGGATATTGTCTTTCAAAGTAGGAGATAGGAAGATCGGGCCGGGGGAGAAGGCCAAGGGCTTCGTGAAGGCGGGCGAGGCCTCGACCCACGACGTCATGATGCCCTACGTCATCGTGAACGGCTCCGAGCCGGGGCCGACCCTCTGCGTCTTGGGTGGCGTTCATCCTCTGGAGTACGTGAGCATCGAGGGGGTCCTCAGGGTAGCCAAGGAGGTGGAGCCGGAGGGGCTCAGGGGCACCCTCATCCTGGTCCCGGTGGTGAACACCGACGGGTTCAACGCCCGTGCAGCCTTCAACAACCCGGTGGACTACGTCAACCAGAACAGGGTCTTCCCGGGGAGCCCCGACGGGAGCCTGAGCAGGAGGGTCGCGAGCTGTCTCTACGAGAACTTTGTCTCCAAGGCCGATGCGCTCATCGACAGCCACGGCGGGGACCTCACCGAGGACATCTACAAGTTCGTGATCATCGGGAACACCGATGACGAGGGGCTCAAGAAGAAGATGATGGATATGGCCTCGTGCTACGACACCCTCTACATCCAGACCTCGGAGATCAAGGGGAGCAGCGGGGAGGCCCTCAGAGAGTACGGCATCCCCTGCATCACCCCGGAGTCGGGGACCCCATACCCGGTCCGGGAGGAGGAGGTCGCATTCCACAGGGACGGCATAGTCAACGTCATGAAGTACATGGGCATGCTGGAGGGGGACCCCGAGAGGAAAATAGGAGCCCCGGTGAACCCCGAGCAGGCAAGGTTCCACGCCGAGCGGGGAGGCCTGTGGATCCAGAAGGTGGCTGCCGGTGAGAGGGTGAAGGAGGGTCAGATCCTCGGGGAGGTCGTGGACCTCTTCGGAGACACCCTGCAGACGGTCACGGCTCCCTATGACGGGGTCGCGAACAACTCACGTACCTCGGCGGTCGCTAACTCGGGGGACACCCTCATCTACGTGGTCAAGATATAGTTGAACCGGGTTCTCCCGACCCAAATCTCCCGGTAAAGAGGAGTTCCGGCTCCTCGGGAGATATCTTCATTATAGATGAAGCCCGACTCCTGCATTCAAGGGACCAGTATGACCGTATTTGAGGTAGAGAGCTGGCTCGTCGCCGAGGGAAAAGAGAAGGAGCACGAGAAATGGCTGCGCCGGTGGCTCTCCTGGGTCAACGAGCACAGGGAGCTCTTCCCGGAGTGGCTCAGCGTCCGGTACTTCGTGAAGACCATCGCGGGGGAGGAGTCGGAGCGCCACCTCGTGATCTGGGAGTACGAGAGCCTCGCCAATTTCGAGGAGTACAAGACCCGCCGGGGCGACTACCAGGGGGAGTACGAGGAGTACAAGAGGAACGACCCGTACTACAAGGGGGTCTTCGACCACTCCAGCATGAAGGTGGAGCTCTGGAAGGACCTGGAGAGGGACCTCTGGATCGAGTGAAAAGGCTACAGATGCCTCGCCATGACTGACTCGGGCAGAGTGGCCCTCATCGCGCTCCATCCCTCAGGCTTCCTCGCGTCGATCACCATCCTCCCGTCGCCGAAAGTCACGTCGGATACGGGCTGAGACCTCGTCGCGACGGCCCACAGGACCTCCCTGGGGTCATTGATATCGATGTCCCTATCGACAATCGCGATCAGCCTGTGATCCTCCCCCAACTCGCCTAGGACATGAGACGCCTCTGCACCGGGGTTCGCCTTCACTACGGCGAAGAGAGGACTCCCCCCATCGTGGAACGCGACGTCCTCGACGCCCCCGATTCTCATCGCTGTCTCTCTCAGCGCATCGACCGTGGCGCCCGAAACGCTGGTCTTTGGCCCTGTGGCGTCGATGATCATCTTGGATGTGAGCCCGGCCTCCGGTGAGGAGGGGTCCAGGTACTGCCCGAAAACATCTCCCAGCAGTTCGACCCCGGAGCCCCGCCTGAAGTTGCACCTCGAGGCGATGGCGTTCATAGTCCCTGCGATGTCGGTGATGTCGGTCCCCTCGGGGAGGATCGCGACGTACTTGACGTAGTGGTCCAGCCCCAGGAGCAGCAGGGCGTACTGCTTCGCGAGGCCGGGGGTCGCGCTCATCTTCTCATCTAGGGTGAGGAAGCAGACGAAGTGGGTACCCTCCACGGGCCAGATGATGTCCCTCAGGGCGGAGACGTGCATCGAGTCCACGAGGGTCCGGGAGATCCGGGCCTGCTTCGGAAGCCCGCTGAGGAGGAGGTGCTCCGCGGCGTTGTTGGGGGCCACGGCGTGGAATATCGCGTCCTCCCTCCTGGTGATCGCGTCGACCCGTATGTGGTTCCTCGTGGACCTCCCGCTGATGTATCCCGTGTACTCCGTGAAGGGACCCTCGGCACCCTCGTCTAGGAGGACTTTCCCCTCCAGGATGATCTCGGCCCGGGAGGGCACGGGGAGGTCCACCGTCTCGCAGCCCACGAGCTCCAGGGGCTCCCCCGTGAGAGCGCTTGCGATGTCGTACTCGTCGGTTATCTTAGCCGCGGCTGCGAGGCAGAGGGCTGGCTGGGCCCCTATTATGATGGCGACGTCGAGGGGTTCCCCCGCGGCCTTGGAGCCCTCGAGGTAGTGCCACATGTGCCCCCGGGAGTGGAAGCTGACCCCGAGGTCAGTTCTCCCGTTGACAACCATCCTTGCGTAGGTGAGGTTCAGCTCCTCGCAGCGATCGGGGTTCCTCGCGACCATGAGCCCGGCGGTGATGTACCTCCCGCCGTCTTGTTCGTAGAATAGGGGGACGGGGAGGGAGGTGAGGTCGACCTCGTCCCCCGAGTGGAGGACGGCCTTCACCGGTCCGCCGTGGACCTGCACCGGCGACACCTCCCGGTTCATCGAGGCGTTCCACTCGTCGTAGAAGTCCAGCCGGCCGTTTCGAACGGTGGAGTCCCCGATGGCGAGGTTCATCCTGTCGATGTGCCCGAACAGATTGGCCGCGACGGGGGAGTCGTACCCCTTCACATTGTTGAAGATGAGCCCGGGGTTCTCCCTCCTCCGCTCCATCTCCTGGATGTAGGCGGTGATCTCGTATCTTGAGTCCACCTCCTCGTCCACGGTGACGAGCTGGTCGGGGACGGCCTCCTCGATCCTGCGGATGAACGAGCGTAGGCTCTGCATGGACTCAGATTCTCGAGTTCGATAGATAAGTTTGGTGAACGGGGTGGCACTTGGCGAATCGCTGGGGAGCCTTGTTTCAATCGTTGAGGTGTTTCCGGAATGCCTTCATCGAGTCAGGCGATGTCCTAAATTAGACATTACTACTCAGTTTTGGTGCATCTGTGTCGCAATATATTAATGTGGCACCTGGGTCAAAGAGGGTAGGCCTCTGGGAGTGTCTCCTGAAATGGATTCCGGTCACACTTCCGTTAAGGGAACTCCGCGCTAGCCGCGGAGAGGCATCCCAGGGCCAACCTATTCTGTGGGAAGGGGAGGACCCAACTCCCCCACTCTTAAAACGCACGGTTATAAAGGGGCTAGATAGATCACTGGGGAGTGGTCAATTTGAGTGATAAGCCGGCGTATCACGATAAAAGGAGCGAGTTCTGGAGGGTTCACTTCGAGAAGGCCTCCGAGTACGAGGCGTACCTCGAGGGGAGCGATCAGGAACACGTCCCGAGGTGGCGGGACTCGGAGAAGCGGGTCCCCGACCTGATCGAGGAGCAGCTGAAGCGCCTCCGGGGATACGACCGGGAGCTGAACGTCCTGGTCTACTCTGGGATCTGGTGCGGAGATTGCTCCCGCCAGGGTCCCATGCTGAAGGAGCTTGCCGGGGCCTGCGGAGAGAAGGTGAAGATAAGGTTCATCGAGCGGGAGGCCTCCCCGGAGCTCATGGAGGAGCTCAGGATAGTGGGGGCGAGCCGGGTGCCCATATTGGTCTTCCTCTCCGAGGATTTCTGGGAGATGGCCCGGTTCGGGGAGCGCACCCTCAGCGTCTACAGGGCCAAGGCCGCGAGGGAGATCGGGCGGGAGTTCGACGCAGGGATCCTTAGCCCTAAAGCAAGGGAGAAGGAGCTCGCCGATTGGGTGGACATCTTCGAGCGGGTCCTGATAATGCTCAGGCTCTCGCCGCCCCTCCGCAGACGCCACGGGGACTAGGGAAAAGCCCCCTCCGACTCAGCTGAAAACCCGGATGGTGACATCAAAGTCCGGGGGGAGGCGGTACACCTCCCTGAAAATCTGCTCTGCCTGACTTACCGCATCGTTGATCCTTTCATATGGATAGCTCTCCTGGAAGGAGATCGCCTCGTTCGTCGCGGCGTCCCTGGCGAACCCTGACAGCTCGTTGATGAGACCGTCGAACTCGTTCTGGGTCAAACCGTGGATGGGGATGTCCATCACCAGCTCCCTCGAAGGGGAGTCGAGGGCGAACTGGACGATCTTCCCGCTCCCCGGATTCTCGATGATGACATAGTTCTCCTCTTTCCGTATGGCGTTCCTAATGGCCGTGAATATCTTCAGCATTCTCTCAGAGGCGAGCATGCACAGATCACATCAGGATGTTCTGGCTGGAAGCCCTTATTTCCTTTTCCTAGCCACCTTGGTAAGGGTAGGATTATAACATGCCTGAGTCGTGTTCTCTATCGTGACTTGAATGGCAGAGTCCAATCTCACGATACCCCACGCCTTGTTCATGAACAGGAACCTGATCGCGATGCTCATCGACGTCCTGGTGGAGGAGGGAGCCCTCTCCGACGCCGGGCGCCAGCGCATCCTCTCTGAAACGATGAGCGCCTTCGGGGCGCCCCACGAGAACGAGCTCGACATCTCTTCAGCTGATGCCCTCGTCGAGGATATATTCAGGAAGGGGAGATCCAAGGGCTACCTTGGAGAGGCCCCGGCAGCCAGAACCTGCCCCGGATGCGGCGTCGAGGCAGAGCCCGGTCAAAAGTTCTGCAAGTCCTGCGGAACAAAGCTCACCTAGAGAGCATAGAACCCTACGACATCCCTTTTTTCTATTATCGATAGACTTGGGAGCGAAGCCCAGGAGATCTATACGTTTGGCATAGTGGCTCAAATGAACGTCTCGGCCGGCTTATGCTCGCACGCGGGTATGCCCAATCCTTCTCTCCCATGATCCAGACTCTGGCCTCTGATGTTGCTGAAATAGTAAAAAAAAAGGGGTGAATGTTTCACTCGGGTTGCTTCTCGAGCTGGTCTAGGGGTGGCTTCAGGTCTGGGGGCAGCGGCGACTTGTAGGTGAGCCCCTTCATCCTCTCCACCCAGTCCTTCTGCACCTTCGCGACGAGCTCCGGGCTGGTGAGGAGATCGACGACCGTGGCCGCCATCACCTTCGAGGCGAAGACCGTTGCTTTTTGGCCGATGCTCATCCCCCCGACGGCGGTGTGCTGCCAGCTGTGGCCCGGGGCCCCGACGATGAAGTAGGCGGTGCTGAACTGCTGGGTGGGGCAGTTCCAGGCGACATCGGCGACGTCGCTTGAGCCCCCTCCCCCCTTGATCTCCTCCCCGAAGGGATCGTAGATATTGCTGTCCAGGTTGACGTTCTCCAGCTCCATGGCCTCGGGGATAAACAAGGAGAGCTTATTGAGCCTGTCCATCTTCTCCTCGCGGGGGACGCTCTCGCCGAGCTTCGCGGCGAAGGCCTCCTCCTCCTCGGTGTAGGTGGGGGCTCCGATCTCCCTCATGTTCGCGACGACCTGCTCCGCGAGGGGCCTGTTGGGGAGCCCGTTGTGGACCCCCGTGAGGAACTCCACCTTGTGGGTGGTCTCCGCCATGAGGTCGGCCCCCTCCGCCATCTTGAGGAGCCGTTTGTAGTACCTGTCCACGAGGTCCCGCCTGGGGGCCCTGATGTAGTACCATGTCCGGGCGTAGGGGGGGACAACGTTGGGCTGGACCCCGCCTTCCTCGACGATGTAGTGGACCCTGGCCTCCTGGACGATGTGCTCCCGCATGTAGTTGACCCCGATGTTCATGAGCTCCACGGCGTCCATGGCGCTGATACCCTGCTCGGGGCTGCTGGCGGCGTGGCTCGCCTTACCGTAGAACTCGAACTTGACGCTGTTCATCGCGTTCCCGCTGCGGAGCCCCGATGTGTTCATGCTCCCCGGGTGGTGGCCCAGGCAGGCGTCGAGGCCGTCGAAGACGCCGTCCCTGACCATGAAGACCTTCCCCACCAGGGTCTCCTCGGCGGGGCATCCGAAGCACTTGATGGTGCCGGGGAGGTTCTCCTCCTCCATCACCGCCTTCAACGCGAGGCTCGCCCCGAGAGCCGTCGCGGCGTAGCTGTTGTGGCCGCAGCCATGGCCCGGGCCCCCCTCGACCAGGGAGTCCCTGTAGGGGACGGCCTTGTTGGATATGCTGGGGAGGGCGTCGAGCTCCCCCATCAACCCGATGACGGGCTTCCCGGAGCCGTAGGTCGCGACGAAGGCGCTGGGCATCCCGGCGACGCCCCTCTCCACGGTGAAGCCGTGCTCCTCAAGGACGTCGGCCATGTGCATCCCGGTCTTGATCTCCTGGAGCCCCACCTCGGCCCACTCCCAGTACTTCATGTGGGCGTCGACGATGAGGTCACTGTTCTCCTCGACCCAGTCGACGACTCTCTTCTTTTGATCACTTGACATCATGCATCTAATCCACACCCTTGCCTAGGTTTATTTCAAATCGACGATCCCTGACCCAGAATGAAATCGCAGATTCGGTTGCGTCGGATGACAGGCGTGTTAGGGCCTGATCAGGAAGCTCAGGAGCGGGATGATGGTCGCCGCCGTGATGATGAGCCCTATCACGAACGTCTTCCTCAGGGCCTTGTACTCCTCCCCGTAGGCCCCGATCAGGGCCACGTTCTTCATCAGCTTCCTGATGTCGGTGATACCGATGTTAGCGACGACGTGGCCCACCATGAATGCGGTGGGCTTCGCGAATCCCAGGGCCTTCCCCGCGATGAAGTGGAACGGGGTGAAGAACGTGGTGGATGTTAGCTCTGTGCCCAGGAGGGTGGTCGCAAACATGGACATGAAGGGGACGAGGACGATGTAGGGGTGGAGCCCGGCCCAGTGGGTCTTGACCCTGAAACCGAGAATGGCTGTGAGGGTGACCACGAAGGGGACTAAGGGTGAGGCCCACGCCGATCAACTGGGATCATCAAACCCGGATTTTTTCCATTAAATAGTTATCGCACACACACATAACGTTGAGTTCCAGCAGAAAATTTCTTACAGACAGCAGACATCTACCAATGCATGTCCAATCCGAACTCAGGCACACGGTACGAACGCCTCGTGATTAGGAACGCCACGGTTATCAACGGACGAGGCACGCCCCCCTTCGGCCCCGTGGACATCCTCATTGAGAAAGACACCATCACCGAGATCGCAGCTGTGGACCCCATCAGCCTCAACAGGGCACCCCCGGACTGGAGACGCCCCGAGGGGGACCACGAGATCGATGCAGCGGGGATGTACGTCATCCCCGGCATCGTGAACATGCACGCCCACATCAGCTTCGACGACAAGTGTGGACCCCGAGGCCCCGAGTACGCCTACAAGCTCTCCCTCGCCCATGGCATCACCACGATCCGCACCTGCGGATTCGGGACCGACGAGAAGCTTGTGGAGCACCGGCGCCTAAGCGACGAGAACGAGATCACCGCCCCCCGCCTGGTCATCCTGGGGAGCTGGCCCGCCGAGGTCACCACCCCCGAGGGAGCCAGGGAGGCCGTGAAGAAACTCCATGACCTGGGGGTGGACGGGATCAAGATCATCCCCCGACCCCACGTGAACAAGGAGATTCTGGAGGTCATAGCGGAGGAGGCGAGGAAGCTGGGCTTCCCCGCTGGCATCGCGATCCACATTCCCCAGTACAGCGAGCTCGACGCCCTGGACGCCTCCGAGGCCGGAGGGGATATGATGATGATCGAGCATACGTATGGGATCCCCCAGGCTGCGATCCCGGGGAGCCAGAGTCTGCCCCCCGACTATAACTACGCCGACGAGCTGGACAGGTTCAGGTGGTCGGGGAAGATCTGGACCGAGGCGGACCAGTACCCGGAGAGGGTACGGGGGGTTCTGGAGACCCTGGTCCGCAATGGCACAGCCTGGGACCCCACCATGGTGGTCTACGAGGCGAACAGGGACCTCCAGAGGGCCCGGACCTTCCCGTGGCACGAGAAATACACGGTCCCCCAGGTCTGGAAGCAGTTTGAACCGAGCCCCGGCCACCATGCGTCGTATCACTTCGACTGGACCACCGCCGACGAGGTGGCCTGGAAGATGAAGTACAGGATCTGGATGAAGTGGCTCAAGGCGTTCTTCGAGATGGGGGGCACCATCACCCTGGGTGAGGACACCGCGTTCATATACCAGATATTCGGCTTTGCGGCGATCCGGGAGATGGAGCTCCTCCAGGAGGCGGGTATCCATCCCATCGACGTGATCAAGATCGCGACCACCAACGGGGCGAAGCGCTGCGGCCTCAAGGGATTGGAGCACGGCATCAGGCAGGGAGGCAAGGCGGACCTCGCCGTCATCGACGGGAACCCCCTCCACAACTTCAAGGTGATGTACGGCACGGGGGTGAACAGGCACACGGAGGACGGGCGGGTGGTCCCCGGAGGAGGCGTGGTCTGGACCATCAAGGACGGCGTAGTCTTCGATGCGAAGAGGCTCCTCAAGGAGGTCGAGGAGTACGTCGCCGAGGCCAGAGAGGATCTTGCGAAAGCAGGATAAGCCTTCAACGCGTAAAACCCTCCCCCCCATAGCGAGAACAGATCAACGACTGGGAAACGAATTGACGAAGCTGAGATCCGCCGAGTTCCTAGACCGCAAGGGCATCGAGTACAGGATTATCGAGCTCGAGGAGAGAGCCCTCTCCATAGAGGACGTGATCCGGTTCTCCAAGGAGGAGATCAACGTCGACGATATCTGCAAGACGATGATCCTCAAGGACAGGGAAGGGGGGAGATACGCAGTTCTCCTCCTGGGGGGCGACAGGGTGGACTACGGGAAAGCCAGGGAGGCTATCGGTGAGAAGGTGAGCATCGCGAGCTTCGCGGAGGTCAAGGAGGCGGTTGGTGTGGATCCCGGGGCGGTCTGCCCCCTCACCTTGGGGATGGATCTCCTCGTGGATCATAAAGTGCTGGACAGGAAGAGGATCAACTTCGGTTCGGGCGATCACATGTACGGGCTGGAGATCCGGACTCGGGACCTGGAGAAGGTCGTGGGGTTCAGGGTCGTCGATATCGCGAAGACCGAATCCTAGGATAATCCAGTTGTTTAAGGTCCTCAGATTGAACTCTGATAATGGTGGCTTATTCGGGCTGAGAGACTACCTCTTTGACCCGCCCGACCTGTCCGTCGGTCAGCCGGACCTTGATGCCGTGGGGATGGTTGACGGACTTGGTGAGGATCTCCTTCACCTTTCCCCGGGTGAGCTTGCCGGTCCTCTGATCCCTCTTCAGGACGATCATGACCTCGTCGCCCCTCCGGATATTGCCCCTTATCCGTCCGTCGGATTTCATGATCCAGCCATGTGAGCGTAGTCAGCCTTAAAGATGCTTCGGCCTCCCGTGTTGACGTAGTCGTTGCTTGGGCGGTTACACTGTTTTGAACGACAATCGTGCGCGAGGTAAATGTAAATAGGCGCTGTAATAGTACAGAAAGGCATAAACCGTGGCAAATAAAGTGACTGATCTTTTTTCTGGCATCGCCAATATTCGGATTTTTCAACCTTTCAAGTCTCGGAATTTTGGTCTCTTTTTTTTGACTACGATTACTGTGTCCCTTGGAAACATCATGATGATGGTGTCTTCAGGATGGTTGGTATTGGAACTAACTGATTCCCCCTTATCCTTGGGCATAGTGTGGGCAACACGCTCGGCACCAAATCTAATCTGGGGAATGTTGGCCGGAGTTGTAGCCGATAGGGTTGATCGGAAAAAATTACAGATTGTAGCCTTGGCCTTGTATTCAGCCTGTGGTTTTCTATTAGGTTACCTGGTCCTGCGAGGCTGGACTCAACTTTGGCACGTCCTCCTGATCACATTTGTCTGGGGTTCCATCCGTGCCTTTGAAGGACCTGCACGCCAGGCTTTCATTGTTGATATCGTTGGCCGTGAGGGCGCCATGAGCGGTATCTCTCTTAACGCGGTTGGATTGCGAGGCATTGGCATCATCGGTGGTGCCGCCGCTGGAATTATAATCCATTTGTTTGGCCTGGAGTGGCCATTCTTCGTGATAACCGCGGCTAACATCCTGGCAATTGGAATAACCGCTTACATTCGGGGGATTGAAGAAAGAGCGGTCGTTAAAACGCAATCACTCTGGAGCGACCTTGTTGAGGGAATACAGATCGTTCGGAACAACAGAGTCATCCTCGCCTTGATGGTGATGGCAGCCACCTGTGAGATGTTCGGCTTCTCCTATTCAGTACTCCTACCAGTCTTTGCCCGGGATATCCTGGACGTAGGCGCCGTCGGCCTCGGCATGTTCAGCGCCGTACGCTCGGTAGGCGGCCTAATAGCGGGACTGATTCTTGCCTCTCTCGGAGACTACAAGTACAAGGGACGGATACAACTCGGCCTTTTCCTCGCGTTCGGTGTTTCATTGATTCTGTTCGCCAACTCATCGTTGTATCCTCTCTCACTATTCTTCATAGGTATAGTTGGAATAACTGCGGCGGGACACGATGCCATGCAGCACATCCTGTTCCAACTCAATGTTACGGAAGAGCAGCGGGGCCGTGCCATGGGTATATGGCAGCTAAGCATCGGATTTGGGGTACTGGGTAGCGTGGCACTGGGAGCCTTAGCTGAAACCCTTGGAGCGTCGCTTGCCCAGAGTGTCTATGGAGCAGTTATGGTAATCATCTTCGTTATACTGGTTTTAATTGTGCCAAAACTCCGTAATTTATAGTAATGCACTGTGTTCGCATTTGCCTAAAAGCGCGCGGCGATGAAGCCGGAAGGGCAGCCACGTGAGCGCAGTCAGCCTTCAAGATGCTTCGGAGGCCCCCGCCTCGTCATAAACGATGCTTGGATGGCAACAACGATTTGAACAACATTATATAGCCGTCCTCACCCATCCGGTGATCCATCTGGACAGGGGACCGAGAAATGAGGGAGAAGGAGTTCAGGGAATACCTGCGGACGAGAGAGCAGGGCGAAGCCCAGATCGAGAAGGCAGTCGAGGCGGTACGGGATTTCGAAGGAGAGCTGGGGGAGAAAACCGTCGAATCAACCACCCTTGACGACCTCAGGGGTTACCTGGCCCGCCTCGTGTCCCGGAGGGAGAACTCCCTGGACCGCCTCGTGGCCCTGGCCCGCTACTTCTACGCCACCGACAGGAACGACCTCTACATCTACTTCACCGCCGTCCTGGGGGGGAGAACCGTCCTGCCCTCGATCTCGGCGAGGCTCGAATCCCTGGTCGACGAGGAGACGATGAGGAGGGTCTTCGACGGCGTCGATATGCCCCCCCTCGGATCCCCCCCGGAGGATGTCCCCTACGTGACCCAGCGCCTCATGGAGCGGCTCCAGGAGGAGCTTACGCCAGAGGTTTACAGGAGGGTCCTCACCGGGAACCATCACAGGATACCGTTGGAGGCCTTCGACGGCCTCAAGAAACTCTACGAGGAGTCGGGGAGCATCGACGAGTTCCTCAAGGGGATGCATGAGAGGGCCGTCGCCACGCTGGAGGAGCACCTCGCCGAGGGGAAGGTCTGGTACGAGCAGGAGATCACCCCGAGGGTGGTGGAGTTCGTCGGGGGGAACCAGGAGGTGCTGGGAGGAGTACGCCGCGGGGACAGGATATACTTCACCAAGATTCCCTACGACCCCGACGCCTACCTGGGTGAGGACGACCCGTTGATGAAACGCTACCACGCCTGCCACTGCCCCCTCGCGAGATCCTCCATAATCACAGGGGAGCCCGAGGTCTCACCCGAGTGGTGCTACTGCAGCGGGGGCTACGGGAAGCTCCCCTTCGAGACCGTCTTCGGGGAGGAGCTGGAGGTGGAGCTCCTGGAGAGCGTCCTCGCCGGGGACCCCCGATGCCGATTCTCTGTGACGATACCAGAGGGAAAAGTGTAGAGACATCGGTCATGCTCGCGCCGGGTTAAGGATTAATAGCCGAGGTTGCCTAGACTCAGATCTTCTGACCGTATCTCCGGAGAAGCTCCACGGTCTCGGGGTATTTCGATAGGTCGGAGTGGGGGAAGTTCAGGGAGTCGATGTATTCCTTCTGGAAGCCCTCGTCCGCCGCGAGCTCGTGGTACCTGACCCTGGAGCTGATCATCTCGGCGTGCTCCCTCATCTCCCTGTTCATCAGTGTCATCCGGGCGCCCGTCCCAGCGAGGTTCCCGGCGAACTCGATGCGCTCCAGGGGGATCTCCGGGTACATCCCTATGATGCGGGCGTTCTCGGGGTCGATGTAGTTGCCAAAGGCCCCCGCGACCACGAGTTTGCTGATATCGGCTTCGTCGATCTCCATCCTCTGCATCAGGAGGTCTGCGCCGGTGTGGATGGCTGCCTTGGCCTTCTGGATCTCCCTGATGTCCCTGAGGGTGACAACGACGTCCGTGCCGATATCCGTCTCCTTCCCCCACGCTATCACGAATTCCCAGCCGTCCGGGCCCTTCCTCAGACGGTCCGTCCGCTCAGTCATCTCGGTGACGAAATTTCCTCTGGGCATGATGAGGCCCGACTTGAGGAGCTCCGCCGGGGCGTCCACTATGCCGGAGCCGCAGATGCCGATGGGAGGTGCGTCCCCGATGGTCCGATAGTATACGTCGAAGGTCTCGGGGTCGATGCCGATCTTCTCTATGGATCCGGTGGTGGCCCTCATCCCGAACTTTATGTGCATGCCCTCGAAGGCCGGACCGGACGCGCACGAGTCCACCATGACGAGATCCCTGTTCCCCAAGTCGATCTCGGTGTTGGTGCCCACGTCGATCGCCATGATCATCTCATCGGACTCTAGAATCCCCGACGCCAGCACCATCGCGACGTTGTCCGCCCCCACGAATCCCCCTATCACCGGCAGGTGGTGGGCGTTGGCCCCCGGGTTAGCCCTTAACCCCAGGGTGGCGGCTTTGACGTCGACGCCCCTCCTTATGGCCGGGGTGTAGGGGGAGGAGACGACGTGTCTCGGCCAGACTCCGAGGAGGAGGAGCTGCATCACCGTGTTCCCCACGAAGTTGAGCTCGTAGATCTCCTCGGGTCTCGCATCGGCTTCCCCGCAGCATTCCACAATGATCTCGTTGACACCGGAAACGACGGCGTCCTGGAGCTTCTCGAGGGCGTCCCATCCCCCGTTCATGATGTGGGAGACCCGGGACATGACGTCCTCCCCGAAGGGGATCTGGGGGTTCATCCTCGCCGCCACGGCGACGACTTCCCCCCTCTTGAGGTCGATGAGGAAGCCGGCGAGCTTGGTGGTCCCCACGTCGACGGCGAGCCCGAAGCAACTGTCCGATGTGTCCCCGGCCTCCAGGGCGATGATCCGGTCCTTCCAGACGACGGCGGTCGCGTCCCAGTTGGCCTCCCGGACGATGTTGGGGAGGCTCCGGTAGACGTCGAAGTCGATCCCTAGCTCCGGGAGCCCGTGCTGCTCGGTCAAAGATGCTAGGAGCCTGTCCTCGTCCGCCCTGGAGTCTCGGAGATGGGGCGGGGGCATGGTCACACGATACTTTTTCACGAGGGGGTCCAGCTTCACGGGGATTTCGAGGCCCCCCGTCTGCAGCCTCTGTCTGCCTATCCTGCTCCTCAGGGGCACGTGAATGACCGTGGAAGCCCCCAGGCGAGTGGTGCACGCGAGCCTGAATCCATCCCGGATCTCTTCCTCGGAGAGGTGCTTCAACTCCTTATCTGACGGTTCAGAAACAGTCCCGTCACCGCCTAAGACCCTGACCTTGCACTTCCCGCACTTACCTTTCCCCCCGCAGAGGGAGGAGATGTCCACTCCGAGGGCCTGCGCCGCCTCCATCACTGTGACGCCCGGGGGGAATTCGGCGCGCTTCCCGTGGGGTTGGAATACGACTTCGATTTGGGGGGTCATGGCTCGACGCACGCTCCTAATGGGATCCCTTTCTCTCCTCTTTCATCGAGCCAGCTACCGCTATAATGTTGTCGATCAGCGGCCATCTGTGTTTGATGACCGCCGTGAATCGATCATACGGCGTCTGCTGGACCATGTTTGGCACCGACCTTCGGATGCGTGGGGTGATTTCGGGTCAGAAAGTCATTATCGTGAATCCTTCGCTGACGCACTGGGCCACGTAGACCGAGGCGTGAACGCACTCGACTCCTAGGGACCGTGAATCCTCCTCGATGCCTAGAGTAACGGCGATGGACATGCACGATGCCACCTCGACCCCCGCGTCCCTCAGGTCCATGAGCCTCTTCTCAGCTCCTCGTAGTGGGGAGTGCTGGGGTCGACGATCTGGCCCCCCCGCAGAACAGGAGCACTTTCACCTCGTCGACGAGACTCTCACCGTAGGGGTGGGTGTGGACGTTCAGGGCCATGCGGAGCCCCCAGCTCACCTTGTTCACCTCTTCGGGGCCGCTGGTGATGACGAATAGTATTTTCCCGGTTATTGGATATCAGAGAGGCGTGAGGGCAACAAAAAAGGCTCACTCTGCGTGCCGCGTCCGAGTGAGGGCATATGGATACAGGTCCCACAGGAAGGGCATTAACACTCGGACTTAGTATCCCAGATTAAATTGTAATCCGTTCGGAGGATCCGGAAGCCCCGATAATTCGAATATGATGGCCAACACGTCTAGGAAATTCTTAACTATCGAGACCTTGGCTACAATACCAAGGTGATTCTTGGTTGGATTCAGCGTTACAGGGCGTCCGAATTGTCGATCTCACCCAGCATCTCGCGGGGCCGTTCTGCACCATGCTCCTCGCAGACATGGGGGCCGAGGTCATCAAGGTGGAGCCCCCGTGGGGCGACGCGTCCCGGACCTCCCCCCAGTACCCTTCCATCGAGGGGCAGAACGCATACTTCATGTTCGTGAACCGGAACAAGAGGAGCGTCGTCCTGGACCTCAAATCCGAGAAGGGCGTCGAGGTCCTCAAGAAGCTCGTCGAAACATCGGACGTCGTTATCGAGAACTTCAGGCCCGGAGTCATGGACAGGCTGGGCATCGGCTACGAGGCCCTGAGGGACGTGAACCCCGGGATCGTCTACGCCTCCATCTCGGGCTTCGGGCAGGACAGCCCCTACGTCAAGCGGCCGTCCTTCGACATCATCGCCCAGGCTATGAGCGGCTGGATGTGGCTCAACAGCCGCGAGTTCAGGGGGATGAACAGCCGGGCGCCCTTCGAGCCTTCCTGCCTCGCGGGGAGCCCCGGGGACACCATCCCCGGGATCTTCTGCGCCCTCAGCATCCTCGCGGCCCTGCATCACAAGGCCGCGACGGGCCGGGGGCAGAGAATCGATGTCGCCCAGACGGACTCTCTCATGACGGTGTCCGGGCTGGCATTGACCCGGTATCTGTCCTCAGAGGTCAGCGTGGATGAATGGGCCCGCAGACCCGCCGCCCGCATCCACGGCGTCTACGAGGCGAAGGACGGCTATGTGGTGATCCGGGTGATCGGGGAGAGGACGTTAAACGCGGTGGCGGAGACCATAGGCATCGAGGCGGAGGATGTGACCCCCTCCTCGGAGGCCCTGATTAACTGGTTCAAGGAGAGAGACAGAGCTGAAATAACGGGGCTCCTCTCGGAGAAGGTTCCCTGCGCTCCTGTCCTCACGGATGAGGAGCTCGTCGACGACCCCAACGTAAAGGACCGGGAGATGATCGTGGAGATGCGCCACCCCCTGGGATTCACGTATAGGACCGTCGCGACGGGGATCAAGTTCTCCGAGACCCCCACTGCGTTCCGCCTCCCGCCCCCCGGGCTCGGGGCCGACACCGTGGAGGTGCTCCGCAGCCTCGGGTATGGCGAGGAGGAGATCGAGGGGCTCATCGGCGGGGGGTCGGCGGGCACGGTTGCGGCCTGAGCCGCCTAGAGCCGTGAAAGAGATTAAATGGGATCGCATCCATTATCTTCCATGGACTCTACCCAGCCCCGCAGCATCGATAGACTCGTCAGGCGCTCCATACTCATCTTCCCGGTGAATGTGCAAAGATTCGTCGATAAAGCCCACCTCCGGGGAGCGGACTGCATCACCATGGATCTCGAGGACTCGGTCCCCGAGGCCGGAAAGGAATCGGCGAGGGGCCTCGTCAAAGAGTCCATCCCCGTCGTCGGGAAGGGAGGGGGGGACGTCGCGGTCCGGATCAACCGCCCCATCGACCAGGCGACCATGGATCTGGAGGCCTCCGTCTGGCCCGGCCTCACGTGCGTGGCGCTGCCGAAGGTCGAGTCGGCCGAGGAGATCCGGGTCAGGTCCGACATGATCGAGGAGCTGGAGAGGAGGAGGGGCATCGAGGCGGGGACGGTGCAGATCGCCGTCGCAGTGGAGACGGCCCTCGGGGTGGTCAGGGGGTTCGAGATCGCGTCTGCCAGCCCGAGGATCGTGACGATCCAGGTCGGGGCCGAGGACATGACCCAGGAGATGGGGGTCCAGACGTCCGCGGATGGTCGGGAGCTATGGTACGCCCGGTCGAAGATACTGACGGACGCCTACGCCGCAGGGGTCCAGCCCCTTGGGCTCGTGGGGGTCGAGCCCTTCACATGGAGGGAGCCCGAGAAGGCCTACGACGCGGCGGTCAACTCCCGGAGGTTGGGCTACAAGGGTGCTCAGTCCATCCACCCGGCGCCGATCCCCTTCCTCAACGAGGGTTTCTCGATTCCCCGGGAGGAGGCGGCGTTCATGAGGAGGGCCCTGGAGGCCTTCGAGGAGGGGCTCGAGACGGGGACGGCGTCGGTGAGTGTGGACGGGAGGATGATCGATATCGCCTCGGCGGAGAGGTGCAGGAGGGTCATGGCGAGAGCTGATGCCATCGCGGAGATGGATGAGATGAAGAGAGAGGCCCTGGAAGACCCGGACGCCATGGAGCAGAGACTCTGGGCCGCTATCGAGAAAATCTAGAACGTCCCGAGTATCACTCGTGCGCCCTGGAGCCTTATGAAACTCATCACCAAAGTTTTCGCGGTCGGGGGTTCATCTAGCTCCGAGAACAGGGACGTGCAGCGTTCAGGCCTGGAATAAGAGGCCATACTCATCCAGGACACCGTGGAGATTCATGATAGCCACATCAACCATCTCCGCGCTTTTGGCTCCGGTGCAGACCAGCTTCCCGGAGGCGAAGACGAGGATGACGACCTTGGGCTCTCCCATCCGGTAGATGAGAGCGGGGAACTGCTCGGGCTCATACAGCACGTTGTCCAGGATGTCCGCGGCAGCCTCCAGGTCAATATAGGTGTGGAGGTTTGCTGTGGCGACGATGTTCTGAATCATTATTTCGGGCTTGCCCAGAATGATGATGCCGTTGTCCTTGAGCTCCTTGACAACTTTCCTGATGGCGCTCCTGGACAACATCTCCGATTTAGCCCCGGTGCACACCATCTTACCCGTGCTGAATATGAGGGTCGCCGTCTTCGGTCTCTTCAGCCGGAATACCAGCCCAGGGAACTTTTTAGGCCGGTACTCCACGTTCCTGAACACCTTCATGATGGCTATTAGGTCTAACTTCTGGCCAAGGGTCGCCGTGGCAACCACGTTCTCTACGCTGACGTCCAGATCCTTGAGAGCCACACTTGATTCCCTTGTCATACGGTTTACCCGCGTTCAACCAAACTCCGTAATATCCTGGTCCGATATATCTGCTATAGTCACTACCCTTCCGGTTCCTTGGCTGCACCACTGCGCCACGCGAACTTGACTTTGCCACATGAGGAGCAGACGTAGCGTGTCCAGCCTTCCCCGCTATCCTCTTGGGTATGCTCGGGATCGGTCTTGTTACATTTGCATGGGTATCGAACTTTTTGCCTAGCCATCACGAAGACTCCCTTTTCTCACAGTTCTCCCTCATAAGTAATAAATGGATAGTCTTACCTCGACTCAAATAAAAACGATTATCTATCAACAACAGATTATCCTGCTCTCCGCATGCGTATTACCTAAATTATACGCGTAGAGATATCGTCGATGGTGATATTAAGTCTCAAATTAAGGCTCCAGTGATGATGAGCGATTTCAAGGCGGAGAATATGTTATTTCTCTTTCCGGCTCCCATCTTCTGAATCTTGATCCGATACACATCCCGCCCGCGCGAGAGTAATGAAATGGGTAGCCCGAGCGCGATTTGCATAAAAATTTATTCTATTCAGATTTGTTTTCAAGGTATACTTAAGTGAGATATTGAGATAAGGCACGTTTACCAGACGTAAGGTTATTCCAGAGAATCGTGGAGGGGTATCCTTCTTCTCATTATCTTGTTCGATAAGATTCTAATACGTGCGAGAATAGTATCAATTAGTTTCCAGCTGAACCGATGCGGACTCGTCTGATGATGTGTGACTGATAACATCAAAAATAAATTGAATAACTATGAAAAAAGAATGTAACTTCATGAAAATGTTCGACATACAACTAGAGATCGATTGTACGCCTGAGAAATGTCCTTTTGGGTGTTCGAAGGCAAAAAAAAACCGAAACTGATTCATGCAAATTAAAACATGTGATTGCACGCGTGTGAAATATCTTCCCTCAACATCGTCATCGTGCGCGGAGACACGCCTATGTTTCTTGATCGCCACAAAGCCTCACTGGCCTAGGGAAGATGATACCGCTAATAGTCGAGATCACTTGTCCAGTTGAACTAGGAAACCACTATTTCTGGCTAAGATAGAGGAGCATAGCCGAGGCGATGAGGGTGAAGAGGTCTGGGAGCATCGCGAAGGGCCCCAGCCCCGATCCCATGAAGCCCAGCCATCTGTGGATAAGCGGGTTCGACGTTATGGCGTAGAGGAGGAGAGCGACGTTCAGGGCAATGAGCCCAACCGTGAACTCTGACCTCACCTGGTTGAAGATATCGACGTATATGACGAGGAGGCCGAGGAGTAGCACAGCGTTCACAGACGAGAGGAGGATTTTCGCGGTGTAGTAAACCTCCAGGTCACCGTGCATCCCAGGCCCCATTCCCATGCCGCGCCTTGGGGTCCATATTCCTTCTGTGTACTGTGGCGGTGCGGCGAGCTGTAGGCTGATCACTCCTACTGCAATCGCCGCTACGACGATGATGGCTATCCTCTGGTTCCTATCCATTCGTGTCATCATTCCTCCCGGGCCTTTTTCTCCTTATTTCCAAATCTGTTCCAAATCTCCTCAAAAACCTGGTAGTTCTCCTCCATTTCAGGGGAGAGGAAGTACATCATGCCGTATCGCTCACCCATCGGCGTGATTACTCCATTCTTCTCCAGGACGTCCAGATGGTGCCGGACGGTCCTATAGTCCACCTCCAGAATACCCGTGAGCTGGTTCGCGTTCATTGGTTCATCATTTAGTATGCTGATGATCTTCGCACGGTTCACGCCTCCTCTGCTCCCGGCTATCAGCCAGTGGAGTAAGTGCCTGAACGAGCGGGATCGAGGGGCCATGCAGAACACCAGTTAATGATTTGAGATATCATCTCGACATACCCCTTTGAGAACATAAGTCTAACCGAAGACCCCCTCAAAGCCACAAAGACCGGAGAATATTTTGGATCCACCGGGATACACGATTCTGATCAGATTCTGAAATGATCTTGAAAAATCGTTTATTTATACTTCATCGATGGGTGTCTCGAGGTGAAACGATTGGAAAAGAAAATAACAATCCTGCTATCTCTGGTCTTCGCAGCCTTGGCCATAGGGAGCATCAGCTTCGTCCTCGCGGACACCGGTGACCCCATGCTGAGCCAAGTGGAGGGCGTAGACAGTCCTTGCCTAGGTTTGGGCCCGAGGGGCTTAATTGAAGGCCGGGGCGTCTGGGCGAACCTTACCCAGGATCAGAGTGACGAGCTGGTCGCCAATATTGAAGCTTTGAGAACCGCAGACGCCACCCACGAGGAGATCCGGGACATGATCGCCGGTAAGCTCGATGAGTGGGGTCTAGAGGCTCCCATGTGGAGCGGTCCCCACTACGGGGATAATGGACAGGGCTTCAAAGGCCAGATGAATGGCTACGGTGGCAACGGCATGGGCTCTCGTATGAGAGGCCAGGGTCGAGGCTCCGGTGGGAATGGCGGTTTCAGGCAGGGCGTCTGCCCCAATGTTACCGGTTAATCTATGCTGAGACCTTCGAAGCTACACCCCTTTTTTTTTATTTTTTCTGTCTTCTGAATACTGTCGTAGGTTATTCATGAGAAGGAAAGCGACTTTGGTTTTTCCCGACCATTCATCATTTAGATCTCGCGCTTTAGGTGCGTGATAGAGTTAAGGGAGCAGATGCTACATCGTGACAGCCCATGTACACAAGTATCTTGGCGTAATTTCCCCTTAAGCCATCTAATCCCGTGTATGAGAGCCCGTCTGCATCGATTTACTTCAAGGGGATAATTTTTCTCCCTTACTAATGAGCTACAAATTTACATGAACCCCAAAAAAGTGATCAAACGGTATATGACTCCACCAAGTACAAGAGCCAATATTATCTCTGCAGCACTGATGACGAAAGCTTTCCTGTACCCAAATTCCTTCACTAGCGCTCCCACAGTCGCGATGCAAGGGACATAGATCATCACCACGAAGGAGAAGACGAACATCTGGACCGGTGTGAGCACCGCCGCGAGATTCGTGGTGCCCAACATGGTGCCCAGCAGTATCAGTGTCATTTCCTTCCTGAGGATGCCGAATATCAGGGTCACCCCCGTGGCTGCGGGTAAGCCCAGCCAGACCACGGTCAAGGGGCTCAGGAATCCCTGGACCCAATCAAGGAGCCCGACAAGGTTCGCGAGCTGGATCGCCAGATTCCCCGCCAGCATGATTGGGAATGCCTCCTTGACGAAGTGCTCCAGTTTGAACCAGGTCCGACTCGCCGTCACGCCTAGGGTGGGCATCCTATAGCTCGGCATCTCCATGATCAATCCCACGGGCTCCCCGGGCAGAGCCTTGAAGGCGATTCTCCCGAGGACGAAGATCAATGCAAAGTCGAGGAGGTAGAGGATGATGGCCCACTCGAAGCCGACATATGTGGCCACCAGCCCCATGATGACTATGCTCCGGGCGGCACAGGGCACCAGGGTCGCCGTGAAAGCGGCGATCATCCTCTCCTTCTCGGTCTCCATTATTCGGGTCCCGAGGACAGCGGGGACGCTGCAGCCGAAACCCAGCATTAAGGGGATGAACCCCTTGCCGTGGAGCCCGATGTGATGCATCGCCGAGTCCATCAAATAGGCGATACGGGCCAAGTAACCCGAATCCTCCAGCACCGAGAGAGCCAGATAGAAGGGCACTATGTAAGGAAGAGCGATTGTGACCCCCGCCACGATGCCCTCCACGAAGCCATCCCAGACAAAGGAAGGGATAGGTCCGACGCCGAAGAGAACCTCGTAACGTCCTCGGAGCGCGACGAAGACCGTCTCAAGGACGGCAGTTAACCAGTCTCCGAGAGTGAAGATCATAGCAAAAACTCCGAGGATCACGGCGAACATGAAGACGTAACCCAGCACCGGGTGGGATGTCAACTCCTCCAGACGCTTCCCCGTTTTTGTTTCTGGCTCTCCCAAAGCAGTCACTGAGGACGCGATCCTACTCGCCACGGCATATCTTTCCGAAGCGATGACGCTTTGGACGTCGTGGCCATGGAGAGCCTCGACCTCTCCTGTGAGCTGCTCGACCAGCTCCATCACATTAGGCTGGGCATCGGATGCTATTTTCATGGCTTCCTCGTCGCCCTCCAGAAGCTTGATGGCTATCCATCTTGGTGGATAATGTGAATCGAGACCGCGGAGTCTCTCGCAAAGCTTCGTTATGCGATCCTCGATCTCCGGGCCATAATGAAGGGGCGCGGCAGGCTCGCCGTCCTCATCGGCGACTTGCACGACGACGGTCATCAGTTCCTCGAGCCCCACTCCCTTGATCGCAACTGTAGGGATCACGGGGACACCGAGCTCCCGGGAGAGAGCTTCTGCGTCAATTCTAATCCCCTTTTTCTCTGCAATATCCACCTGGTTGAGGGCGAGGACCATGCGGGGCTCTAGCTCCAGGAGCTGCAGTGTGAAGAAGAGGTTCCTCTCCAGTGTGGAGGCGTCGACGACGTTCACGAGGACGTCGGGTCTCTCCACTGCGATGTACTCCCGGCTCACGATCTCCTCGATGCTGTACGTGGAAAGGCTGTAGATTCCGGGGAGGTCAAGGACGTCGATGGTGCGGCCGCGGAAGCTGAGGGTGCCCTCGGCCTTCTCTATGGTCTTGCCTGGCCAGTTGCCGACGTGCTGGTGTAAACCGGTGAGCTCGTTGAATATGACGCTCTTCCCAACGTTGGCGTTCCCGGCTAAGGCAATCTTCAAGAGTGTACCCTCAGACCTTTTTGATCTCGACGATGTCGATGCCAATAATGGGAATTCTTGCGACGGTGGTGGCGCATCAACGTCTTTGCTCCTGCAGGAATCCTATGATATATGGTATGGACCGTGGGGATGCGAAGGGGGCGTCTCAAGGTCCCCGTCGAGGACCTCTACAAATACCCTTGAGGCTAAGCCCCTTCCGAGTGCTAAGGTGGCTCCTCTGAGGCTTAACTCGAGGGGGCCTTGAAAGGGAGCGGCGTTGACGACCTCGACTACCGTACCCTTGGTTAAACCCATGTCGAGGAGACGCTGGTAGGCGTTGCTCCCCGCTCTGACGAATGCGACTTTACCCCTCTCCCCGGGCTTGAGGTTTGATAGTTCGGTGAGGAGCAGCGAGGAAGCCTCTGGCTTTTCGGTTAGACATTCTTCGCAGTCTGCGACATCGAGGGTGCATGAGGGGAGTGTCATCGAGTCGTCGGGACAAGTCGCGGGGTTGTCGAGGGTCCTACAGAGGGCGATAGCCGCGTCATCCGAGAGGCTGTGCTCCATCCTGCACGCCTCGTTGTGGACCTTCTCCTTATCCATGCCGAGAATGTCGTGGAAGAGCCTCTCGAGGAGCCTGTGCTTCCTAACAACTTTTTGAGCATGCGCAATACCTGCACCTGTTAATGCAGTGCCTTTATACGGTTGGTACTCGACGAGGCCGTCATCAGCCAGCCTTTTGATCATCTGGGTAACGCTGGGGGGCGATACGTTCAGCCTCTTCGCTAGATCCGCATTTTTCGCCAACTCTCTTTTCTCATTGAAATAATATATTGCCTCAAGATATTCTTCGACGCTGTGGCTAATCAAACCTATCGGAAATTTAGGGTAGACTAAATTATTTAAATGGATATGT
>JADHWM010000093.1 GCA_016783485.1 Candidatus Bathyarchaeota archaeon
CGGATACATCTCCGAGGAGGACGAGGACTTTTTCATCGAGTCCTGGAAAGCGAAGACCACCCAGTCAGCGTTCCTCGACGAGATCCCTGTCTTCCTCTACATCTCGGAGAAGGAAGCGATCATCGCATTCCCCCTGGGCGAGGGGGGATTCGACTACATCGGCTTCACCTCCTCGGACCCGGCCTTCCAAGGGTACTGCTGCGACGTCTTCAGCCACTACTATGACATCGGCGAGCCCCCTCCGAGGGAGAAGGTCCTGGGCATCCACGAGATCAGGAAGGCGTTCCACAGCGGGAAGAAGAGGGGCGAGTGAATCCGCCATTCTCGTGGATGCGACAGGGCGCCCCTGATCCTGCGATTCTTTCCAAACTCCTATATCCGTGCTCTCTGAGTAAAAGTCATTAAACTGTCCGAGTTGAAGATAAGGAAGGTCTAGGAATTGGAGCGGCTCTGCGATCTATACTTCGAGCTGTCCAACGAGGACAGGCTCGAGATACTGCGAAAGCTCGAGGGGGAGACCATGAACGTCACGGGATTAGCCCGGGTGCTCGAGATCACCACTCAGGAGTGTAGCAGGCACCTGACCCGGCTCTCCGAGGCGGTGCTCGTGGAGAGGGACCCCGATGGAGGTTACTCCCTCAGCCAGTACGGCCACCTATCCTTGAAGCTCACCGCCGGGCAACGCTTCGTCTCATCGCACAGGGACTACTTCACCGACCACACCCTGGAGCGTCTCCCCCCGGAGCTGGTCAGCCGCATTGGTGAACTCCAGGGGGGCAGGCTCACCGACAACGTGATGGTCACCTTCGGCTTCGTGGAGAGCCTCATCAGGGACACCGAGGAGTACCTCCTGTTCATCCACGACCAGTACCTACCCACAATCCTCCCCCTCGGCGTCGAGGCCATGAGACGGGGGGTAACCTCCAGATCGGTGGAACTCAAAACCAAAGCCCCCGGCAGGAGCCTTGACCCCATCCGCCCCGACTACATCACCCTCGAGGACGAGGAGTACTTCATCCAGCTCTGGCACGAGGGGAGGATCAAGCCCCGGTTCGCCGAGGAGGTCCACGTTTTCCTCTACCTCAACGAGAAGGAGTCCCTCATCGCCTTCCCCCTCAGCGAGGGGGGCTTCGACTACCTGGGATTCTCCTCCGGCGAGGACCCGGCCCTCCACAAGTACTGCATGGACTTCTTCGAGTACTACTACGAGAGGGCGGAGCCCCCCGACCAGGAGAGGCTCGCCAGGACCGACGAAAGGTTGGATCTGTACAAGAATAAGGGCGAAGAATAGGCGTCCCCCATCCTCCAGCCGAACCCTCCTGTCATCGCGCCAGACGCTCAAGGAGCCATCTCTTCAGGGAGTCTCCCGCAGGCATCCTCTCGAACCAACGGGGATCCGAGTAGAAACCCTCGTGGCGCATCGTGACCAGCTCCTCCATGGCGACGGGGCGGCCGTCGGTCTCGTCCTCCCCGTGGAGGTGGAGGGGATAATTGTACGACGGGGGCAGCTCCACCATCTCATCCGCATCGAGCTCCGAGAGGATGACCCCCGACAACACCGCCTGATGGACGAAAACCCTGTACCGGCCGTCCCCCTCGTAGAATCCCCGGAGGGCCGGCTCATCGTAGACCTCGATATACTTGTCCCGCCAAGCCCTCATTAGCCCCCTCCCGGGGCGGGCGACGAGGATCCCGGCGTTGAAGTAGGGGCGGATGGTGGCGCCGTCGACGTGGGTCTCCATGGGGAAGACCCGCTCCCCCGGGACACCGCAGAGCTCATAGATCAGTGACCAGAAAGGGTCAAGGGGCTCGCCGAAGAGGGAGCCTATCAGCGTGTGGTGAACCGGCCTGAATCCGAGGCTCACCCCGTCCCCCAGCAGGAAGCCCAATGGCTCCCCTAGCACGACGGTGTTGGGGCTCAGCCACGATAGGACCCCCGCTTCACCCACGGCATCCTCCTCGGCACGGGCAGCAGCGAAGGCGTGAGCCATGAAGGGGAACCCCAGCAGCCCATCATCGATGGTAAACGGGACCAGCACTGCACCCAGCCCGGAGAGCCTATCTTTTAATCCCTCGGATATACCCGACCCGTCTCCCGGAGTGTAGAAGCGGAGGGGGCTCTCGGAGAGACCGCCCGCGAAGGCACGGATGCTATCTGCGAGGAGGAGGGCGTTGGTCTCCGAGTCTCTCCGGGGAAAGACGATGGAGGCGAACGCCAAATCCACGCAAGCATCCCGTTCTCCACTGGAACCCATGGTGGATCCACCGCGTTGAGCTAAATTTAATTCTTCGTGGAAACGATTGCGGCGGGACAAGTCGGATCCGTGCATCCCTCGCCACATCTTGATTGAGTCATCTACTCGGTGAGGTCATCGATGCGGTATTCTTCAACGTACCTGGCCAACCAAAATCCCGTGGCCGTTGACCAGACCCCCGCTGAAGCGGCCGAGACCGCCTCGGGAATCGCGACCCCATCCCAGGGAAGAGTCCAGATCGCGATAGCCACCGCCCCCGCCGCGATGCCCAGGGCGCCCAGCTCTCTGTTGCCCCTGCGTATCAGGTAGACACTGTTGACGATGATGGCCACGGGGAGGGTCACGAAGAAGGCGACGGAGATCTGCAGATGGATGCGTCCTGCCGTCTCGGGGTAAACCCCGATGCCCATTAGTAGTACGCACGCCAAGAGGAGCAGGGCGAAGCCGGCCTTCCCCAGCCTGTCCTCCTTGCCGAACTCATAGACGCTGAGGCTGAAGACCGCCATCACTGAGCCGGTCATGACGAGGCCCCCGTTGAAGATTGCGGCTGTGAGCCCCTCCACCCCCAGGTCGCTGAGGGCGTTCCCCTGCCAGCTGAACCAGGGGGCCGTGCTGATCGCGAGGAAGATCATACTGAAACCCAGGACCGGGGTGAAGACTCCGAACCAGCCGAAGAGCCTGACAAGCTTGACATTCAATGCTAGCGCCAATTAAATGGAGTGGGCTTCTCTTTTCAAGTGTTGCGGGTTCAGGCCTCGTACTCCGTGGGATCGTGGATCCCCGCCTCTCGGAATGCCCTCCTCCTGTTGTTGCATGACTCGCATGCCCCACAGTGGAGGGGCCCGTTCCGGTAGCAGGACCATGTGAGATGGAGGGGGACCCCGAGCTCGACCCCCCGCCCGAACATCTCCGCCTTGGTCAAGCCGTTGAAGGGGGCATCAATGATGATCTGCGTATCCGTGCCCCACCTCGCCGCCTCCTCGAAGGCCTTGTAGAACTCTCTCCGGCAGTCCGGATAGTTCTCCTCGTCGGAGCCATGGGCTCCGTACAGGATCGTGTCCGCCCCGACGGAGGCTGCGTACGCGACAGTCACGGCGAGGAATACGCCGTTCCTGAAGGGGACGATTATGGGGTCGCTGAACTCCCGTGTCATCTGGATGCCGTTGTCCACGAGGGACGTGACGCCTGAATAGATCCCTCGGAGAGAGGATAGGTCAACCACTTTATGGGTCCCCCCCAGCTCCTGGGCTATCCTCCTCGCGTGATCGATCTCGACTTTAGCGATCTGTCCATAGTCGAAGGTGATAAGGTTGACCTCGAAGCCACGATCCTTAGCCCAGTATGCCACGCAGGCCGAGTCGGGCCCACCGCTGAAGACTACGACGCACTTCACCCTTCATACCACCTGTATCTCGTGTCCACCGCCCTGAAGAGGATTGACCCCAGGGCGTTCACGATCTGCTCGCTCACGAGGAGCCCTGGCAATGTAACCGCGAATGGGAGTCCTAAGAGCTGGTTGAGCATCCAGCTCACGCTGATAGGAATGATGACCGCAATGACAGCCCCCGCCACCACATAGCTCTTCCCGAAAAACTTCGCCGCATAATATCCTGCGAACCCAGCCACTAGGCTCATCAACGGCATGAAGACGAGCTCGAGGAACCCCGCGAAGGGGCTAAACAAATTCGTGATGACGACGCCTATACAGTAACCAACAGCGAGGATTGGCTTCTTGGCCACGGCCGGCCTGAGCGCGCCCGCGATCCTGAACTGCAGGGCGAGGAAGCCTATGGGTGCGAAGGCCACTCCCAGCGCGGCGTAGAGAGCCGCGAAGATGGCTGTCAGGGTGACATCTTTCGTGTTTATCTCCATTTTGCCTCCCTTCTCCGGGATTTTTAAGGCGGAACGGGTGGGAGGCCCCACTCACCCGCCATCTCCGTTAGGAAGGAATCGCCCTAATATGAATTCCTATTTCCCCCACGGACATAAGAAAAGAGAAGAGATGCGACGGGAGCCTATCCCATGGCTTCCCTGAGCATCTTCAGGAACGCCTCCTCGTCTTCGGCGAGGCTCTTCTTGACCGCCTTCCACGTGGACGAGCAGTCTTTGTACTCGACCCCCACGTAGGCATGGATAGCCTTGTCCAGATCTCTCTTGTTCTCCGTGGTGACCTCGACACCCGCCCTGCCGAAAGCGTCCTTCATATGCCTGAAGTAACACGTCACGGGGTTCACACCGATCAGGAGTATGGGCTCCAGGGTTTATCCTTTTCTGGCATCGTCTCCGGGGCGATGAATCCTATACGCGACCTTTTAATCGTGAAGGTTCAGAGATCGCTTCATGAGCAAACTCGACCTCAGGAAGGAACTGAAGCGGTTCTACTCGGCGAAAAAGAAACCCGAGATCATCGACGTCCCCCCGGGTAAGTTCCTCACCATCGTCGGGAAAGGGGAGCCGGGCGGCGAGGTCTACTCCGCCGCGCTCCAGGCCCTCTACAGCCTCTCCTACACTCTCAAGTTCAAGTGTAAGGCCGAGGACCGGGACTTTACGGTGATGGCCTTGGAGGGGCTTTGGTGGTGGGACGACCCCTCCCTCTTCGACTTGGAGAACGCCCCGGCGAGGGAGGAGTGGAACTGGAAATCCATGATCCGGCAGCCCGACTTCGTGACCGGGGAGATGCTGGAGGAGGTCAGCCAGGAGGTCAGGGAGAAGAGGGGCCCCGCCGTCGACGACGTGGTCTTGGAGACCTTCCACGAGGGGCTCAGTGCCCAGATCATGCACAGGGGCCCCTACAGCGAGGAGGGCCCCACGGTCATGAGGCTCCACGAGTTCATCACGGAGGAGGGCTACAGGATGAGGGGGCGCCACCACGAGATCTACCTCAGCGACCCCCGGAGGTCCAAGCCCGAGAACATCAAGACCATCATCCGCCAGCCTGTCGAGAAGTAAGACGCTGGCATGAACCAACCCCCAGGGAGTCAAGGACACCCGAGGAAAGAGCCTAAGATAGGAAACCTCTGGGCTATATTGCGCGCGGGCATCCGCGAAAATGATACGTGAAAATAAGGGAAAGAAAACCCCCTAAAACAAGATCCGGGTTCTCCGGGCTACCTAACGAGCGAGAGATTAATCGATGCGCGCGCAAAAGGGTATAAACGCGGTATCGTGTTGTTCTATGAAATGCACATCGTCAACAGTGTTTTGGAGCTGATAGGGAACACGCCTCTGGTCAGGCTCAGCAAGGTTGCTGAGGGCTTGGATGCCGAGGTGCTCGTGAAGCTGGAGTACATGAACCCCACGGGGAGCATCAAGGACCGGGTGGCCCTCAATATGATCGAGGAGGCCGAAAAGCGGGGCGACCTCAAACCCGGGGACACCATCGTCGAAGCCAGCACCGGGAACACGGGGACAGCACTATCCTTCATAGGGATGATGAAGGGGTACACTGTGGTCATCTACGAGACCACCCCAGGTCACATGAGCAACGAGAAACGGAAGCTGATGGTCAACTACGGGGCCCACGTTGAGACTCTGAGCCCCGAATTCCTGGACGGGGTGGAAGGGGTAGTCGCAGGCGCGGAGGTGGAGCGCCCCGGGAGGGCCATCTGCTTCGAACGGGAGAAGAACGAGCCCAACATCTGGTGGGCCCGCCAATTCAGCAACCCTGACGCCGCCAAGGCCCAGAACCAGACCGCTGAGGAGATCCTGGAGCAGGCCGGGGGCAGCATCGACGCCTACGTGTCCTCCATCGGGACCGGCGGCACGCTGATGGGCATCGCCGAGGTCCTCAAGGAGAGACTGGAACACGTCAAGGTTATAGGCGCTTACCCGTCGTCCTCCAAGAAACCCATCGTGCCCGGGCAGCCTTACCCCCGCACAGACTTCGAGGGGGGCACCATCTCCGACATGATGGACGTCCCAGGCCTCGTCGACGAGGTCTACAAGGTGACTGATGAGGAGGCCGTGGAGATGGCTCACAGGCTCTGGAGGGAGGAGGGGCTCTTCTGCGGAATCTCCGCGGGGGCCAACGTCCTCATCGCGCTCCGGGTGGCTGAGAAACTGGGGAAGGGGAAGAAGGTGGTCACCGTCCTCCCGGACAACGGCTACCGGTACATGACCGATGAGCGCTACGTGACTTAACCGAGTCCTCTACCCTACGACCCTCATATCTTCCTCGTGAGTGGACAGGAACCGGCACCCTGAGCCGGTCACCACGATCTTATCCTCGTGTAGGAGGCCACCCCATCCTACCTCGTAGTAAGGGGTTTCGACGCAGATCACCATCCCCTCCTCGAGGGGCGTGTGGTTCCCTGGGCTGATGAGGGGCGGGTCGTAGCCGTCTACACCCCATCCGTGGCCCGTGTGGTGCCTCATGTAGTGGGGTATCCCGTTCTCCCTCACGGTCTCCATCGCCATATCGAACATCTTCGAGACGTCGACCCCTGGCTCCACCATACCGATGGCCGCCTGCTCCCCGAGGAATATCGCTTTCCAGTATTCCTTCAATCTCTCGCTGGGCTCCCTGTAGACGGCGGTCCGGGCTATGTCGCAGGCGTACCCCTCCACGGAGCAGCCTCCGTCGAGGCGGATGACGTCCCCGGGCTGGATGACATAGTCGGATGGTTTGGCGATGTCGGGGAAGGCGCAGCGCCTGCCGAAGCCGATGGGAGGATAGTAGATGCCGTGGGGGGAGGGGCTCGCCCCCTCGGAGATGACCGCCTTGCTGTAGACGTCGCAGAACTCCCTTTCAGTTGTCCCTGCTTCGACGGACTCTAGGGCGGCGTCCCAGGCCTTCTCCGTGATCTTGACGGCCTCATGGATCCTCCTCACCTCCTCGTCAGACTTGACCATCCGTATCTCCCTGAAGATCTGAACCGCCGGGACGGTTTCGAGGCCCGGCAGCGTGGAGCTGACCCGCTCCCAGAAGGATGGGTCGTACATCGCGTGGGTCTCCTCGACCCCGATCCTCCCATTGACGATGCCCCTCTCCCGCAGCACATCGGCCATGACCTCTGCTGGGTCAGACGCCCGGGAGGCCTCCCAGGACTCCTGAGCCCTTTTCAGCGCTCTCTCCTGCTCGTCGAGGGGCTCCTCAGCGAACTGGGTTACTATATAGAACTCTCCGTAGTATCGGACGTCCCTCATCCACGTGGGGGACATCAGTATAATCGGCGCGGGTCCGGAGACGGGGGCCACGA
>JADHWM010000094.1 GCA_016783485.1 Candidatus Bathyarchaeota archaeon
CGGCGTCGTCAGGAGCACCTTCCTCGTCGACCCGGAGGGGCGCATAGCCCACGCCTGGAAGAGGGTCAGGGTGGCCAACCACGTCGAGGCGGTCATCGAGAAGCTCACCGAGTTGAAGGGGGCGTAGTGGTGGAGGTCATGGACGCCATCGAGGCCCGGAGGGCCTACAGGTCTCTGGACCCTGTCGTGATAACCAAGAACCTCATCAAGGACCTGGCGAGGAGCGCCGGCCTCGCCCCCTCGTGCTTCAACTATCAGCCCTGGAGGTTCGTCTTCGTGAAAGACCCCAAGGTCTTGGGGGAGATCCATGGGAAACTCTCCAAGACCAACAGGTGGGTGGAGCGGGCATCCATGATCGTGGGTGTCTTCAGCAGGGAGGACGACGACTGCAAGGTCAGGGGGCGCAACTACCACCAGTTCGACACGGGGATGGCCGTCGGGTTCCTGATGCTGAGGGCCACGGAGCTGGGTCTCGTGGCGCACCCCTTCGCGGGTTATCGGGAGAAGGGTGTGAAGGGGGTCCTGGGTATCCCCGAGGAGTACCAGCTGATCGCCCTTGTCGCCGTCGGTAAGAAGGCCGATGTTATCCACGATCTCCTCACCGATGATCAGAAGGTGACTGAATCCAAGCGACCCGAGAGGAAGCCCTTCGGGGAGTTCGCCTACATCGACCGCATCGGCTGACCAGCAGAACCGAGATTCAGCAATAGGCATCCTTTCTCAGAGCAGTTTAAGTGAAAAAAAAGGAGGTTTAACGCTTAGTCGTGATGGTGTACATGCACTTCAATGGCTTGAGGTCCTCGTCGATCTTCTCGATGAGATCGTTCAGCTGATCCGTGGTGGGATCGACGAACCACTCGAAGAAGAAGTCGTACTCGCCCAGGGACTCGCCGGAGTTGCTGATGATGTTGCTGCAGCGCTCCACGGTGATGTCACCGAAGCCGCCGAAAAAGTCAGCGATCCCCTCCGGGGTACTGAGCTGGGGGCCGCTCGAGGCGATGACCGTGTCCATGATGCAGACCTCGGGGAAGTCCACAGCTACCGTCTCGAGTGTCTTGATAGCCTTCAGAATGGGGGGGCCGTAGATCTTTATGTAGCTCTTCATTTTGATATCCTCAGTTGAAGATTAATATGACGGTTATTAAACATTATCAACCACCCGAAAACATCAGGCCGCTTAGACAGAAGGGGTTCAACGGTATTACTCGGGAAAAGCAAAATTCTTGAGGCATTCAAGAAAAGGGGAGGGGGTAAAAACGGGGGTCTTCCGAGCGCTGAAGGGGAGGAAAGAGACTACTTGATGAAGTAGTCCTGGATGCTGTCCTTCGCCTTCTCCCGCTTCGCCTGGAAGTCCACGAGGAAACGGCTTATCACCTTCGCGAGCCTCGCCTTGCAGTCCCCGCAGACCAGGGCCCCCGACCTGCAGTCTTTTTCTAGCTCGATCAGCTTGGCGTCGTCCTCCTCGAAGAGGAAGTAGGCGTAGGCGTAGATGCTGCAGATTGTGGGGTCGCCCCCCTTCTCCCTCTGCTCCTTGACTGTGGCTTGCCCCCCGGTGAAGGCCGCCATCACTTTATTCTCGGCCACCTCGGGGGGGTCGACGGTGAATATGGCCGTCTCGGGCATCGAGGAGGACATCTTCCCCCCCTTGCCCAGCCCCGGGAGGAACTTGGCGTGGATCTGAGCCGGCTTGTAGTAGCCCATCTTCTCCGCGATGTCCCGGGTCATCCTCCAGTAGGGGTCCTGATCGATGGCCGCGGGGATGAGGCAGGGGATGTTCTCTCCATCCCTGTCGCTCTGGAGGAAGCAGGTCATGGCCTGGAGGGCGGGGTACCAGATCATGCCTATGTTGTCGCTGTCCTGGAACCCGAAGACCGCCTTCGCCGTGCTGTAGGTGACCCTCTTCGACACCCTGAGGGCGATCTTGTAGAGGTGCTGTATGTGCTCCGTGTCGCTGAATATGTGGGTCTTCTCCGGGTCCAGCCCGCAGGCGATGACATCCAGGGCGTTGTCGTATGTGTACCCGATGGTCTGGTCGAGGCTCAGATGGTCGTCGAACACGAACTTCTCGTCGTCGGTCATCTGGAAGTAGAGGTCGGCGCCGAAGGCGTCCTGCAGGTATTTGCAGAAGAACCAGGGCAGTAGGTGCCCCAGGTGGACGTACCCCGACGGCCCCCGCCCGGTGTAGAGGCCCACCCGGTTCCCCTTCTCGTGCTCGCCGAGCCACCAGTCGACGTCCCTGTGGCTCAGGTATATCCCCCGCCGGAGCTGCAGGTGCATGTATCCGGCGTGTTTGGCTATCCTCTCGGCTAGGCCGGGGGTCATGGGCTGGACTCCGAACTGCTCTATGAGCTTGTCGTAGTCGATGACTCCCCGGACCTCCCAGGGGGTCACTACCATCTTTTCGTTTTCTTCTGTCATCTAGCCTTGCCTCGTTGTTCTTCGACTAACCCTTGGAATAGACTCAGCGCTCGATGGCATGCTGAAGCCATGTAAAAGGGTTCCCGGGGAGCAGGTCGAATAATTACGACTGGGTGGGTTCTCTTCCCCCGTCAGATGAGGGGCCTTCTCCAGTCCGAGTGATACACACTCATGCCTCCTTGGCGTATCTGTCTAGAGGGGACACGTTTTAAAAAGTTACCTTATTCAGCCGGGGCTTCCCCGGGTGTCACCTGAAGTTCCTTCGCCATGATGACGTCGTCGATGTACTCTCCGTCCCTCCGGATCCCCCGGGGGACCCGCCCCACCTCGACGTAGCCCATCTTCTCGTAGAGGTGGCGTCCCCGGGCGTTGGAGGCGAAGACGTCCAGAGTGATCATCTCGATGCCGAGGCGGGGAGCCTGGCCCTCGACCTCTCTCATGAGCTCCGTGCCGATGCCCGCGTCCCGGTAGCCGTCCTTCAGGGATATCCCTAGGACGCCCACGTGGTTGGATCGCCCCATCTTGGGGCCCACCGCCGCCTGGCCCACGAACCTGCCGTCCACCTCGGCGGCGACCATGATCACCCGGTCGTTCTCGAGGGCGGAGAGTCTCCCCGCCAGCCAGTTCACCTCCCCTTCCCGGGTATACTTGCTGTCGACGACGATGTCGGCGTTCTCATCGACGAGGGAGTTGATGAACTCGAGCATGTCGTCGAGGTCCGACCACCGGGGGGCGCGTAGGGTGACCTCTCGTCCTTCTCGGTCCTGGAACTTTCTGAATATGGTTCCCGGTTTCATGGGTGCTCGGTTAGGAGAAATCGGTGGAAAAGTTAAGTCGTGCGGTGGGGGCTCAGGTGGCCTCGAGGATCGTCAGGAGGGCCTCCTCGAGGGTCTTGTCCTCGGGGGGGTTCTCGATCACCGCTCCTAGTTCTTCCCCTCGGGGGTCGAGGACGGCGATGTGGGGGATCTTGAGGACGTTGAACTCCTTGACCTCGGGGGGCGAGGGGGGTATCCTCCATCTCTCGTCGGGGTTATTGGCGTCCCTCATGATGTGGCCTAGGACCCTGACCTCGATGCCGGTGGCGTCCTGGATGAGTTTGAGGACGGGGACGTTCCGTTTGCAGTCCTTGCACCAATCCGCCGTGAAGGCGAATATGTAGGCTTTCCCGGCGTGGGTTTTGAGCTTCTGAGTGACTGAGGTGTTTAGCTCGTACTCTTGGAGTCGCTGTTTGAACGCCTCGGTGGCGTCGCTGGGGGCCGATAGGTATTCTTCGATGGGCTCTGAGCTGGCTCTCAGTGCGGCGAGGTCGTGTCTGGTTTTCATCGTGTGCGGGTCTTGGGGTTTCTCGGGGCTTAAATACCTTCCCTGGGGACTTTGTTCGCTATATAGGGGCTGTCTTTTTTATTTAGGCCTATATTGTTCTGTGGGTGTTGATTCTATCATGAGCGATGGGGGGGCGCAGGAGGAGGTCCGTAAGCTGCAGCTCACCGGGGGTTCCACGTATATCGTCTCTCTGCCGAAGGGGTGGGTGGAGCGGATGGGACTGGGGAAGGGGAGCCACGTGAGCATCACCCGGATGGACGACATGACCCTGAGCCTGAGGCCGGAGGGGGCCGGGAGGGAGGAGGAGCCCCGGAGGGCGGTGATCGCGGTCTCCGACGATATCACCCCGGAGAACGTGGTGAGGAGGGTGATCTCGGCGTACCTCATCGGGTACAGCATGATCCAGATCAGGAACCCGGTGAAGCGGATCGATCTGGCCCAGAAGCTGGCGGTTAAGGATTTCACGAGGAAGAAGCTCATCGGGACGGAGATCCTCTCGGATCTGCCGCGGGAGCTGACTCTGCAGGTGCTTTTGAGCCGGTCGGAGCTGTCGGTGACGGATGCGTTGAGGAGGATGAGCGTGATCGCGGCCTCGATGCACCGGGAGGCGGTGAGCGCGCTGAGGATGGACGACTCCCGGCTCGCGAGGGAGATCGTGGCGCTGGATGACGAGGTGGACCGGTTCGGGCTCTACATCATCAGGCTGCTGAAGGCGGCTGCGGAGGATCCGTACTCGATCCGGGGGATCGGGCTCAGGTCAGCCCGGGAGGGGTTGGGGTATAGGTTGATCACCAAGTCGGTGGAGAGGATGGCGGATCACGCCGTGAATATCGCTCAGAACAGCCTGGCGTTGACGTTGTCGGGGCGGGGGGAGGATCTCATGGGGGGGTTGGGGCCTTTGAGCGATGAGGCTGTGGGGGTGTTCGAGGACTCGATTGAGGCGTTGTTCGATTGGAGTTATGCGTCGGCGGAGGGGGTGATTGGGAGGGCGGAGAGGATCCGGGGTGAGGAGGCCGGGGTGGTGCGTGGGATCATCAAGTATGCGGCGCCGGAGGATGTGCCTGCGTTGAGGTTGATCGTGGAGAGCGTTATGAGGACCGCGGAGTACGGGGCGGACATCGCGGAGGTGGTGTTGAATCTGACGATCCGGGATGAGATCCGGGGGGGTTAGTGGGAATCTTTTTTAGTTGATGGGTGGTCGAGATCGATCTGTCCGTGGGGTCGTGGTCTAGCTTGGTCTAAGATTCGCGGCTCGGGTCCGCGAGGTCCCCGGTTCGAATCCGGGCGACCCCACCATGTTCTGGTCGTGCGGCTGGCTTAGGATAAGCGTTCCGGGGGTTTGCTTTTCGGTGTGAGGTGTGTTGTTCTGGGTGTGGTTTGTTCACTGTTCCGTTGAGGGGTTACGGGCGCGTTTTTGGTATGAATAGGTGCTCCTTTTGGTATGAACGGGGTCGTGTCGGGGGTTTTCCGGGGTTCCTTTCGTCTGGGGGGGCGTTTTTCATAGGCTGATGCATGACCCCCCCCTCCCCCCTCTATCTCGTGTACTGGATGTTTGTGGGGATGGCGGTGTATCTTTGTAGTTGTTTCTCGCGTTGGCGATGGTCGGGGATGAGGGTTTCGAGTTTGTAGTGGAATCCTTTCTGGTGGTGGAAGTGGTGGAGGTAGACACCTATCGTGAATACCTCCGAATCCATAATAAGATATGGCTTGATTTTAAAAAAACTAGTTTTAAGAGGGATTATTCCAGCAATGTCTCTGCGATTTGATGCTGTATAATTTGGATTATCTGTATTGGGTATCCTCCCTGCCTCTGAGGTACGAGTATTACTGGTTTTTTCTTCATTGTGGTGAAGGCGTCGTCTTGTTTGTACCCCGGGTAGAAACATCTGCATGCGTCGGCTCCATACGCTAGTATCGCCTTAGGTTTGATTTGGTCGATTTGTTCGACTAGGTATTGCTGGCAGTTGTTGATGATTAGTCTTTTCTGGCTGGTTTTTATTTGTGTCCACTGGCCTTTCTCGTTTCTTGTAGGGCATTTTGTTAGATCTGTGAACCCTACTTTTTCCCATGGTGTGTTTACCCATTTGAGCGCCGTCTTTGCTTCTCCTTGGAAGAATTTCTCGAGTTTGGTGAAGAATCCGTAGTAGCCGTGTTGGAAGTAGTTCATCTGGCTGTCGTGGCGTTTCTCGGGGTCCTTGCTTGACGATACGTAGTTGTCTTCGTACTCCCGTGTTGAGGGGTTGAGGCCTACTACGAGGAGTTCCTTGCCGTGGGGGTTCCCGAAACTGTGGATGGGGTAATGTTTGACGACTTCCTTGAGATCGCCAATCTTGCATAGGGTGCAGGTATGAACCCTATGTTCTAGCTCCGATAGTGAAGACATATTCTAATTTTATTGTTAGTATTAATATAACTTTAATGACTAATTCATTTTGTAACTTATGTCTCTCTCAGATCATATCATTGAGGCGTTCAGGGCGTTAGGCGGCCGGAGGAGCATTAGGGAGATCGAGGATTGGGTGACGGAGTGTCATGGTGCGAGGTGGGCTTCGTCATCGTTCAGCACGACGATGGCTGACATGGTTCCTGAGGCTCTTGACGGGAACCGTTCCTCGCTGATACCAGTTGATTGGCGTGTTCTGCGGCGGGTTTCCCGTGGAGTCTATTGTCTTGCATCAGATACGAAGCTTGATATTCAATTAAAATCGGTTTCCAAATCTTCTGATATGGTTTCATCTGTCTTGGATGTGTTTGTGAGGGGTACTCCTGCTCCTTTCGCTAATCGTGGTGAGGGGGAATGGAAGGATCGTTTGAGGGATCAGGTTCCGAGGACTGGTGGCTCTGGAAACGAGAAGGGCCTGGTTCTTCGATTCGGCTACACTGGCGGCGGGGACCTCGATAACCTGTGTGACCCCGTTTTCTCGGTGGTTGTGAACGAGAAGGGCTGGTTTGGAGGTAGCCGGAGTAACATGGTTTGGTGGATGGCCTCTAAGGGGCTTGGTTCAACTGGTTGCGGTGTCAAGGTGTCTCCTAAAGCCTCCCCTGAGCCATTAATGGGAGAGGCGGTCTTCTCAGGAGTCTACCGGGGCCCTATCCCGAGGAGGGCCGTTATCGAGCCGATGATTGATTGGGTGAGATCCGTTTACGATGGGAGATCCGTTGGAGCTGGCGCTTGTGTCGAGCTGGTGTTCCGTGGCTGGGACGTCAATCTCGGTGATGTGGCTACTGGGCCTGTTAAGTCTTGCATCGATTGCCTTCAACCCGTGATCGGAGGACCTGTTGGTAACCCTGACGACTGGAAGATAAGTAAACTCCAAATAGCCAAAGAAAACGGTGGGCAGAGAGCATTATATATTAAGATTACATTATGAGTTGCTTTTTTCTCTGTAATAAGCGTAAAATAATATAATAAAAGATGATTAGATTTACTTATGATTTCAAATAATCAGGGTGTGTTCGACGCGCGCAGGCCGTTTCAATAATTGTGGGTTAAATGGTTTTAATTCGTTTTCACGTTTATCCTTGATATTCTGTCGTTGTCGAGTGTTTTAACAAGATTACATGGTTTATCTGGGAGAACCGTCTCAATCATCATTGGT
>JADHWM010000095.1 GCA_016783485.1 Candidatus Bathyarchaeota archaeon
CACTCGCTGAAGTTGTCGAACTTTTCAGTCTGGTTATCGGTCAAATCATGCACCTTCTGCTGAATGATGGGTGTGGCTAGGAAAAAGTCCGTCAATAGGGAATATATTCACCCATCTTCCCGCGTGATAATCCAGTTGTCAGATATAATCTTTCCGCGTCTGGCGCGCCACGGGATGAAAAGGTATATTCATCGTGGAGGGGGATCACCCTCTCATGAGGCGGGTCCTTCTCGTGGTCCGGGATGGATGGGGCTACACCGAGGAGACTGCGGGGAACGCCGTGCGCATGGCCCGGACCCCGGTGGACGACGGTCTCATGGAGACCCGCCCGTGGGTCCTGCTCAAGTGCACGGGGAACGCCGTGGGGGTCCCCGAGGGCACCCTGGGGGGGAGCGAGCCCGGGCACCTCACCATGGGGGCCGGGAGGGTGGTCTGGCAGCCCCTGGAGGCGATCAACCGGGGCATCGAAGACGAGTCCTTCTACTCCAATCCGGCTCTCCTGGAGACGGTTCATGCCTGCAGAAGGAACCGGGGCAGGCTCCACCTGATGGGCCTCCTCAGCGACCAGGGCATCCACGGCACCACCCCGCATCTCTACGCCCTGCTGGAGCTCGCCCGGAGGGAGGACCTGGATGACGTCTTCATCCACTGCTTCCTGGATGGTCGGGATGTACCCGAGAGGAGCGCAGGAGGATTCATCCGGGAGACACTCAGGCAGGCCGAGGAGATAGGGGTAGGGCGCATCGCCTCCCTGGTGGGCAGATACTACGCCATGGACCGGGACACCAACTGGGGCCGCACGGAGAAGGCCTACGATCTGCTGACCCTTGGCATCGGCCACGAAGCGGATGATCCCGTCGAGGCGATGGCTGAGGCTTATCGGAGGGGTGATGACACCGACTATTACGTCGAGCCCACGGTGATGGAGGGGGAGGACGGGCGGCCCGTCGCCACGATAGAGGACGGGGATTCCGTGATTTTCTGGAATTTCAGGTCCGACAGGGCCCGCCAGATAACCTACGCCCTCACTGAGCTCGAATTCGACGATTTTCCCAGGAAGAAGGTTCCCAAGATTCACTTCACGTGCATGAGCGAATACGATAAACGGCTCACCCTCCCCGTCGCCTTCCCCCATAACAAAGTCACGAATAACCTGGGAAATATCCTTGCAGCCAACGGCCTCAGGCAGCTCCGGATCGCCGAGACCGAAAAGTACGCCCACGTCACCTTCTTCTTCAACAGTCAGGAGGAGGAGCCCAATCCGGGGGAGGACCGGATCATGGTCCCCAGCCCCAAGGTGCCCAGCTACGAGGAGAAACCCGAGATGAGCGCCCACGGGATCACCGAGAGGCTAGTCCAAGAGATCCGGAGGGACGCCCACGACTTCATCCTGGTCAACTACGCCAACGGGGACCTCGTGGGCCACTCCGCCAACATCGAGGCCGGGGTCAAGGCAGTGGAGACCGTGGACTCCTGCCTCGGGCGCCTCGTCGATGAGGCCCTCGCGAGGGGCTACACCCTCCTGGTCACGGGGGACCACGGGAACATCGAGACGATGCTATACCCCGACGGGGAGCCCAACCCGTCCCACGGCCTCAACCCCGTCCCCTTCATCCTGGTGAGCGACGACCCCGAACTGGAAGACGCTGAACTCCGCCCGGGCCAGGGATTGACGAGCGTCGCCCCCACCGTGCTGGACCTGATGGGTCTTGAGAAGCCCCTGGAGATGACGGGGGAGAGCCTGATAACCAAGGATTAGGCGTGTGGTCGCGAAAATCTTATCCCTTACGGATGGCACTCTTGGATATGCGCTTCAAACCCTCATGTATTCAATCAAACGGGGAGGAAGGCTTCTTTTATGGGCTTGCCAGGCGTACAGCCTGTACTAATATGAGCTTCCTATTGCCCAGGAGCGTAATGCCGAGAAATTTGATGATATTCTATGATGAGGAAAGGCTTCGACACTGAGAGATACCTCGAGGTCCAGGTCAAGAAGATCCTGGAGAGGACCGGGCTCTTCGACAAGCTATACCTGGAGTTCGGGGGGAAGCTCAGGTACGACAATCATGCCGCAAGGGTCCTCCCGGGGTTCGCGCTGGACACCAAGATGTGGATGCTCCAGCAATTGGGGGAGCGAATCGAGATCATCCACTGCATCAGCGCCCAGGACATAGAGGGGCGCAAGATCCGGAGGGACTTTGGCCTCGCTTACGAGGACCAGATCCTCAAGGACATAGGTGACCTCAGGGAGTTCGGCCTCGACGTCTCCGCGGTGGTAATCAACAGGTTCAGCGGGGAGAAGGCCGCCCTCAGGTTCAAGCAGAGGCTGGAGAACCGGGGAATCCGGATCTACATCCACTACGAGATACCCGGCTACCTCACCGACCTAGACTTGGTGGTGAGCGACGAGGGATACGGGAAGCTCGAGTACGTCAAGGCCGAGAAGCCCATCGTCGTGGTGACTGCCCCCGGCCCGGGGAGCGGGAAGATGTCCTTCTGCATGGCCCAGATCTACCAGGACAGGAAGCGGGGGATAAAGTCGGGGTTCGCCAAGTTCGAGACCTTCCCCATCTGGGACTTGGAGCTGGAGCACCCTGTGAACGTCGCGTACGAGGCCGCCACGGCGGATATCGGGGACTACAACCTGGTGGATCCCTTCCACCTGGAGGCTCACGGCGTCAAGGCCGTCAACTACAACAGGGACATCGAGAACTTTGCCATTATGAGGAAGATCATCGAGAAGATGGTGCCCGCCGACGATCCCTTCGCGGAGATCAAGTCCCCCACCGACATGGGGGTGAACATGGCGAAGCAGGGTATCGTGGACGACGAAGCCGTGAGGGAGGCGGCGAAGATGGAGATAGTCCGGCGCCACTTCAGGTACTACAGGGAGTTCGTCGAGGGGGTCACCACCTATACCACCCTGGAGCGGATGGAGAGGATCATGGAGAGGGTGGGGGTCACCCCCCTGGACAGGTCTGTGGTACTCCCAGCGAGGGAGGCAGCCGAGGACGCAAAGAGGCGGAGCGCTGAGGGGAAGGGTTACAACGGCGTCTTCACTGGGGCGGCGATAGAGATCGTGAACGAATCCGGGGAAGCCGTGATCGTCCAGGGAAAGAACTCTCCCCTCCTCCACGCAGAGTCGGCGGCCCTGCTGAACGGGACCAAGACGTTGACCGGTCTCCCGGATGAACTCAAGGTGATCTCTCGGGCCGTCATCGACAGCGTGATGGGCATGAAGAAGGCGATGGGGCTAACGAACCTGTCCCTCAACGTGAGGGAGGTCCTGGACGCCCTCGCCGCGAGCGCGGTCTCGGACGGCCAGGCGAGGCAGTGCATGGATGCTCTCGTGAAGCTGAGGGGGAGCGAGATGCACTCGACCCACCTTATGGAGCCGGCAGACGAAAACCCGCTGAAACAGCTGGGATTGGAGATAACGACGGACGCAAGGCTGTATTTCCCGAACAATTACGAGAAAAACACCCGATAAACGCCCGTTTTCGTCTTTTTAACTAGTTTTACCCTTTCTTCATCCCATCGAAGGGTTTATACACTCCTAAAATGCTTAAGACGGTTGTTTATTGGCAGGTCTTCCTCTTGGTGAAGTATATTTTTATTACGGGGGGCGTGTTGAGCGGCCTCGGGAAGGGGCTGGTCACCTGCTCCGTCGGGAAGATGCTCCAGGCCCGGGGGTTCGACGTGAGTGCCGTAAAGTGCGACCCGTACCTCAACGTCGACGCGGGGACCATGAACCCCTACATCCACGGCGAGGTCTTCGTCCTCGACGACGGCTACGAGGCCGACATGGATCTGGGAGCCTACGAGAGGTTCCTCGGGGTGGAGCTCACGGGGCTCAACAACATCACCTCGGGCCAGGTATACCAGCGCGTCATCCAAGAGGAGCGGGAGGGGGGATACCTGGGCCGCTGCGTCCAGATCATCCCTCACGTCACAGACGAGATCAAGCGCCGCCTACGGCTTGTGGCGGATAAGACGGGCGCCGATGTCCTCTTAGTAGAGTGCGGGGGCACCGTGGGGGACATCGAGGGGCTCCCCTTCCTGGAGGCCTTCCGGCAGATGAGGCTCGAGGAGCCCCGGGGGGACACCCTCCTGGTGCACGTCACCCTCGTCCCCGTCCTCGACGCGGTGGGGGAGCCCAAGACGAAGCCCACACAGCACAGCGTCAAGGAGCTGAGGGCCATCGGGCTCCAGCCCGACCTCATCGTGGCTAGGACCGAGGGGGGCCCCCTCCCCGATGATCCCAAAAGGAAGATCGCCCTCTACTGCAGCGTCGAGGAGAAGGCCGTCTACTCCTCGGTGGACGTGGAGTCGTTGTACGAGCTGCCCCTGGTCCTGGAGGAGCAGGGGATGGGCGACGTTGTGTGCGACTATCTGGGCCTCAAGGACTGCGCTCCGGACTTTTCGGAGTGGGAGGACATGGTTCGGGCCTTCAAGGAGCCCACAGAGACGGTGAAGATCGCGATGTGCGGCAAGTACGCCGAGCTCGCCGACTGCTACGTGAGCGTCAACGAGGCCCTGCGCCACGCCGCCGCGAAGGCCGGGTGCAGGGTGCAGATCGACTGGATAGAGACCGAGTTCTTCGAGGAAGACATCAGGCAGGTGAAGGTCCTCGAGGAGTACGACGGGGTCCTGGTCCCCGGGGGCTTCGGGCAGCGGGGCGCCGAGGGGAAGATCATCGCCCTCAACCACTGCCGCACCAGGGACCTGCCCTTCCTCGGAATCTGCTACGGGTTCCAGCTCGCCACCGTGGAGTACGCCCGGTACGTGGTGGGCCTCGAGGGGGCCGCGAGCACCGAGTGCGTGCCCGAGACACCCCACCCGGTCATCGACCTGCTCCCCGAGCAGAAGGAGATCAGCGAGCTCGGGGGCACAATGAGGCTCGGGGCGAACACCGTGATCCTGGATGAGGGCAGCCTCCCCCACAAGCTGTATGGTTCCACGGAGGTCAGGGAGCGCCACAGGCACCGGTGGGAGGTGAACCCGGAATACTGGGAACGGCTGGAGGAGGGCGGGGCGGTCTTCCCCGGGTGGAGCCCGGATAAGGGGTTCAAGGAGATTCTCTGGCTGCCGGAGCTCTACTTCTTCCTGGGCACACAGTTCCACCCCGAGTTCAAGAGTCGCCCCTGGAGCCCCTCGCCCCCCTACTATGGCCTCGTGAAGGCGAGCCTCGACAGGAAGAGGGGGAAGCCCAGACCCGAGTTCTAAACCCTTTTCTCCTCTTTGTTCTATCCTCTAGAACATTTGCCTCGCATTGTTCGAATATGTGGTATTATACCAAACCCCCCGGGCATTATCGGAGAGGTAGAAACGTATGAATGGTAAAATGAGCCTGGTGCTCGCCCTCGTAGTAGCCTTCGCAGCGTCGGCTGTGGTACTCAACGCGTACGACCCGGGGAACGGGATCATCTCGGATGAGGAAGCGGCTTTGCAGATAGCCAAACACTTCATAATGAACGCCCCGACCTACGCCTTCGACGGCATCGACGGGACCCTCCTGTTGATTCAGACCACGAGTCTCGAGAGCTGGCCAGTCCATTACGTCGTGATAATCTCCTTCGAGTCCAGCCACGCAGGATACGGCGACCGATCCGGCGAGATGGTCGCCCAGGTCGTGACGACCCACGTCGCGACGGTGAAGGTGGTGAACGGCGAGGTCGTGCAGGCCGTCATCGACGACGCCTGGGACGAGCTCGAGCAGAGAGAGACCGGCATCGAAGAGCCTGTGAACAACGACATGATCATATCCCCGGAGACCGCGGTGAACAAAGCCGTGAACTTCATCACCCGGAGCCACGAGCTGGACGAGGTCGCAGTCTCCTCTAGATGGAGCGTCGAGGACCTCACCCCCCGGGGGATGGTCGGGTCATCGACCCAGAGATTCACCGGGGGCGGCTGGACGATAACCGTCAGCTGGTCCGTGGTGAGGTTCCCGGTCTACAGCGTCGAGGCCGAGTACGACGGCGCGACGGCCTTCCAGTGGGAAGGCACTGTGGACCACCGGGGCGGCGTGGAAGAGCTCGGCTTCGAGCTCGCCAAGTGACCCCCTGGGATCAACCCTTTTTCTTTTCTCAGTTTTCTTCGGGTTCCACGACGACGGCTGTCCCCGTCGCGGAGATCACCACTATGCCCATCTGGAAGCCCACGTCCGAGGTCTCCAGGTCGAGGCCCACCACAGCGTTGGCCCCCATCGCGACGGCCTTCCCCTTCACCCTCTCCATGGCCTCCATCCTAGCCTTCTCGAGCTCCGTGGTGAAGGCGGTGACCTCCCCCCCGAACATGGACTCGATACCGGCCATGAACTTCCCGAGGACCCCCCGGGTCCTGGGTGTGAGCCCCGTCACGACCCCGAGGACCTTCTTGATCCTGTAGCCCTGGATGGTGGGCGTCGTGGCCATGATGAATCCCGGGGCGTCGGGGGAGGTGGTGGCTCCGCACCTCAGACAGAACTTGTCGCCGTCGTTGATCTCGGCTCCGCAGATTTGGCAGTTCATATATGTCACTGGGAACGACTAGGGGAGCCCCTAATATATTTCCGATCCAAGGCCTCAGCGGCCGTAGGGCTTCTTAAGCCACTCCAGTATCTCCCCGACGTAGCCCTCGGGGTCCCTGAAGAGCATGGTCTTCATCCCCAGGTAGGGGGCCTCCTTGGGGGGCTGGGTGATCTCCACGCCGTTCGCCTCGAGGTGGCGGTGCCAAGCCTCGATGTCCTCCACGATGAATGTGAGCATCACGGGCTTCTCCTCCGAGGCCTTGAGGTGGCCCTCGGCGCTGTCCACGATGCCCACGTGGGCGTTCCCCGCGGCCTTGTAGACCTTGGCGAACCCGACGTCCACCACCTTCTCCAGGCCCATGACCTCCCCGTAGAACTTCTCTGCGGCGGCGAGGTCGTGGTAGTAGGTGAATGTGATCATGCCCTCGATGTCGTCCATGTTCATTGTCTTGACAGGACTAGGGCTGATTCGATAAAATCCTTGCCGTACTGATAGTGGAAAAAGGGGGATGGAATGGCTAGCCTTCTATCAAGATGACGACCTTTCCGTTGACGATAGTCGAGATGATCTCGGATTCATGGATGTCGCCAGGATGCAGGTGAGACTGTTTGTGTCCAACGAGCATTCGCGCAGGCCGTTTCAATAATTGTGGGTTAAATGGTTTTAATTCGTTTTCACGTTTATCCTTGATATTCTGTCGTTGTCGAGTGTTTTAACAAGATTACATGGTTTATCTGGGAGAACCGTCTCAATCATCATTGGTAT
>JADHWM010000025.1 GCA_016783485.1 Candidatus Bathyarchaeota archaeon
AGAGGTTTGCGGCACCAGCGCCCAGGCCGGATAGAGAGCGTGGGTTCAAATCCCATCCCCGGCACTTTTCTCTTTCTGGTTTCGTGATAATTACTACCGCTTATAGCGGTTGGTTGCGGAATAACCGGGGTTTTGACAGGAATGCGCGCCCCTTTTGACATGAATCGTTCTCGGATGGCGGTGTTTTCAGGTTCCTTTTGCCTGTAGGAGGGTTTTTCTCGTTCTGATGTATGACCCCCCCTCCCCCCTCTATTAGATCTTGGATTTTTCACGGAAGGGCCCGTGTTTTGGTATGGAATCGGATCCGAGAGGCGGTGTTTTCGGGTTGCTTTCGTTGATTGGTTTGTTTTTCATTTGTGAATGCGTGACCCCCCGCCCCCTACCGTTTTGTTGTGTATTGTGCGTTAAGTTTGATTGACCTTGCTTTCTATCGGGTATTGCTTGGCTGATGCGCTGGACTCATAATTTAGAGGACTGCGGCACCAACGTGCGCAATGTAGCCCTAGCCGCTTTAACAGCACACGCAAAAGGTTCCGCGCCCGATCTCAAGTATATGAGAGAACCATAATTATTTACCATTTAATGACAAACAACTATTGAGATTCTATGAAAGTCTTCATCAGCGTAGATATTGAGGGAATCAGCGGCATCGTTGACAACACCATGACCAGTCGGACCCAAGGAGACTACGAGAAGGGTCGGGCCTTGATGGTGGGAGATGTCAACGCGGCAATCGAAGGAATCCTCAGTGTTGGCCCGGCTGAGATAACCGTTTCTGATGCACACGGAGGCATGAACAACATCAACCCTGAAGCGCTTCATTCAGACGCAATTCTGGTAAGGGGCAGACCCAAACCACAGAGCCAGATGGCAGGAGTGGACAAAACCTTTGACGCGGCAATGTTCATTGGCTATCACAGCATGAAAGGCACACATCTAGGTATTCTTAGCCACACATACAGCGGGGGAAATATCGAGAGTCTCCACATTAACGACCTGGAAGTAGGGGAGACGGCGATGAATGCTGGTATAGCGGGCTATTATGGCGTGCCTTTAGTACTTGTGGCGGGAGACTTGGCGGTCACCAAGGAGGCAAAGGCCCTAAATCCCGAGATTCACACGGTGGCCACTAAAGAAGCGATATCCAGGGTGGCTGCAAAGTGCCTTCACCCTCAGAAGAGCAGAGGATTGATCAAAGCGGAGGCCATCAGAGCGATTGAGGACACGGAGAATATCAAACCCTTCGTCTTCCCGCCCCCTGTAACCTATCGAATAAGGTTCACAGATGCAAAACGTGCTGATGCTGCTAGTTTCATGCCTTCAGCCAAACGTCTTGATGGCAAAACCATAATCATTACTCAAAACGATTACATCAAAGCATACCATGGATTCCTAGCAGCAGTAATGTGCGCGACCTCAGTCTCATAACCCCTTTTTTGCGCGCGCAGACAAGAAGGTGCTCAGGAAGAGGAAGTGACTGGGTTCATCTATTTTTTCTCAACTGGTAAAAGTGTTAAGTGTAGTTTAAAACTATTATTTTCGATATGACTGATGTTAATGATAAGATCTCAGAATTATTAGAAAAACAGGTTAATGATGGACGTCAGATCGGAGTCCAAGTCTGTGCTTATCAGGAAGGGGAGAAGATTGTGGATACCTGGGCTGGCACTATGGGGCCAGATGACACGCGACTAGTTCAAGGGGACTCGCTTTTCTGTAGTTGGTCCACAACAAAAGGTGTAACGGCAACAGCCATCCACATGCTTGCAGACAGGGGTCTAATAGATTATGACGCGAGGGTGGCTGACTATTGGCCCGAGTTCACTCAGAACGGGAAGGGCGAGATCACTGTATCACAAGCGATGAGCCATCAGATAGGCCTACACGCTTTACCAGAACCCTTCTCGGTAGAGTTCATCGTTAACTGGGATGCAGGGATAGAGTACATTGAGAAAGCCAAACCAGCCTACACCCCTGGAACGAAAACGGGATACCATGCTCATACATTCGGATTGATCGCTGGAGGAATCGTGCAAGCAGTCACAGGTAGGCACATCAAGGAGTTCATCGAAGACGAGATAGCCAAACCCCTTGGCGTTGAGGATGAGATGTTCGTCGGAATCCCAGAGGGGGTAGAGGACCGGCTGACAACGTTAGAAATCTGGGATATCCAGAAGAGCTTGAAAGAATCCGGAGTAAATTTACCAGAAGATCACGATTTCTTCAAGGCAATGCCCAATGAGATGTGGAAACACTTCAATGAAATGTCAGTACGAAAAGCTTGCATACCTGCAGGGAACGGGCATTTCACTGCGAGAGCCTTAGCTAAGATGTACGCCGCTCTAGCGGGAGACGGATCCATAGAAGGTGTTGGACTGGTGTCTCCTAAACGCATATCCCATATGCACAGACTTGTCACTGATGCTTTTGATATTGTTCTCGGAACGCCAGTAAACAGGGGCATAGGTTTCTACGTCGATGGCGGGAGAGACGGAATACAAGGTCCCATGGGTCCCCGAAAGTCGGCTTTTGGTCATTCTGGTGCAGGAGGATCTATAGCATTCGCAGACCCGGAGATTGGCCTTGCAGTCGCAGTGACGCTGAACAAGATGGAGTTTGCACAACCAGGAACAGGGAGAGCCCTAGAAATCTGCGATCTAATCAGAACGGAACTAAAAGTATCATAACCCGACCAAAACTACCCTTCCAAGCCCATTATCTATTTTGCGCGCGCCAGTTAGAGAGCGCGGGTTCAAATCCCATCCCCGGCATTATCAATTCTTACGCAAGAGAGGATGAGGGTTTCAAGGTTGTTCGCGCTACCCTTCTCTATCGACGCCGCGCAGGTCATCACCTCTGGGAGAGGATCTTCTCCCTCCGGAAGATCTTCACGCCCAGCCTGAACAGAAGGATGTCGACGAGTATGAAAACCAGGGTCAGGGCACCCACCATGAGGGGGCCGAAGAGCATCACACCGGAGGCCTGGGCGAAGAGCATCATCAGTATGGGCACGACGAGAACGGCGCTGATCTGCTGGGCCTCCTTGAACCCCTTCACCCTAGCGGAGATCATGACCGTCAGTCCGATCCCGGCCAGGGAGACCGTCGGGGCGAGGCCGAAGATGAGCAGCACCCACTCCAGGTTGGGCAGGAGGAGCCTGCCGAACATCTCGTAGGTCAGGAGGTCCACCGTCGCCGAGTACAGCAGGAAGGAGCCACCGGTGACCAGCATCGAGGGGACGAAGGAGACGAGGGCCTTCCCAAAGAGGAGCTCGCCGTCGGTGATCGGCGTCGCCAGCAGGGCCTCGATGGTCTTCCTCTCCTTCTCCCCGGCGAAGCTGTCAGAGGCGATGACGCTGGACGCCATCACGGGGATTACCAGGAAGAAGGGGGCGATGAAGTAGAGCAGCATCACGTAGATCATGACCTGGTTCTCGTCCATCCCTGAGAGCTGGGCCTGTATCTGTCCCGGCAGGTTCTCGACCATGAGCCCCAGGAACGCCGTAGAGGACGTGGGGGCGTTCATCAGCCCGGGTATAAGTATGATGGCCGCGGGGATAGCCACGGTGAACAGAAGGGGGACGACGAGGATCGGCATCAACACCTGCCAGTTCCTGCTGATCTCCCGCCAGTCCTTCCTGAAGACCAGCAGCGCCTTCTCGATCCTCACTCGCTGTCACCCCCGACGAGTTTCAGGTAAGCCTCCTCCAGGGAGGGCTCGACGACGTTCACCGAGAGGACCATGCCACCAGCCTCGACGACGCTCCTCACGACGAGGGGAGTCGCCGCCTCCACGTCGTCTAGACTGATTAACATCCTCCCAGGGTCGGCGTCCAGGCTCACAGCGGATACCTGTTCCAAGGCCTCCACCGACCTCACGATCCTCTCATCAGCCTTCCGGAGGCGGATCTCGAGCAGGGGCGTCCCCGCGATCTTATTCCTGAGCTCCTCCGGCGAGCCGACGACGACGCTCCCGCCGTCCTTTATGATCATGACCCTGCTGCATAGCCTGTCGGCGTCCTCAAGCCGGTGGGTGGAGAGCAGGATGGTCTGATTCTCGCGCCTGCTCAGCTCCTCCATCAGGTCCCTGATGTCCTTCGACGACTTGGGGTCGAGTCCCGAGGTGGGCTCGTCGAGGAAGAGGATCTCGGGGTTGTGGACGATGGCCCGGGTGATGGCGAGCTTCTGCTTCATGCCCTTGGAGAAGTTGCCGGCCTTGTCGTCCCTCCTCTCCCAGAGATCGAAGAGCTCCAGGAGTTCCCTGATCCTGTCTCTCCTCTCGACCCTGTCGGTGATCCCGTACGCCTCGGCGAAGAACTCCATGTTCTCGTAGGCGGTGAGCCTGTCGTAGAGGCTCGGGTTCTCGGTGAGGATGCCGACGATCTCCCGTACTTTGAGGGACTCTTTGACCACGTCATGACCGCTGACTCGTGCATAGCCCTCCGAGGGAGAGATCAGGCTCGCCAGCATGCGAATCGTCGTCGTCTTCCCTGCCCCGTTGGGGCCGAGGAGGCCGAATATCTCTCCTGCCTCCACGTCGAAGTTTAGGTGATCGACTGCGGTAAGCGAGCCGAACCTCTTGGTCAGGCCCTCAGTCTCAATGCTAGGCAAACCCGATCAGCCCCCCAAATATCTCCATTGGCTTCGTATGCCACACGTTTCCTAAAGGGTTTTTTCAGTTTAATTTGAGTCATGCATAACATTGTACCTAGATTACGCGCCTCAATCCAGGTATTTTCCTTAGAATACCGCGCACGTTAATGCCTTCCTTATCGTTGCCTTCACAGTCAAGTGAATCCTCCAACAGATGCTTGGATTACCATCATTAAACGATTCTGGCATATTTTCACGCGCGCTGGTTCGCGCACTTCTTGTCTAGTTCGCTGGACTCATGATCCAGAGGACTGCGGAGCCAGCGCCCAGACCGGATAGAGAGCGTGGGTTCAAATCCCATCCCCGGCACTTACCTCCCCATGTAGTTGAATAATAATAGAGATTTTACCGATATAGCCCGATTTTTGAGTGTTTTTTAAGATTATTATAAAATTCAATATATTTTTTTAAATTGAAAAAAGAAGAAACAATAGCAATTATATGAATAAAAAGAAAAGAACCCCCATAAATGTCAAATTATTAAATATATGATAGAAAAAAACAATACGGATTGCGTAGTTTTTTATGATTTTTCAATTTGTTGAACGTTTTTATTTCATGATTCACATGTAATTAACAGAAGGAAAATGAAGTGCGGCGTATGCGGTAAGGAAGTACAAAAGCAGCCTATGATCACAGCAGAGGGTAAATGCTCCGTCTGCGGAGCCAAGTTAAAACCCGCTTAGACAGCCAAGAAACATAGTTTTTTCCTTCCCTCCCCTTTTTTCTGGAAAGGCGCTCGAATCTATCCGATAATCGCTCTGTGAGAGCCTTCAATATGTTTCTCTCGCCCGCTGAGCAGATCCATGAGGCTAGACGACCTCTACGGCGATCTCGTTCCTGCGCATGAAGCCGGGGGTCCAGGGAGAGTTGTACCTCAAGAGGGAGGCCTCCCCCGTGGTCTCGACACCGTTCTCCCGGAGGATCGAGAAAAGCCTGACCTTCTGTTTCTCGACGGACCCATCCCTCGCCCAGCCCCTGAATCTTATCACGGCCAGCTTACGCTCCGGCACCTCGTGAACCCTGACGCGCCCATCAGTAGGCAGAGGGACGCTCTCCATAGTGTACTTCGAAGGCACCACGAAGGACATGGAGTCGCCTCCGCTTATGACGGGGGCCGTCATGTCGATCCGCTCCGGGGTGATCACCGGGGCGGTCATCGATATCTTGCTTCGACTCGAGTTGTCTCCCGAGATGTAATTGAAGAGCGCCCTGAAGGGTGCTACCGCATTCCCGGAGACGGTGGCCAGTATCATTTTCGGGTATAGACGGATCTCCATGTCATCGATCCGCTCGACGACTTCGTATGAGGGGGTCTCCACCATGCCTCTTCCCGGAAAATCAATGGGATGACGCTATTTACAGGTTGACACGCGGCACAAACAGGGGAATTAAGCAAGGTTAAACAAGCGCCGTCCAAAACCCATCATCGGTTGGATGAACGCCGAAAAAGCTGAGGCACGAACGGAGGTGGCGACCATGGGAGGAGGCTGCTTCTGGTGCACGGAGGCCGTGTTCAACAGCATAAAGGGAATCCTCAAGGTCGAGCCGGGGTACTCGGGCGGGAGAGCGGAAGACGCGAACTACAATCGCGTCTCCACCGGGAGAACTGGCCACGCCGAGGTGGTGCAGGTGACATTCGATCCCCTAGCGATCACCCTCCGGGAAATCCTTGAGATATTCTTCGCGACCCACGATCCGACGACTCTGAACCGCCAAGGCGCAGACGTGGGGCCCCAGTACAGATCCGTCCTCTTCTACCACGATGAAGAGCAGAAAATGATCATGGAGGAAACGATCGAACAGCTGAACAGAGAGGGGATATGGGACAAACCCATCGTCACCGAGGTCGAGCCGTTCGAGGCGTTCCATAGGGCGGAGGAGCAGCACATCAACTACTACGAGAGGAATCGGGGGCAGGCCTACTGCAGGCTGGTCATCGACCCCAAGATACTGAAGCTCAGGGAGAGGTTCAGGGACAAGCTGAAGGAGTTCTAGCTCGTGTCCAACCAGGCCGAGTGGGTCTCGTCCATCACGTTCCCCCAGGCGTCTAGGACCCTGACAACGATCCGGGTGTGGACGCCCCTCGGCTCGTTGGCCACAAGGTTGATGGTCGTCTCCTCCCCGACGGCCAGGTCGAAGAAGGTGCTCTCCACGGCGTTCCAGATCTCGCCCCCATCCCCCTCGTAGGCCACGAGGAGTTTGAAGTGCTCGGCGTCCCCGGTGCCGACGTTCTGGATGTTGGCCACGAGGGTGAGTCTATGGTTCAGGGTTGAGCCCGTCCAGTCGTGGGTGATTATGGGCACGGGTATTATGGGGTAGACGATGGCGGTGTGGCCCTGATGCTCCTCGGGGATATCGCCGATGTCCCAACCCTCGCCGGTGGTCTCCACGTAGTAGTACTTCACATCCTCGTGGAGCCAGTAGTTCCCGTAGTGGTCCACGTCCACCCCGACGGCGACGTGATCCGGGAGGTTGAAGAGAACCGCACCGTATCCCATGCCGTCCAGGAACGCCGAGGTCAGTATGGAGGTGTCCTCGCAGTCACCGCCCCCGTCCACCAGGGTCTCGATGGGGTACCGGGCGTACTCGTCGAAGCCCGTGCTGACATCGTCCGATGTATAGGGAAGGCTCTGGACGAACGCGACCACCAGCTCGACCTGCTGGACCTCGTCGTAGCCCTCCGCCGCTGCGATGTCGTGGAACTCGGCTATGATGGTGGAGATGTAATCGTCGTCCAGGGGGTGGGTGACGTAGACGGAGTAGTCAGCCGTGCTCAGCCGGGTCTTGTTGCTGTAGTAGTCGTAGAGGTGCTCGGGGATGTAGAGGGTGATGGCCCAGGTCTCGTCCCCGTAGGCCCAAGCGAAGTCCTTCCTGATGGTGCCCTCAGGGGGGGTCTGGGGGGTGAAGGGGGCCTCGCCCGTGACTATCATGTACTGCATTAGGAGGGCGTCGTAGCTCTCCTGGGTCTCGTTGAGGGCCTCCCCCAGGGCCTCATGCTCACCAATGAGAGAAAGGTATGCCTCCTGCAGGGCCGCGTTGTCCCCCTCGAGGGCCGTGTGAGCCTCGGTGAGGTCTTCGTAATGCCCCTGGAGCTCCTCGATGGAGGCCTGTAGGTCCGCGATATCCCCTCCGAGGCCGTCGATCTCGGAGACGGCCGCATCGTACATTCCGCTCAGATCCCGGTACGTCTCGGTGAGTCCGTCGAACTTGGCCCTGTAGTTATCGGGAAAGTAGTTGTCTACCGCCTCGGGTATATACACTAGGCTGATCCCGTACCCGACGCAGCCACCCAGGATTATTCCTATGAACATCAGTGCGTAGGTCTTACCGCTCATGAGCGCTTACTATGGGTGAAACTTCCGGTTAATAACTGAAATGGAATAGAATTCTCTTTCACTAACAAGTTTCTTTGAACCAATAGCCCGCTCTGAGGGCCGTAATTGTAAACGTTCATAAACCGTCATTTTACATTTAAAAAAGACTGTAACATGAACTCTGCGGAAAGACGGGAGATCATAGCCAGTTCGCCCATCTCCTTCGACAGTCTCAGGCGCTTCAACATCGCCGCCGGGTTGCTGCACCTGGTGCAGGGCGCCCTGATGCTCTACCTTGGGCTGCGCCTGGAGTGGACGAGGGACATCTACACCATCTACCTCGACTTCAACATCATCAGCACGACCCCGCCGGTCTTCGAGGTCCTGCCCAACCCGCAGGTCGCGTTCACCATAGGCAACCTTGGCGTAATACTTGCCTCCTTTCCCCTCCTCTCTTCGCTGGCTCACTTCCTCATAGCCTTCCCCCTGAACCGCAGGTACAACGAGGCCCTCAGAAAGGGTATGAACCCCTACCGGTGGTACGAGTACTCGGTCTCCAGCTCCATAATGATCGTCCTCATCTGCTTCCTGACGGGGGTCTGGGAGCTCTGGTCCCTGGTGATGATCTTCGTGCTCAACGCGATGATGATCGGGTTCGGCTACCTGATGGAGATCCTCAACCAGGAGACAGAGAGCACTAACTGGTCCCCCTTCATACTGGGCTGCGTCTCGGGGGCCACTCCCTGGTTGGTCCTCTTCGTCTACTTCGTCTCAGCCATCATGTCCACGGGGCTGGAGCCCCCAAACTTCGTCTACCTCATAATAGCCTTCTACTTCGTGATCTTCAACATCTTCGCCCTCAACATGGTCCTCCAGTACAGGGGCGTGGGACGCTGGAGGGACTACCTCTACGGGGAGAGGTTCTACGTCATCCTCAGCTTCGTGGCCAAGACCATCCTGTCGTGGATAGTCTTCGTCGGCATCTTCGCTCCTTTCTAATTTTTTTCTTAATACCCGGTTTACATAGATGAGTTACTGTAGAAAAGGAGATGAGGATACAAGCGCCCAAGCTGAATGGAGTACGCGGGTTCAAATCCCATCCCCGGTATTGTCCCACCATCCCAATCCTTTTCCTCACTTCACATCAGATACAACCAACCGATAGCTGAAGGGGTATGGAATGGTCGGTCGAATAGTTGATCTTACTCACGTGATTGAGCCCACCGCCGCTGATGCGGAACGCAAATTCGTTGTCAACATACACGACGCACTGCAAGAGGTCCCCGGGACGGCCCGCCCCGAAGGGGAATGGTATGTCATGTCCGACGTAGAACTCATGGATCACGTGGGCACCCACATCGAGGCCCCCCTCCACTGCCTCAGAGACGGCATGGACCTCTCCCAGATACCCCTCGAGAAGCTCATCGGAGAAGCTGTGATCCTCGACCTACGAGACGCATACTCTGATTCGGGAGTCACATTGATACAAGTGAAGAAGGCGGTAGACGCTGCCGGAGGCCTGAAGAGGAACGATATCGTGTTCTGCATGATGGGGGAGACCGATTACTTCTCGACGGAGGGCATCAGGTGGCTGGTGGACTCTGGCATCAAGTTGATGGGGGTCGACTCCGCAGGGGTAGAGATACCCCACTCGGTGAGCCACGCCAACGAGAATCATCTCGCGCTGTTCAGGGCGGAAATCCCGCTGATCGAGCGCCTCGCCAACCTGGACAAACTATCCAAGCCGAGGGTGCAGGTGTACGCCCTCCCGATTCCCGTCGAAGGCCTGGATGCTTTCCCACTCAGAGTGATAGCCATCGAATAGCACCCGACTGTCTTGATCCCCCCCATGAAAGTCCAGCCAGTACTAGCGTCTCCCGAGCAAATGTCTTTTACATCTCCTGAACCTTCATGGAAGAGAACGGCGTCCGATTCACAGGAGAGGGATGCCGGGGGAAATCATCATGGAGATAAACGAGAAATGCGTCGGGTGCGGCAACTGCCACGCCGTCTGCCCCATGGGGGCCATATCACTGAACACGGAAGGGATATCCGTCGTCGACCAGGACAAGTGCGTCGAGTGCTCCACATGCTACAGGGTGCTGAGAGACGAGGGATACGGAGCCGCCTTCGTGAGGGCCGTGCGCAGCGTCCTCTCCGCCTTCCACCTCCAGTACATGGCGGCGGTGGACGTCTGCCCCACGGGCGCCCTCGTGCAGCCCGAGCTGGAGTACCCCAGGAGCCTCCGGGCCGCGTTCAGCGACCCCACCGTGGTCCACGCAGGGACCGGCGTAGGCGGCCGGGGAACAGAGGAGATCAAGACCAACGACGTCACAGGCCGGCTGGGCCACGGAGAAGCGGGGATAGTCGTGGAGTTAGGCCGCCCCGGGGTCGGCGCCCACTTCCGGGATGTCCAGACGGTGGCCATGGCCCTGGCCTCCCTGGAGCCCGAGTATGAGCCCTTCAACCCGGTGACCCAGCTCATGGAGGACACCAAGACGGGGAAGATGAAGGAGGAGGTCCTCGACGAGAAGGTCCTCTCCGCGATCATCGAGGCGAAGACCAGGCTGGAGAGGATCCCCGAGTATCTCAGCATCCTCCAGGCCGTTCAGAAGGAGATCGACACCGTGTTCAGCGTCGGCGTCGCATCCCGGTGCCTCCCCGACGGCTCCGTCCCCCACCAGAAATGGGTGGAAGAGGCGGGCTACACCCTCTCCCCCAACGGCAAGACGAACCTGGGGCTGGGGCGGCCCCTGTACGGGGGGGACTGACATGACCAACACGCTTCACAGGCAGGGGACCGTCGAGGAGCTCGAGGGGGACTACGTGATCTTCACCACCACGGCGAGGGAGATCACCAAGGAGGGCTCGGGGCCCAAGATCCGGGAGTTCCTCCGCATCTGCCAGAAGTACAACCCCATCAACACCGGGAGCAGCAAGAAGGGGAATCTCCTCCAAGACGGCATGGAGGTCGATGAGCTCATCGCCGGCCTCGGGGACGGCGCGACCTCGGCCGCGGTCTTCACCGACCTCGACTCATTGAAGAAGGTGATCGGGGAGCTCATCGAGGCGGACCTGGGGATCTCCATCAACGTCAGCGGGCTCCTCGATGGGGTCCAGGAGTGCTGCCGGGCCGGGGGGACGGAGCGGCACAGCGTCGAGCAGTCCCTCGGATTCTGGGGGGCCAACGACCAGCTCCCGGAGAGGGACGTGCTGGCTTTAAACAGTCTCTGCGGCCACGGCCTGGTCTCGTTCAACTTCATCCACAAGATGATCGACTACGTGAAGATGCGCAGGCTGACCCCCGAGGAGGCCGCGAGGATCATGGGTAAGAGCTGCGAGTGCGGCGTCTTCAACACCGTCCGCGCCGCGAAACTGCTGGAGAAGATGCTGCTGGAACCGTGATCGGGGTTTTATCCCGACCCTCTGCTGGTTTGCGACTGCGGAATACTGGTTCGGTCTTAATGTGCGGGGGCATGACCTCCGCTCAAATGGTTTTTTACGAATGGATTCGAGGAGGTGGTCCCGGAAACGTTTAATAGAAATGTAAACAATTCTGTTTACGATTGGCGTTGACTCAGGTCCAACTAAGGCTGCCCCCACGGATGATCGAGGAGATAGACCGCTGGGTCGAGGAGGGGAGATTCAAGAGCCGGAGCGACGCGATAAAGACCATAATCAGCCTGTTCGAGGATAGGGAGAAGACCCGGGAGTTCCTCGCGATGCTAAACACCAGGAGCGAGGAGGCTGAGGAGCACCCCGAGACACTGATCCCCCTCGAGGAATCGGAGTGACATACAGAGTCCTCCTGCATCCGAAAGCCGCCAAGGAACTCGACAAGATCGGAGAGCCCATGAGGTCGAGGATCAAGGAACGGCTGAAAGAGCTCCAGAGCGACCCCGAGGGCCCGGGTAAGAAGCTGAGATACTCTGATTACTGGAGCCTCCGGATAGGCGACCATCGCGCGATTTACGAGATAAAAGTTGATGGGGCGCGGGTGATCGTTTTGTTTGTGGGCCATAGGAGAGATGTCTACGACGATTTCTCGCGGATATTCTAAGTAACGACGCCTGTGTCGCGAAGATACAGTCCCTAGTCGTCGGATGGAGGTGGGGCTCAAACCCGCTCTCAGGTTTACGTCTGAAAAAGGGGCGAACTCACGTGTTTCTTTTCGACATCAGAATGATGACGGCCACCAAGGTTCCCAGCAGGATCTGGAGTGGAGTGAAACCGGGAATGCGGAACGGAGACTCTGGCGTTGGTCCGGGTTCTGGTTCAGGATCTGGCTCGGGTTCAGGTTCAGGCTCAGGTTCAGGATCAGGATCAGGATCAGGTTCAGGCTCAGGTTCAGGATCAGGATCAGGATCAGGATCAGGTTCAGGATCAGGATCAGGTGTCGGAGAGGGAGGAGGACTACCTTTCTCAGTCAGAACTGAGTAATCGTCACCATCCGTGGTTATCTTCACAGTACCATGATAGTCGGTCCGATATACCACCGAACCTTCCACGGATAGCTTGTCCAGGGGCTCCTGGTGGGGGTGTTCGTATCTGTTCCCCGCCCCGACGCAAATCACCGCTACCTCGGGGTCAACCGCATCCAGATAATCTGGGCTAGTAGAGGTCCGGCTGCCGTGGTGGCCCACCTTCAGGACCGTGCTGTTCACGCTGTAACCTGCCGCGAGGATGCTCGACTCTGAGGATTCCTCGCTGTCGCCGGTTAGCAGGAAGGTGACGTTGTAGACCTGGAGCCAGAGGACGACGCTGTTGTCGTTGGCGTCATCGAACTCGTCGGGGTACGGATTCAGGATGGTGACCTCGACTCCAGCCCCCAGGGATATGATCTCTCCTCTGATCGCGTCCTCCCTGGTCCTATTCCCCACCGCCGAGACGTAGTCATCATACGTGTCGGTCTTCGCTTCGAGGCCGGAGTCCACCACTTTGGGAGCATAAGTCTCGTTGTACTCGGTCAGGACCGTGATGAGGCCCCCGATGTGGTCGGCGTGGGGGTGGGTTGCGATGATAATGTCTATCCGGGTGATATTCAGTGACCGGAGATAGCCGACTACTTTGTCTCCCTCACCCCGGGACCCCCCATCCACGAGCATATCGAGGCCGGGGGTATCCACGAAGATGGCGTCCCCCTGACCCACATCGATGAAGTGAACCGTCACATTCTCCGCGAGGGGAGGCGCCTGTTCGACCCCTCCAGCTAGGGGAGGGGGTATAGCGAAGGCGCTTCCGCTGGGTAGTATGAAGGTCGAGATAACGAAGATAATAAGGAGACAGGAAATTTTTCGATTATTCATTCTCAGATGACTGACCCTCCAGAAAAGGACATTCTCCGCTGTAAGAACATTAAACGCGAGGCTTGAAAAATTAATGGGGGGTTTAGCCTCTCCCGAACCTCTGGAACACCACGATGCCCACCGCGACAGTGAGGACCCCGACCGCGGCGACCACCGTGAGGTGATTCAGGATCACTGGGCTGGAGAGGGGCGCCCCCCTCAGGAAGAGGGAGGTGAGGGCGTCGGTGACGTAGTAGCTAGGGACGAAGCGGGCCATCGCCGGGGAGACCGGTACGAAGGTGCCCAGAAACATCTGGGGGAGGATGAAGACGAAGCTGAGCCCCGTGGCCGCCCCGCTGCTCTTCACTAGGGAGGCCGTGATGAGCCCGAATCCCACGTTGCAGAGCACCAGGAACAGCACGATGATCAATGCGTAGGCGATTCCCAGGACGCTGGCCTGGGCCCTGAACCCCATCAGGCTCGACGCCCCGTAGACGATGGCCACCTGAACGGCTCCCACCACCAGGTTGGACAGCACGCCGCTCACAATCACCTCCGAGGGGGAGGTGGGGGTCAGGTTTATTCTTCGAAGGATCCCCTGCTCCCTCTCCGTTGCGAAAGCTTGGGCGACGTTCATCGTTAGGAATATCGCGGCAAATGCGAAGAGGCCTGGCACCATGTAGTCGAACTGGGTGAGGTGGGAGCTCGCAACCTTTGTGGGTGCTCCGATCTCCAGGGGAAGGGATAGGGTCATCGCCTGGCCCTCAGAGATCGTCAGGGCGAGGACCTGCGTGATCATCGGGGGGACCGCGGCGCCCACGAGCATTGAGCCCTGGTCCACCGCGAGGCCTATTGTGGTGTTGACCCAGAGCCCCGGATCGTTCGGGTGCTGGATGAAGGAGTCGATGCTGTCCCCGAAGTCCACGGGGAGGACCACGATGGCGTCGATGGTTCCCTGGAGCAGATCGTCGTGGGCCGTTTCGTTGTCATCGTACTCGGCGACGACGAGGGCTCCCGTGTCCCAGATGCCGTCCCTGAAGGCCTCGGCCCACGCGTGGTTCCCCGACGCATCGAGGTCCACGAGGCCTACCGTGTATGAGAAATCGCCTCCGCCGGAGCCGATGCCCCCGAAAGCGGCCCCGAAGGCGACCGTGAGGATCATGGGGAAGAGGATGGCCATGAACAGGTTCGCGGGCTCCCGCACCACCCTCTTGAGATCCTTGACGGCAAGGCTCCTGACCCTCTGTAGCTTCATTTTCAGACCTCCTCCCGGATCCTGCGACCCGTGAGTTTGATGAAGACCTCCTCGAGGTTCTCGGCGCCGTGGGCCTCCATGAGGGCGCCCGGGGTGTCCAGGGCGATGAGCTTGCCGTTGTCGATGATACCCACCCTGTCCGCGAGGGCCTCCGCCTCCTCGATGTAGTGGGTGGTGAGAATGACTGTGCGTCCCCGCTCCTTGAGGCTCCGGATGAGGTCCCAGGTCGCCCGGCGGGACTGGGGGTCCATCCCCGCCGTGGGCTCGTCGAGGAACGCGATTTCGGGCTCGTGGACCAGGGCCATGGCGAGGCTCGTCCTCCTGACCATCCCCCCGCTGTACTTCCCAACTATACGGCTCGCGGCCTCCCCGAGGCCCATGAGGCCCAGGAGGGCGTCTGTGCGCTCCCTGCGCTCCTTCTTGGGCATCAGATGGAGGTCGGCGATGAGCTCCACGTTCTCCCTCCCCGTGAGGTACGGGAAGAAGGAGGGCTCCTGGGGGCAGACCCCTATCCGCTCCTTGACCTGCGTGGGCTCGCTGCGGACGTCGTGCCCCAGCACGGTGGCCTTTCCGCTGGTGGGCTCCAGCAACCCGCTGAGGATGTTGATGGTGGTGGACTTGCCCGCCCCGTTGGGGCCCAGAAGGCCGAATATCTCCCCCGCCTCCACGTCGAAGCTGAGGCCGTCCACGGCCGTCACGTCCTCGAAGCGTTTGACGAGGCCCACGACGCGGATGGCTTGAGCGTTGACATGGGTCTGCGCCATTCTTTCAACCGCCGCTGATCTGAGGACGCCCCGAATATAATTGTATGTTAGCTCTCCGAACGAGTGGAGGGCTCCACGATGTGCGAGGGGTCCTTATGGTGCGCGTGACGACTAGGTCAGTTCTCAGACCGGGCTAGGGTGTCCGGTATCGAGGCCAGCAACGGCATCACAATCAGCAGCTCCAGCAGCACCGGCAACAACAGAACTTCCACCATAAACCCCCGCTCCCAAAGCAGCCCCCCCACCAGAGACGCCGGGATCGTTGAGATGTTCAGCAACCCCTCCACGCCGAACCACCGTCCCCGCTTCTCGTGGGGCACAATCTCCCAGAACATGGTGATGAAGGACGTGAAGCTCACGCGCGCCAGCCCTCCTCCCAGCGCTATCGCCCCCAGCAAACCTACCAGCACCAGATACTCGGGACCCGGAGACAGCACCAACAGCACTGTGCCCAGATACGCCACGGGTCGAAGCAGGAAGTACACCTTCTTCCGGCCGATCCTGTCCGCGAGCCGCCCCGCGGGGATCTGAAACAGCAGGGAGACCATCACACCCACCGTCCCCATCAACCCCAGCATCTGGGGCGTCGCCCCCTTGACCTCGACCAGCCACAGCGGCACGAAGGGCAGCGCCAGGTTCGTCCCGAACTGCATAACCAGCCTCAGCAGCACCCACCGCTTCAGCCACCGCTCCCCCTGGAAGAACTCCCGATAGTCCTCCAGTAGGCTCCCCCTCGAACTGGAAACCCCCGCGTCCATGCCGCCCCCGGGAAGGGGTTTCAACGCCCTGACCATGAAGAGGAACACGAGGACCGTCAGAGCCAGCTGGATATAGTAGAGAGGCCGGATGCCCCGGGTGTTTATGCCGCCGAAATGGGCCACCACGAGCCCCGCCGCCAGCGGCGCGAAGACGTTGATCGCCCCCCAGACCACACGGGAGAGGCTCATGACCCCGGTCCTCTCCTCGGGCCCCGTCGCGGAGACGAGGATGATGTCCGTCAGCGGCATGACCCTCACAAGCCTCCCCCCCAGGATGAACGCCGGGATCAGCATCCACCACGCCCCCGCCACAGCGTAGATCAAAGAGGCGACCGCCCCAAGCGCGTATCCTAGGAGGAGTACACGCCTCACCGAGTACCTCTCGGTCGCCCAGCCCAGAGGCACCGATGCAAGGGAGCCCACCGCTCCCGCGATGCTGTTCAATAGCCCCAGCTCCACCGCGCTGGCACCCAGACCCGCAGCGTAGAGCAGATTATACTGAGAGGTGAGACGCAGCCCCCAGCTGTGAACCCCCGTCCCCACGATGGCGGCCCTAACCCTCTCGTCGAGCCCATCTAGGGAAGACGAAAGTCTCCTCAGCACCTCACAACCAACCCCGGGTAAATGGAATCAAAGCGTCCCGAGGGCTATTAAGAATTAACCCGCGCGCGGACTTGGACAACTGGCGGTCGCGCGTATCTCCACCATCATATAGTAGGTGAATCAATATAATGAGCGGATACACGGTATTGACATCCTTACCTATTTTGTTGAACGTGGAGTCGGGAACCGAGGGAGAGGCCATCCCAGTGGTCGCTGATCTGTGGAGTGCCTCGTATGATTGCGGAGTGAGATGAGATGAAAAAAATTAGGCTTGGAAAATCAGATTTGATGGTCTCCAGAGTGGGGATGGGGGGAATCCCGTTGACGCGTCCACCCCTGGACGAGGTGGTGGCGGTCGTGAACAGAGCCCTGGATCTCGGCGTCAACTTCATCGACACCGCCAACGGGTACTCCACCAGCGAGGAACGAATAGGAATAGCCATCGAAGACAGGCGGGACGATGTGATCCTCGCCACCAAGACCGCGGCAGGGGACCGGGAGACCGCTCAGGAGCACCTCGACCTCAGCCTCAGGCGACTCAGGACCAGCTACATCGACCTCTGGCAGTTCCACTGTATAATGACCATGGAGAAATACCACGCCATCATGGGCCCCGGGGGCGCAATGGAGGTCGCTCGGGAGGCCCTCGACGACGGCCGGGTCCGCCACATCGGGTTCAGCAGCCACAGCCTCGAGACCGCCCTGAGACTCGTGGCCACCGACGACTTCGAGACGGTGCAGTTCCCCTTCAACTTCATCTCCAACGAGGCCGCCCAGGATCTGGTTCCCCTCGCCGCGAAACACGATGTCGGGTTCATCGCGATGAAGCCCTTCGCAGGGGGCATGATCAAGGAGGCCCGCCTCGCCATCAAGTACCTTCTCCAGTTCGATAACGTCCTCCCAGACCCCGGCATCGAGAAGAACAGTGACATCGAGGGTGTGATTGATGTTGTGAACGGGGACTGGGGGTTCACCACACATGAGCGCAAGGAGATGCACGACTTCAAGTCCACCACAGGGACCAGGTTCTGCAGGCAGTGCGAGTACTGCATGCCGTGCCCTCAGGGGGTCCACATCCACAGGATGACATATCTCCGACGGCTCTACGAGTTATGGCCCCCCGAACGATACTTCACGTGGCCCCTGGTCCTGGACGCCGTCGAGAGCGCCCCAAACTGCACCAAGTGCGGAGAGTGCGAGACCAAGTGTCCCTATCTGCTCCCCATCCGGGAAATGATCGATGAGAACCTCGAGTTCCACGAGAGGATGGCCCGAGAGCACGCGATGGTAGGGTGAATAACCCTCATCCGCCCGGACCAGTCCCGATGACCGTGTAGCCGTCCCCGTCCCCTGGGGCGTTGACGAAGCCATCGCCGTTCAGGTCCTCCCAGAGGACCACCATCCAGGCGTGGGGATACGAGGAGGGGGCCCCGTGGATCTCATTGAAGTAGTATTTCCCCGCAGCGTAGGTGCCCTTCCAGCCCAGGCCGTAACAGAGGAGGAGATGCCTCCCCTCGGAATCGCTGTAAACCTCGATCACGAAGAGGTCCTTCCCCCTGCTCACCTCGACGAGGCTGAGGGAGGCCCCAAGGATAGGAGTGCCGTCCCGCTCCCGGAAGCCGAGGGTCTCCCCCTCCATATAGAACCGGACCGGAGCCCGGTCCTCCAGTGGCCCGAAGGGGGTCTCCGCGCGCCTCACCACGGGATTGACAATGGGCCCCCCGAAGGTCACGATGGCCTCTCCAGGCTCCCCAACGGGATCCCCCGTGGTCTGGTCGACGAAGGTGGGATCGATGTCGAGGCCCTCAGTGGCGTTGCCCACAGTGGCGTAGAGGAGGCTCGAGGCGAGCCAGTCGCTCACCGAGGCCGCGGCGGCCCCCAGGGGTTTCGACCCGCTCTCAGAGGGATAGATGATCCTCACCGATGTGTCAGCGAAGGCGTCGTGGAATATGGCGATGGTTAACGACTCGAGCCCTTCGGCTGTGAGTACGATGGTGAAACTGAACGTCTCGACGTCGACGATAGCCGAGGATACGGAGAGGGACAGATCGCTCTCCAGGACGGCTCCGGGAACCATGAGCCTCCCCTCGTGGCTCCAAGCGAGGTCCATATGCCCGGATGCCTCCGTAGGGTCCCAGCCCGAGGTGCCCAGGGTGAGATTCATGGGGGAGGGGGTCTCGTTCACAAGATAGACGGTGACATTCTTGACCCCCCCGGGACGGAGCATCCCCCAGTCTATGGAATCCGCTGGCTCAAGGAGTTCCGGGTCCCAATAGACCCCCAGGGAGTAGGCCTCAATCGCGGAGACGCTCCTCAACGAGTACCCTTGGAAGTAGCTGAAGGCGATGACCGCCCCCGCCGTCACGAAGATGAGGGCCATGAACAGGTACTCGAGTCTCCTCATGTCGTACACGTTGCCATGCGGGCCCGGTGATCCGGAGCCTGAACGGGATGAATGCCGATCCGTGTCCGTTTGTGTCTAGTGTACCCGTTGAAAGGGGCATGCCAGTGACTGCATGAGCGAGAACATGTGGAGCACGAAGGTCAAGGCCACCTGCGTCGAGAAGCTTGGCAAGTGACACCACGAGCTGGGGGAGAGCCACGTCTTCGAGCTCCCCCCCCTCTCATACGTGGAGAGTATGTGCCTCGGAATTCAGGACCCCGCCCGCATCTGGGTCACCCACTGCGCCGCGGGGCTCCCCTCGTGGGAGGGGGACAACCCGGAGGTCTACATGATCCACTGCATCTCCAAGAAGGGTATGGTCTGGGAGTTCGAGCGGGTCGAGGACTCGGAAGGATAGTCTCCTCTTTTTTCATAGATTTCTCGAATAGTCCTAGTTCGGACTAGGGGAGTTACCTGAAACCTTTCCAAGTTGTGGATTCTTCAGGAGCTCAGATCTCTAGGACGTCCCCGTCGAGCTTCGTGGCTCTCCGCCCTGCTCCGGGGTTCACCTTGTCCAGCAGCTCCAGGAGCTTAGGGAACTTCTCGTCGTTCAGGATCTCCTTGAATGTGTCGTACTCGTCCGTGAACCGGATCAGGAGCCCCCGCCTCTTGGTGGGGTTCCCCGATGCGTCCACGGGGTTCACCTCGATGGCCAAACGGCTTGGGGATGATCTGTATGGGGGCAGTTTCTGGACGAAGACCCCGGGTATCGAGGTCTTGAGCTTCTCCCAGTCGTTCCCCGTCCTGAGGAATTCCTCCAGCCTATCTTCAGACATGGGAGACAAAAACGTCGAGATGATATTTCAATCTTCACCCGGGCCAGAGCCGAAACTGACCACTAGGAAAAATAAATAAAAAGAGTTGGGGGTTCTCAGCCGCCCGGAGCCTGCTTCTCGAGGAGGGAGTTGACGTCGATGATGAGCCCCGTCCCCTCCCCCACAACCAAGGGGAGCTTACCGTCCCACTGGGTGAGCCAGAGGTACTGGGCGTACTCGGCCGTCATCTGACCGGTGATCACCTGGATAGACGTGGCGGTGGCGTTGGCCGCGATGATCGCGGCCTGCGCTTCACCCAGCGCCCGGGCGATGGTCGCGTTCTTCTCCGCCTCCGCCTGGATGACCTGCTGCTGAGCCTCGAACCGTATCTGCTCCAGCTTGTTCTTAGCTTCCAGGGCCGACTGCTCCGCCGTGACCTTGGCCTCGATGGCAGCCGCGAAAGATATACTGAACTGGAAGTCTGTGAGGGAGACCGCGACGACATCGATGTCGAAGAGGTTGAGGCGCTCGGCGAGAATATTGTCGAAGGACGTCTTCACGATGGCCCTCTTGGTGATGAGCTCCTCGGCCTTGAACTGGGCCGTGGCCGCCTTGAGGGACTCCTCGATGTTGGGCTTGATAACCCTCGAGACGTAGTCCTGCCTCAGCTCACTGTAGATCGTGTTGACGGCGAGGGGATTGAGCCTGAAGTTGACGGCGACCGTGGCCGAGACCTCCTGGAGGTCGTTGGTGGCCGCGGATTCTGTGGACTCCGCCTTCTGGACCTGGACGTTCATCATCTCTACGTTCTGGATGAAGGGGATAATGAAGTTGAGACCCACCTCCAGAATCTTATCCTCCGGTTTACCCCATGTCAGCAGCACCCCCCGGTACCCCGCGGGAACCCTTACGAAGCTCTGGGTGTAGAGCGCCCCCCCGGCGATGATGATTATGACTATCGCCGCGATGAGGCCCGAACGGCGCACGAGGAAGCCCGAGACCTCCGACGAGTCCCCGAAGCCCCTGTCGCTGTTATACGATTTGTCTATTCTTCCCATATGGATTCGGTAATCCTGAAGTAGCGCTTGGACTTAAACAGTTCCCAGTGGGAATGCATCCTTGACAGGTTGAATACTTAAAATAAGGGGTGATTTTCCGTTATCCGCTACGGGAGATCCCCCTGAATGGGCCTCCCACGCCATCTTCATCGTCTTCGAGGATGATGTAATACTCCAGCCTTTTCTCGATGATCCTGTCCAGTAGCTCCCCGAGGAGGGATCGGAACCGTGGAGGGGTTCTCTCGATACCCTGCTCCATGTCGAATAGTCCCCTCATGGTGTCCTCGGCGTTCTCGGGGTTGGGGGTCTCGTCCTGCACTTTCACCTTGACTCCTCGGTGGCTCCGAATCGGTTCAGATCATACGAGGGCTCAAGCCCTAAATATCCTGTTCCATGTGGTTCCAAGCGCGTTCAGCGTCGAACCGGGGTAACCCTTTTCAAGCGCCGAGGAAGGGTTCATGGGGAGATCGCCGATTGTCAGATAGACAGCTCCTCGTAAGCAAGATCGAGAACGGGATCGTCATCGATCACATCCCCGCCGGCAAGGCTTTTCTGGTTTTGAAGCTGCTCAAGGTGGACCCTAGCGCCCGGGCCCTCATCGCGCAGAACGTGGAGAGCCGGAGTCAGGGGGTCAAGGATTTCATTAAGATCGAGGGTTCCTACCTCACCTCCAGGGAGGTTGACCTCATCGCGTTCGTCGCCCCCCAGGCGACGATAAACATCATCGAGAACTGGACGGTCAAGGAGAAGAGGCGGGTCCTTCGGCCCGAGCAGATCGAGGGGATATTCAAATGCCCCAACCCGCTGTGCCCCACCAACGCCCGGTACACCCCGCCCCGCACCAGGTTCGATGTGGAGGGGGACGGGGAGGTGGAGTCCATCAGGCTCCACTGCACCTACTGCGGCTCCATCCTCTACTACGGCTCCATCCTCGAGGACATCGAGAGCCAGCACTTTACCCTCGAGGGCGGGGGCCTCGTCTCCAAGGAGAGGATCGAGCAGGTCTTCCTCGACATCCTGGTCCGGAAGGGGGCCTTGAGGCTCCCCCCGAACCCCGACGAGCCCTTCATCCTCAAGAGCGGGCGCCCCTCCCCCTACTTCGTGAACCTGGGAGCCCTCACCGACGGGGAGAGTCTCGCAGCGGTGAAATGGGCCTTCGCAAGCTACATCGTTCTCCTCATGGAGCAGGGTCTCCTCGAGGATTTCGACTACGTCTTCGGACCCAGCTACAAGGGCATCGGCCTCGCCGCCCTAACCTGCGAGGGACTCAACGAGCTCTACGGCATGGACAAACGGTACATGTACGACCGGAAGGAGGCGAAGGACTACGGAGACCTTTCCGCTGACCAGGTCATAGTGGGCGCGAGCTACTTCAAGCAGGGGCAGCGAATCCTGGTGGTGGACGACACCATGACCACGGGGACCACGAAGATAGAGAGCATCGAGAAGCTGAAGCTCCTGGGGGACCACGAGGTGGCGGGGCTCATCATTGCGGTGGACCGGCAGGAACGGATGGGGGACACCGAGAATATTGATGAGCTTAGCGCGGCCCAATACATCGAGGACGTGATGGGGCTCAAGATTTTCTCGATCCAGAACATCAAGACCATCTACTCCCTCATCAAGGACAGCCTCGACGAGGGCATGAAGAAGCTCTGGCTCGACTACTACGACAAATACGGCGTCGAGAAGCTAGAGTAGGCCTCCGGCGCCTTCAAACCCTGATGGGCTCCACGGGACAACACTCGGGAGAATCCCGGACCACTGATGTTTTCGCGATTAAGCTCGAGAGCCTCTGCACTTTCCAGGGGGATAGGGCAAGCCCCGCAGCAAGGTCCAGAGGCAGGATAAAGGCCTTCCCAAAACTCTCGATAACCGCCTGACCTAAGGCGATCTGGCCCCCGGCGATATCCGCGACCCGGATCCCCATGACCATCTTCCCGAGGCTCTGGCCATACACGTACTCCATGAACGTCCAGTACCCGAAGAAGACCAAGCTCTTCATGTGAAGAATGCCGAGAGGCCCCCACCGAAAAACGTGACGCGTCCAGAGTAGCGGAAGCGAGCCCGGTACGATTTGAGCAGCGAATGCTATCGCTCCGAGGGCCAAGCTCAGGACTATGAAGTCGATCACATAGGCGATGACCCTCTCCCCCCATTCGGCCCGGTAGTGGTCATGGCGAGACTCAACCGTGGCACCGCACCTTATGCAGTATTGAGCGCCCCTAAGGCTCTCGGATCCGCATCGATCACAGTAGGGCATGGGTCAATCACTCCCCGTATCGAGGTTCCGAACTGATGGTACAAAGTACGCCGCGGCGCTCATCAGTATGATGACGCCCCCCCCGGCCAGGAACCAGACCCGGACCCCGATGACCTCGGCGAGGGGGCCGGCGACGGCGAGGCCTAGGGGGGCCATCGCGGCGGTGCCGCTCATCATTAGGGTGAAGACTCGTCCCTGCATCTCCGGGGGCACCCTAGACTGGAGCAGGGCGAAGATGGAGCCGTTCACGATGGGGTTCATGAGACCCGCCAACGCCATCCCCCCGAGGGCCATAGGATAGAGGTTGCCCGGCGCGAGGCCCACTATACCCATCCCTATTCCCATGACGATGGCACCCGAGAATCCGGTGAGTATCCGGCTCTTGAAGCCGCCCCAGACCCCCAGGAGGATGCCCCCGGCCACCATGCCTATCCCGATGGCGGCCTCGAGGAGGGCGTACTCCCTTGACCCCCCGGCGAAGTGCTCCGTGACCAGGATGGGGGTGAGGGACATCGCGGGGACGATGAGGAGGTTGAAGGCCATCGCGATCCCCATGATGATGAGGAGCCCCTTCCAGCCCGCGACGAAGCGGAAGCCCTCCCGCATATCCCCCAGCACCCGGGAGAATCCCCCAGAAGCCTTGCCGGAGTCCCCGTTCTCGGGCTGGGGTATCCTGATGAACATCAGGAGGCCTATCGCCAGCGCCGCGGTCCCGATGTCGATGACCAGGATGCTCTGTATGGGTAGCACGTCGAGGAGGAGGGCTCCCAGGGGAGGCGCCGCTATTGCGGAGAGGCCCATCAGTGCCTGATTGAGCCCCGCCACTTTGGACAGTTGCTCCTTGGGGACCATGAGGGAGGTCGAGGCCTGCATAGCGGGCCACTGGAACGCCCCGCCAATGGCTCTCACGAACATCAATGCGTAGATGTGCCAGAACTCGACCGAGCCCCAGGCGAACAACAGCGCCAGCACCACCACTGCGAGGGCGTTGACGGCGTCCACAGCCATCATCACCTTCCGGCGGTCCCAGCGGTCGATGAGGGCTCCCGCGAAGGGGCTAATCAGGACCTGGGGTAGGAGCGCCATGATGGACGCGAGGGCGAGGGCCGACGCGGACCCGGTGGTGCTCGTGAGCCACCATACTATCGTGAACTGGACGAGCCTGCTCCCCAGGAGGGAGAAGGCCTGCCCCGTGAAGACTACCCAGAAGTCCCTCATGGACCCGGGCTTCTCGACCGGCATGGTCTGATCTAGGTTTGTGGTTTCATTTTGCATAGCTTTCAACTCTTTAGGCTAGGATTCCCTCTAGCACCACCTTCATCAGGGTGTCCTGTAGACGCTTCGCGTCGAACTCGATTCCCAGGGTCGCGTAGTGGACCCCTAGGCCGTCGAGGGACGCGAAGAGGATCGAGGTGAGGGCGTCGGAGTCCAAGTCTTTCCTGAACTCTCCGTTCTCGACCCCCTCCTCGAATATCTCGTTTATGAACGTGTGTATTGTCTCGTATCGCTTCTGCATGTCGGGCTCCAGAGCTTTCATCCTCGAGGCCGCGACCATGAACTCCAGCTGCATCCTCCCCACTTCCGGGGGGCAGTCGCATGAGGAGGCCATGGTCATCTCGGCCACCTTGAGGAGCTTGTCCACCGCAGTTTCATCTGGGGAGAACATCTGCCTCAGCTGGCCTATGCCCACCACGGTCTGCCGCTCCCAGAGGGAGAGGAATAGCCTCTCCTTGCTCTCGAAGTGGCCGTAGATGGCCCCCTTGCTGAGGCCGCTCTCCTTGACGATGTCGTTCATCGATGTGCCGTTGAAGCCTTTCGTGGAGAACAGCGACTCGGCTGAGTCCATGATCTTCTCATGGGCTTCCTGCCAGCGTTCTTCCGTGATTCTGGGTGCCGTTTTGGTTCACCTTGTGTTATCAAGTAAACCGACCGGTCGGTCTTATAAAGGATCCGCTAAACCGACCAGTCGGTCTCAATATCCGTTTTGACGCCCCCGTTTGTACGGGTTTTTTAACCGTCATCCATCAGAGATAATCGATTGTTATGAAGGATTACGACGTCCTCGTCATCGGCTCGGGCTCCGGGATGTCCATCGCGGACGCCGCCCTCAACAGGGATATGAGCGTCGCGGTGGTGGAGTCCGGCCCCCTGGGGGGGACCTGTCTCAACCGGGGCTGCATCCCCTCCAAGATGGTGATCTACCCCGCCGACGTCATCAACATCATCCGGGAGGCCGGGAAGCTGGGGATCAAGGCCACCATCGATGAAATAGACTTTGCTTACATCATGGAGCGGAGCGCCAAGATGGTGGGGGAGGACGTGAGCCACATGGAGTCGGGGGTCCAGCACGCCCCCGGCCTCGACATGTACCGGGAGGTGGGGGAGTTCGTCTCAGACTACACCATGGAGGTCGCCGGGGAGAGCATCCGGGGTGAGAATATCTTCATCGTCTCCGGGGCCCGCCCCCTCGTCCCGCCTATCCAAGGTCTCGAAGACGTGGGCTATCTCACCAGCCAGAACGTCTGGGACATCCGGGAGAAGCCGGAGAGCATCCTCATCGTGGGGGGAGGCTTCGTCGCCACGGAGTTCGCCCACTTCTTCTCCAGCGTCGGGAGCCAGGTCACCCTCCTGAGCAGGAGCCCCCGCCTCATCAAGTTCGCTGAGCCCGAGGTCTCCGAGCTCTTGGGAAAGAAGATGGGGGAGAGGATGGAGATCCATTACAACGTCGAGGCCGTCGAGGCCAACCCAAGCGGGGGAATGAAGGAGATCGTGACCGTGAACAACGTCACCGGTGAAAAGCGGAGCTTCCAGGGCTCCGAGATCATGGTCGCCGCCGGCCGCAGATCCAACGCAGACCTCCTCAAGCCCGAGAGGACCGGGGTCCAGCTGGACCGCCGGGGCTTCATAGTCGTCAACGAGTACCTGGAGACCTCGAAGCCCCGCATATGGGCCTTCGGGGACGCCCTAGGGAAGCATATGTTCAAGCATGTCTCGAACTACGAAGCCGGGGTCGCCTGGAACAACTTCATCCATGACCACAAGAAGGTCGTCGACTACACTGCGGTACCCTACGCGGTCTTCACACATCCCCAGGTCGCCGGGGTTGGGATGACGGAGCAGCAGGCTCTCGACGCGGATCTACCAGCCCTGGTGGGCTTCTACGAGTACAAGAACACGGCGAAGGGCGCAGCGATGGGGGTCGAGGACGGGTTCGTGAAGATCATCATAGACGAACGAATGTTCAAGATTCTGGGGGGGAGCATCATCGGGCCCTACGCCCCGGTGATGATGCAGGAGATCGTCAACGCGATGAACGCCCCCGGGGGGACCATCGACTCCATCCATGACGCAATGTACATACACCCGGCGACCCCCGAGGTGGTCCAGAGGGCATCGACCAGCCTCCGGCGGGCGGGTATCGTGCAACACAACGACCACCACTGAGCCCTCTGGTTTATTCCGGTTTATATTTCGTGGTCCCGATTCACCACTCAGAAGGTCTGCAAAGTGACGGGCTTGGAGACGGGCGACGAGGCCCCTGGGTTCTGCCTCCCGGACCAGACCGGGAAAGAGGTCTGCCTCAAGAGCCTCAGGAGGAGGTGGGTGATCCTATACTTCTACCCCAAGGACAACACCAAGGGCTGCACCCTCGAGGCCATAGACTTCACCATGAACAAGGAGAGGATCGCGGGAATGGGGGCCACCGTGCTCGGGATGAGCCCCGACTCGGTGGAGAGCCACCGGGGCTTCTGCGACAAGCACGGGCTCACCATCACCCTGCTCAGCGACCCGGGGCACGGGGTCCTAGAGGCATACGGTGTCTGGCAGCTCAAGATGATGTACGGCAAGGAGTTCCCCGGCGTCGTCAGGAGCACCTTCCTCGTCGACCCGGAGGGGCGCATAGCCCACGCCTGGAAGAGGGTCAGGGTGGCCAACCACGTCGAGGCGGTCATCGAGAAGCTCACCGAGTTGAAGGGGGCGTAGTGGTGGAGGTCA
>JADHWM010000096.1 GCA_016783485.1 Candidatus Bathyarchaeota archaeon
AACGTGGGCTCTGACGGGATGCCGCAGAGGAGGATCATCCGAAGCCCTCGCGCCATTTCATGAACGACTGCGTCAGCCAGTCGAGGAGTTCCTCTCCTCCCTGACGGAGATCTGGCATTGTCGTGACCCCGGCGAGGGTCCAAGAATCCTCGGATGAGTTAGCAAACTCGATTCCGATTATTGTCGTCCCCGAGACCTCGGAGAGTCTTAGGCATCCTTCACGTAAAGAGGGGGGAGTCTCGACGCAGAAAACACGTCTATTGAGGACTATCGCTTCTACGGTGCCGGTTCCCTCTCCTGAGGCGATGCTGTCGCTGAATAGGAACTCGGATGCCAAGTCTCTGCTCGACTGGCGGTACTCGGGTGTTGGCAGGCCAGCCTTCGAGGCGAGCCAAATCCACTCGGATATGTGCCTCCATCTCCCCGATAGGCCGTGCGGGGACGGCTCATTCAACACCGGTTTGGGGAGGCAGTGAAGCCAACTCGTGAAAAAAGCTAGGAACTCCTGGGTGGCGTACTCGCGTTCCTCGGGACGGGTATAGATCAGGTTCCTCACCGGCGCCCATCGCAGCCGGTTTAGGACTCCCCGCACAGTTCGGCTGTGGATCTCTCGGCCGTCCGCTAAGGTGAACGCAACAGATGCGCCTTCGCGTCCCACGTGATGCTCCCAACTGACGCCCTGATCCATATCGTTGGTCGTGATCAATTCGAGTGGGGCGAGACCTCGTGATTTGAGGCCTCGATACGCCCACTTCGCAGGTTCATCGTCTGCGTCGCATAGAACCAGCCACATGTTGCTGTCTACCTGTATCCGTCAATCGGAAGCTTCAACGTCTGGAGTCTCCTAGCCACCGTCTATTTCTTCCAGATGCGACACGAGGGCCTTTCAGGTGTCGCCCTCGCGCCTTAGAGCGCTCTTGCTGAGGTCGGGGCGATGCTCCGGTTTGATGAAGTGGGTGAGCTGTGTGAACGCCGCTTCGAGGCGAGCGAGCCTCTCCTCCGGCGAGCCCCCGTGTATCGGCGGTGGCTTGTACTCGGGTTTCATCAGTTCAGGCTTGTACATCTCGGGCTTCCGGAGCTCAGGTTTGAATGCCTCAGGTTTTCGGGCTTCCGGCTTGATCTGCTCGGGTTTCCGCCATTCGGGTTTGCAGTATTCAGGATCTATCCAACTGAGGTTTGCCTCCAACTTGGCGAGGCGGTCCTCAACTGTGCCTACAGGTGCCTCAGTGACCTCCTCGGTGAATGGCAGCTGGTCCTTGAATCTCTCTTTAGCCCGTTCCTTTCTCTTCTCCCACTCCTTTCCCTTCTCCAATTCCTTGACTCGTTCCTTCCACTTTTCGTATTCTTTCAGCCACTCGCCTTCCATCCAGCTCCATTTGTCCGGCTCCCTCTTCTTCGCCATTCTGGCGCATATCCGGACGTCGAGGGCGTCCAGCACGTCTTGGATCGGGTTAGCGACTCCGTATGTGCCCTCGGGGACAGTTATGTTTCCTTCAGCATCCGTTTCCTCCATGTTTCCTGCAAAGTACAGACCCACGACTTTGCGGTCGTCGTCTACCACGACTGAGCCCGAGTCCCCGCCGAGGCCGAACTGGGCGCTCTGCGACGTGTCCACGTCTATGCCAATCTGGTTGGTGAGTGTCCTTACACCGATGTTGTCGCCGTAATTCAGACTCACAGTCAGGTCCACAGTGTCAACCGTTCCATGTGTCAGCCCCGTGGTGCGCCCTCTCTTCCTGACGGCTTGGTCCTCGCTCGCTGAGGCGGTCCCCGGATACATCACGGCGCCAATATCGACGATGCTGCACAGGTGCTCGCGTCCCGTGAGCGATGAGACGGCGCAATCGACTCTCCCTCCTAAGGATGCTCTCTGCAAGGTTCCCACGACGTCTGTGTTGCATACGCCGCCGTCGACCCTGCTCGGTTGAGCCATGGTGTCCCCGACGCTCCACTGGTCGTCCACGCACATGACGTGGAAGTTGCTCAACAGCATGGGGTCTCCTGTGTCGTTATCGAGGACTATTGCGCCTAGGGTGCCCGTGTAGACGTATCCCCCGATGGAACGGCATGGACCTATGCTGATGCCGCCCTGCACCGGATCATAGGTTCCCGTATCGGCCTTGATCTCCAAATCGTTCAAGTGGACCCGCAATGGGTGGAGCTTAAACCTGCGCTGGATGACGTCCGTTTTAATGCCTTTGACGGTCTTGGGGATCCTCTCCTTCGGGGGGACGTCCTTTTTCTCCTCCACGTATACGCGAATCGCGAGTTCATCCGTCTTCTTACCTCCGACGAATTTGTAACCTATGTCAACGCCTGTTACGCCCTTGAACTTCAGAAGGTAAGCTTCCTCAACCTGCTTAACCGGTCTGATCTCGCTGAGTGTCATGAATTTCTTTGTTGTGTTCTCCTTTTTTTTACTCATTTTTTTCCTCCTTTTTCACGATTTGATCGTCCATGAGCGTAAATTAATACCATCATAGAACGATCCCCTGACCTTTTGGTCGGTGAATAGAATTTAGTATTAGATTTATTTAACATTTTATCTTAAACATGTCGTCATCTGTTAACATTGGTCAATTATCCAGGACGCCTTTACCCGGGCTTCCAAAGGCTGTCGTAACTGTTTTAATCCCATTCCATACGCAAGATAGTCGTTCGAGGTCGTGAATATGGCTGGGAAGATGGATGTGAGGAGGCTTCCCTTCTACTATGGATGGGTGGTCTTCGCCGTCACATTCCTCATCTACGCCTTCATGTACGGCCTCAGGTACTCCATCGGTGTCTTCTTCACCCCCATCCAGCAGGAGTTCGGGTGGACCACCGCCACCACCGCCTCCGCAGTCACAATCTTCTTCTGGGTCTACGCCCTCGCCGCCCCCATCGTCGGGGGCCTCGCTGCGAGGATCGGTGTCAGGAAGACCGTGTTCCTCGGGGGGCTGCTCCTGGGGGGAGGGGGCGCCCTGGTCTCCCAGGTCCAGGAGCTTTGGCAGCTCTACCTCTTCTGGGGAGTCGTGGCGGCGTTCGGGTCCGCCGCCCTTTATGTCATCCCCACGATGGTCCTCTCCCGGTTCTTCCTCCGAAAACGGGGGAGGGCGGTGGGCTGGGCCAGCGTCGGGGTGAGCGTGGGGCAGGCGATACTGGTTCCCCTCGTGGGGGTCGCCATCCAGACATACGGCTGGAGGGCGGCGATCCTGGGCCTGGGCTCCGTCGTGGTCGCGGTGACCTCGGTGGTGGGCTACCTGTTCCTGAGGGAGGACCCGGAGTCGATGGGCCTCCACGTCGACGGGGTGGAGCCCGCCACCCCCTTGGAGCCCTCGGAACCCGTGACCGTGGAGCCCGAGGAGTATCAGGAGCCCCGCGTGACCCTGACCACGTCGACATTCAGGCTCATCGTTCTCTCCTACTTCTTCGCCGTGGGGGGCATCATCTCCATCCTCACCTTCGTGGTCCCCCACATGATCCGGATGGGCCTCAACCCCCTCCAGGCGAGCGGGGCCTTCGGGGTCATCGGGGCCATGAGCGCCGCCGGGAGCTTCCTCTTCGGCTTCGCCTCTGACAGGCTCGGCCGGAAGACCACCATCCTCGTCACCACCATCGGGATAGCCGTGTCCTTCTTCACCGCATCGGTTCTCCCCTCCGACCTCACCCTCCTCTACGCCTGGGCCGTCCTCTACGGCCTCACATACGGGGGCTGCCCCGAGCAGTACGCTGCCCTCATCTCCGACTACTACGGCAACCGCCACGCTACCACCCTGTTCGGGTTCCTCACCCTGGGCGGGGGCATCGGCGGAGGATTGTTCCCCCTGATCGGGGGCTGGCTAGTCGACCTCACCGGGGGATACTTCTGGACCCTCATCCTGCTGGGCTGCAGCATGTGCGCGGCCACCCTGATGATACTCGCGGCGCCCCCTCCTCGATCCTGAGCCGCGCGCGATAGAGGATACATTATCACGATGTGTCGACTGCATGGAGAGGCGAGGATGGGTGTGGCGTGCCCGCGCGGACGACCTGTGGGCTGTGACCGGCGCATTTTTTAGAAATATCTCCCCCCTATCATCCCCAGCCATGGAGAGCCTATGCGATCTACTGTTCGAGATCTCCAACGAGGACAGGCTCAGCCTCCTCAGGGAGCTACAGAAGCGGGAGATGAACGTCACTACCATAGCGAGGGCCATCGACGTCACCACCCAGGAGGTGAGCCGACACCTCTCCCGCCTCACCGAGGTGGGCCTAACAGAGAAGGACCCCGACGGCCCCTACCGTCTCACCCCTTTCGGAGTGCTCACCCTCTCCCAGATCCAGGGGCTGGAGTTCACCTCGACACACAAGGACTATTTCAGGAACCACCTGGTGGACGGCCTGCCCCGGAGTTTCCTCCTCCGCTTGGGGGAGCTCAGCGGGAGCGAGTACATCGACGACGTCATGATCGCCGTTCACAACATCGAGAAGGTCATCAAGGAGGCCGACGAATACCTCTTCGACCTCAACGTCCCCTACATCGCGAGCGCGTTCCCCCACATCAGGGACGCCTTCGAGAGGGGGGTGAGAGGGAGCTTCCTCCACGGGAAGAGCCTGGGGCTCCCGGAGGAGATGATGGACGAACGGGACGAGTCCTTCGACGACGAGTTCAACCTCGCGATAATGAGATCAGGGCTCTACGAGGAACGGATCCTCGATGTCCCCCTCGTCATGTACATGTCCGAGAAGGAGCTCGCCCTCCTCTCCTTCCCCAAGAGGGATGGCCGGTTCGACTTCTTCGGCTACTCCTCGACGGATGAGGACATCCTGAGATGGTGCCGCGACCTCTTCCTCCACTACTGGGAGAAGGGAGCGTCCTACACCCCCGAATGAGCCCCGATCCACCGTGACCGTTTAAGCGTCACGTGAATCAACGATAATCCCTTAACCCCATAGACCAATCAATAACCGGCGTGACATGATTCTCGATTACGAAACATATTGGAACCCCGCGGGCGGGGGCAACCTGGAGAGGCTCATAGAGCTCTTCGACGAGGCGAGCCCGGACTACAGGGCCGTTCTGTTCCCCCCGAGCCGCGACGTCCACCCCAGAAACCAGGGGCTCCACGAGGCCCTCGCCGGCTTCCCCCAGCGGGAGCGCTTCATCCCCTGCGCCTATATCAACCCGAACCTCTACGACGCCGCCGGGGAGCTGGAGACCGCCGTGGAGCGCTACGGGTTCAGGGGGATGAAGCTGATGCCCACCATCCACAGGTACAACGTGGACAGCGAGGTGACCCGCCCCGTCATGGAGAAGGCCCGGGACCTCGGGATACCCGTCACAATCCACTCCTCCGGGGACGGCGGCTACCCCCGGCTCATCTCCAGGCTCGCAGGCGAGCACCCTGAGGTCCCTATCATCATGGACCACAGCGGCTACCGCTACTTCCAGGGAGAGGCCATCGAGGCCGGCAAGGCCAACGAGAATATCTACTTCGGCCTCTCCCTTGTGGCTGAGCCTCCTTTCATCGACCGGATCGCCTCAGAGGTCGGCGCGGACAGGCTCATCTTCGGCTCCAACGCCGCAGGAGGAATACCCCGTATAGGTCTCATGGTGTTCGATTACACCAATCTCACCGAGGATGAGAAGGAGTGCGCCAAGGGGAAGAACCTGGCGAGGCTGCTGGGCCTGTAGATGCTAGATTAAGTGGATCAGCCTTCCGGCCCAGCCCACGTTGAGCTGATTGATCCCCCGGTAGGAGCTGACGTAGCCGTTCTCGATCCGAATCCTGTCCCCCACCTTCACCTGCCTGATCTGCTCGTTCCAGAGCACCAAAACGATCCTGCCGGAGTCGTCCCCGAACCCCGCGTTGGCCACCGACAGGGTCTGCCACCTCCGGCGCCGCGACCTCACCTCGCGTGCAATCCCCTTCTCCAGGATCTCTCCCTCGATGTCCATGTCCTTCATCCCGTCGGTGAGTTCCCCTATCGGGGTCATCTCGTAGGGCTGCGAGGGGTCCATCGTCTTCTCGTACCAGCGCCCCTTGGACTCGGGGTCAGCGTTGTCCCAGCCCACCTGGACGAACCCCAGCTTCTCGTAGAAAGCCGTGGTCCTAACGTTCCACTCTGGGGTTCCCAGGGTCCAGAGCCTCGCCTCCGGGTACCTTTCCATGGCTAGCTCCATGGCCCGGGTGCCGATCCCCTGCCTGTGATGGTCCGGGTCCACGAAGATCCTCTCCAGCACCTTGTGCCCCGGTGTCTTGGAGGCGACATAGACACCCCCCACGGTCTCGTCGTCGAGAAGTATCCTGTAGCAGTCGAAGTAATCCATGACCCTGACCTGGAACTCGGGCTCGTCATACCCCGGGGGGCCTCCCTCACCGGGGGATCCCACGTCGATATCAGTGTCGAAAGCCTTTTTAGAGATCTCCGCTAGGACCTCGGCATCGTCGATGGTTACCTCGATCAGTTTGACTCTGTCTTTCATGGCCATTGAGTCTTCAACGTTGATATGATGGTGACTCCTCTATAACAGAATCGGAGCCTCCCTCCCTTTCCGCCCTCCAAAAGTAGAAAGAATCGGTAATGTCGCCGAAGCATCGCTCTTGCCACGCTCGCAACCTCTTTGAGCAGACTAGATAAGGGGTGTGAGCCGACGGGAAGCCATGGAACCGGAGGACGGGCGCCATACAGAGGATTCGAGCACCGGTCTCAAATTCCTCATTGAAAAGCCGAGGATAACCACCTCCAATCGTGGCTCTCCGGGGCCTTTCTGAATCTCCCGAACTATGAATCAGAAGCTGGCATCGACTCACGTTCACCGGTGACCCCCTCCCAGTGGCTTCTATAGTCTTATACACTCCGGACG
>JADHWM010000097.1 GCA_016783485.1 Candidatus Bathyarchaeota archaeon
TCAAGCAGGCCATCATGCTACGGGAGATGCTGGGGAAGGAGGTCTGGGTCTACTACACCGACATCCGGGCCGCGGGCCGGGGCTACGAGGAGCTCTACTGGAGGGCCCAGGAGGCGGGGGTCGTCTTCATCCGGGGGAAGGCCAGCGAGGTCTGGAGGAACAGCGGCACCGGGAGGCTCGTGGTCCGGGCCGAGGACACCCTCACCGGCACCGTCATGGAGGAGGAGTTCGACACAGTCGCCCTCGCCGTCGCTATGATCCCCCCCGGGGGCCTCGAGGGGCTGGCCCGGGAGATCCGCCTCCCCCTCGGGGAGGACGGCTTCGTCCAGGAGAAGCACCCCAAGCTCGACCCCGTGGAGACCCTGAAGACGGGGATCTTCGCATGCGGTTGCGCGTTGGGCCCCAAGGACGTCAGGGACACGGTCTCGGACAGCCTCGGGGCCGCCGCGAAGACGGTCTCGTTCCTCGGGGACGGCGTGGTCTCCGCGAGCCCCGAGAGAGCCTACGTGGACCCCGAGTCCTGCGACGGATGCGGAGAATGCGTCCCGGTCTGCCCCGTCAACGCGATAGCCCTCAGCGACGGAAAGGCTGAGGTCGACCCCTTCACCTGCAACGGCTGCGGGGGATGCGTCCCCGCCTGCCCCCGGGAGGCCATCGACTTCAAGAACTCCACGAGGTCTCAGCTCCGGGCCGCCCTCCGGGGGGTCCTGATGGGCAAGGGGGAGGATGAGCTGAGGCTCGTCGCCTTCGTCGAGAAGAACATCGGTTACACAGGGGTCGACTTCCTGGGCCTCGACAGGGCCCACTACCCCGAGAACGTGATGGTCATCCCCGTCCCCACCACCGCCTTTCTGGGCCTCGGCCACATCTTGGACGCCTTCGCCGCGGGGGCGGACGGGGTCATCGCTATCGAGGGGGACCACGGCGTCGACGAGGCGTTCACCAGGGAGCGGATGGAGGAGTACCGGGACGAGCTGGAGGACATCGGGGTCGACGGGATGCGCCTCTACTACAGCCTCGTCCAGCTCCCCGCCTACAAGAACATCGCCCGGCTCTTCCAGATCCACGCCTCCACCGTGGAGGATCTGGGCCCCCTGGAGCCCGAGGAGGAAGAGGCCGTCAGGGCCCGCCTCGGGTTTTAGCTTTTTTATATTGAGAAGATGTAAACACATTTCAGGTGTTTCGATTGGAGATCGTGGTCTGCGTCAAGCAGGTCCCGGCGACGGCCGAGGTGGACCTGGTCGTGGACGATTCTGGGAGGGGTATCGAGTCCCAGGGCCTCGTCCAGGAGATGAACGAGTGGGACGAGTACGCCATCGAGGAGGCCCTCCTCATCAAGGAGAGGCTCGGGGGCACCGTCACAGCCATCACCATGGGCGGTGAGGGCGTCGACGCGGTCCTGAGGCGCTGCCTCGCGAAGGGGGCCGACAACGCCATCTGGCTCAAGGACGAGGCCTTCGAGGGCTCCGACGCCTACGCCACCGCCAAGGTCCTCCACGCGGCGATCAGGGGCCTCGAATACGACCTCGTGTTCACCGGGGCCCAGTCGGGGGACGACAACTACTCGGCGGTGGGGGGCATCCTCGCGGAGCTCCTGGGGCTGGCCCACGCCCAGATGGTGAAGAAGGTGGAGGTCGGGGAGGGCACCCTGGTCGTGAACAGGGAGCTGGAGGGGGGCCTCGAGGAGACCCTGGAGCTCCCGATGCCCGCGCTCCTCGCGATCCAGACGGGGCTCAACGAGCCCCGGTACGTCTCCATCATGGGGATCAGGAAGGCCAGGAAGAAGGAGATCACCGTCAAGGGCCTGGGTGACCTGGGGCTCACCGGGGGCGAGGTGGGGGAGGCGGGCTCCTGGATGAAGGTCCAGCGGGTCTACGCGCCCCCCGTGGAGAAGGAGCCCGAGATCCTAACCGGGAGCCCCGAGGAGGTCGCCGGGAGGCTCGTCGAGGTCTTCAGGTCGAGGGGGCTGATCTAGATGGCCGAGATACTCGTCCTCGCGGAGCACAGGAGGGGGGCCCTCAGGGACGTCACGTATGAACTCCTGGCGAAGGGCAGGGAGATCACGGATTCCGGAGGGCTTGAGCTGTCCACCATCGTGCTGGGGAGCGGATGCTCGGGGTTCGCTGGAGAGCTCTCGAATCACGCGGACAGGGTCCTCGTCGTGGATCATCCCGACCTCGCCGAGTTCAACGCCGAGGCCTACAGTAAGGTCCTCGTCGGCGTCATCGCAGAGCGGAAGCCCCGTCTCACCCTCATCGGCCACACCTCCTGCGGCGTGGACCTCGCCCCCGCCCTGGCGATAAAGTCGGGTCTCCCCCTCGCGACGGACTGCATCGACCTGAGTCTCGACGGTGGGGGCCTCGCAGTCACCCGCCAGGTCTACGGGGGGAAGATGAACGTCGAGGGAGTCCTCAGGGAGGCGGAGGGCCACATCGCCACAGTTCGCCCGGCCACCTTCGAGCCTGGAGAGCCCCGGGGCGAGCCCGGGGAGGTGGTCTCCCTGGAGTATCCAGCGGAATTAGAGTTGGTGACCCGGTTCACTGGTTTCGTGGAGCCTCCCCCGGGGGAGGTGGACATCGCCGATGCGGAGATCATCGTGGGTGTGGGGCGGGGGATCAAGGACGAGAAGAACATCCCCGTGGTCCGGGAGCTCGCCGAGGCGTTGAAGGGGGAGCTGGGATGCTCCAGGCCCATCGTGGACAAGGGGTGGCTGCCCAAGGATCGCCAGGTGGGCTCCTCGGGGAAGACTGTGAAGCCCAAGCTCTACATCGCCTCGGGGATAAGCGGCAGCTTCCAGCACGTGATGGGGATGAAGGGCTCGGACCTCATCGTCGTGGTGAACAAGGACTCGAAGGCCCCCCTCTTCGGGTTCGCCGACTACGGCGTGGTGGGCGATCTCTTCAAGGTGCTCCCGGCGCTGACCGAGAAGATAAGGGAGTTCAAGGGGTCCGGGTAGAGAGGCTAGATGGCCGGGAGGCTGGAGAGGGAGATTCCATATCTCTCCAGTATCCCCCCGAGGGCCTCCCTCAGCCCCTGAGCTGCCTCCTTTGTTAAAGGGTCGGGCTCGTGGTCATCCAGTATCCTGTTCGCTGTCTCCCGGGCCCTCGACGTGGTGTCCCTGGAGCCGGCCTTGACCCAGGCGTCTGGGCTGAGCCTGTCCAATACGTCGGAGGGCATGAATCTCTCCTTCCTCAGGTTCTCCCTGGTGTGCCTCTCAGCGAGGAAGTGGCCCCCGGGCCCCACCTTGCCGATGACGTCCACGGCGAGGGAGACCTCGTCCACGGTTATCCCCTGGGCCAGCCTGTAGGCGGCCCCGCAGTACTCGTTGTCCACCACCAGCTTCGCGAGGCTCTGGCAGTTCTCACTGGCCTGCATCCCTGGGCCCGAGACGATGTTCACCCCCGTGAGCGCTGCGAGGAGGATCCCCATCCCCGACTCGAAGCTGCTCTGCCCGTCCACCGCCTTGGAGTCGCTGAGCCCCATGTAGCCGTGGGTGGGGACCCCGTAGAGCTTCCCCATCTCCGCCGAGGCGCACGCAGCCATCACCGCCTCCACCGCCCCAAGCCTCGCCGTGAGATACCTCATGTCGAAGGCCGACGGGGAACCCCCGTAGACCACAGGCGCCCCGGGAGCCACGAGCTGGGAGATCACCACACCGCTCAGGAACTCGGCGTTGGCCTCGACGAGGGTACCCGCGATGCTAACCGGGCTGGTGGCCCCCATCTGGGGTGCCGGTATGATCTCGGCGGGGATGCCGTGCTCCGCGCAGTCGATAAGGTTCTGGCATGTGACGTCGCTCCACATCAGGGGGCTGCTGGGGCAGCAGTCGAATATGGCCCGGGGGGACTTGCGGAGCTCCTCGGGGCCCCCCACCACCGCCTCGAGCATCCCCTTCATGTCCAGGAGCCCCTCCTTGGTGAATGCCCCCGTGATGATGGGCTTCGTGGAGTTCTCCAGGATGACGTAGAGCCTGTAGAGGTCGGAGATGATCTCGGGGACGTCCGCGGGGACCATCGCCGTGCTCTGGGCGTGGATGTGCTCCAGGGCGTCGGTGAGCCTCACCAGCTCCCTGAAATCCTTGGCGTCGGCCCTCCTCATCTCCCCCGAGTCCCTGTCGATGAAGAAGATCGCCGCGGAGCCCGGGTTGTAGATGACGTTTGAGCCCCCCACGGTGTGGGTCTTGTCCCCCTCCCTGGTGCTAAGCGGGAATGTGGGTGGAGTCTTCTTGATGGACTCCTCGACGAGGGATGAGGGCATCCGGACGATGTTCCCCTCGATGGCGCACCCGGCGTCCCTGAGGAGCTCGAGGGCGGAGTCGTTCTTCACCATCACCCCGGTGTTCATGAGGACCTCGAGGGAGGCCCCGTGGATCTCCTCCGTGTCCCCCTTGGAGAGGAGCCTGAACTCCACCACAGCCTAGTCCCCCCTCATGAGCTCCAGGGCCACTTGGACGGCGCTCCCGGCGTCGAGGCCGCATGCGTCGGCACCGATCTCCTCGACCCAGGCCTGGGTGACCGGGGCGCCCCCCACGATGATCTTGACCCGCTTCCGGAGCTCCGCGCCAATCAGGGCCTTGATGACCTCCCTCTGCATCGTCATCGTGGTGGTCATGAGGGCGCTGAGCCCTATGATGTCGGGCTCATGCTCCCGGGCCTTCTCGACGAAGGTCTCGGCCTTGACGTCGACCCCGAGGTCGATGACCTCGAATCCCGCCGCGGTGAGCATGGTCTTGACGATGTTCTTCCCGATGCTGTGGATGTCCCCCTCCACCGTCCCGATCATGAATCGGCCCACCGCCTTCCTGCTAGCCCCCAGCCTCGCGATCTCCTCGTTGAGGACCCCGGCCCCGGCCTCCATGGTCTGGGCCGCGGCGATGAGCTCCGTGACGAAGGCCTCCCCCCGCCCGAAGCTGTCCCCCACCTCCCTCAGGGCCTTCGCGAGCCCTTCCTCCAGGACCATGACGGGGTCCATCCCCGCGGCGACCGCCTCCGCCGCGAGCCTCCTCGCCCCGTCGTCATCGAAGTCCAGGACTGCCTCCCTGAGCTCTTTTAGTATCGTCTCGCCCATGACAATCGAAATTAGATGTTCCACGGACATTAAAACAATTTAGCCGGCCCACAGATGATCCTAGGGTAGTGGTATATCGGCTTCCTCGCTCTCCTTCTCCCGGGTCAGGAACCTCTCAGACGCACGGAGCCCCGCCTCTACGGCTTTCCTCTCAGGGTCCGGGGTGGTTCTCTGGAGGACCTGGATGGTGATCTCGTAGAGGATGTAGAAGGGGACGCTCATGAGGAGCATCGTCAAGGGGGTAGGGTCAGGGGTTAATACCGCAGTGAAGACGAGGAGCCCCACGAAGATCCCCTTCCTGTTCCTCTTGAGGCCCTCCACCTCGAGGAGATCCACCTTCACCAGCAACCAGATGATCACGGGGAACGTGTAGAAGATCCCGGAGCCCATGAGCCCGAAGGACACCATGTTGTAGAAATCCTTCACCGAGAAGAAGGGGAGCACCCTGCTCTGGTTCACGAAGTTATACAGCACGCTGAACGTCGTCGGGAGGAGGAGGAACCAGGCGTAGGCCGCCCCCACCCCGAAGAGGAGCACTACGACGAAGACGAATGTGAATATCCCCTTCCTCTCGTGTTCGTAGAGGGCGGGGGTGATGAACCTGTAGAGCTCCCAGGAGAGGTAGGGCAGCGTGACCAGGAAGGCGATGATGAAGGCGACCAGGAAGTAGATGTAGAATGGGTCGAGCCAGTTGAACGCGATGAGGTCGACTCCCCCGGGCAGCAGGGACTCCTGGATGATCTCCAGGATGCTGCTGATGAGAGGCCGGTAACCGGAGAGATTGAGCTTCAGGATCTGCGCCAGGTCGCTGGGCGCCGACATGATGGCGAAGGTCACGATGGCCAGGACGGTCAGGACTCTCCGGAGCCGCGTGGCGAGCTCCTCGAGGTGATCCCAGATGGACTGCTCCTGATCATGGGACATCTACGCCACCGGGAAGGCTAAGCCTCGCTTTTCTCGGTGGATTTGACGATGTCCTGGGCGATCTCAGATATGCTGCGCCCCTCGGTCTCGATGCCCAGCTTCTTTGCAGCCTCGAGGATAGCCTCCCTCTCTTCCTCGTCCTTGTCCTTCGTCATCCCCTCCACGTACTTGACGGGTTCCTTGGCGGCCGCGGTGTACTCCTTCACAGCGGAGCCCATGGAGCGGGCCAACTCGGGGAGCTTCTTCCCTCCGAAGAGCAGGAGGATTATGAAAAGGATGACTACTAGCTCAGGGGTTCGGAGTCCCATCATCTCGGTTCAATACTCCTGTACATATCATGATAAAAACCTTCCCGAAAATAAAATTACTGTTTCAGAATAAATAATTGGCCACTTAGATCGCTCGTAAACCTGGATATCACTAAAACGACGACGATTGGAAAAAAGGAAGGGAAAAAGTTCTAAAAGATTAATTGGCCGCCGATGAGTACGACGTATCTCAGCAGCAGACCGCCTAAGAGCACCAAGAGATTCCCCAGCAGAGCAGAGAGAACCAAGGATGACCGGTCGGGATTCACGCGCCTAGAGTTGTAGACGCTCAGCCCCAGGGGCATTAACAGCCCCAACGCCAGGTAGATGTAGAACCACAGCGAGACGCTGGAGCCCGACAGGAGTAGCCCCGTCGTGGGTGTCGTGAAGATGTAGAGTGCCAGTATCGCGAGCTCGATGATCGTCAGTATCTGTGCATACTTTTCGGTGTGCTCGATGAGATCCGTGAACCCCTCTTTATCGTCGTATAGCTCCTTGAAGTCTCTGAAAGCCCCTGGCATCACAAG
>JADHWM010000098.1 GCA_016783485.1 Candidatus Bathyarchaeota archaeon
TGTGAGGCATGGGTTCTTCTCTGTTGACGGCGATCATGTGAGTTTTGAGTTTGGTCTACTCGTGTGTGGGGGAAGCGGCTGGTTGAAAAGCATCTCATCGGCCCTAAAACCTATAATTATTGAAAGGGCCCGCGCGCGCGGGCGACCCCACCACCTCTCAGCCTGCGGTTGCTTTAGCCAGCTCCTCGCCCAGCGCCCTCAGCTTCCTCAGGGTCGCTTCGTCGGGCTTCTTGTAGCAGCCCACAGGTTCACCGATCAGCGTTCCCACCCGCTTGAATACGCCCAGGGTGTCCTTCACCCGGCCTCCGCCCCCGTGGGAGTAGAATAAAGCGTAGGGCTTCCCGCTCAGTCCCTTCAGCCCCTTCCGGACCTCGTGAACGTAGAAGTCGTCCATGAACGTCTTCAGCCCCCCCGCCACGTAGCTGTAATAGTCCGGGGTCCCGATGGCGACGCAGTCGTACGGGGGGAACTCGGTCACGTCGTAGCGCCCCTCGTCCGTGTTCCACAGGTCCACGTCGCACCCCGCCGACCGGAGCCCCTCCGCGACCGCCTCCGCCATCAGCCCGGTGTTCCCGAACTCCTGGGAGTGATACAGCACCAGCGCCTTCACCATGTCTCTCAGCCTAAGTCATCGCGATAGTCCAATTAAACCTACCCCACCGTCAGAGCCTCGAGACGAAGACTCCTATGGGGATACGCAGAAGACCCGCCTCAGGGTCTGGAGATCTCTCTCGAGATGCGGGTCTTCCCCGCGATAGACCCCGCCAACCTGATGCCTCATGGAGAACAAAGCCATCTGATACAGGACCTCCCCCAGGGCTCTGCCCTTCTCGGTCAGACCATACTCCACGAGCAGCGGGGTGGTCTCCACGACTGTCTTATCAACCAAACCACACTCCTGGAGCTCCTTCAGGCGGGTGGACAGCATCTTGCTGCTCAACCTGGGATTGGACTTCAGGAACTCGCTGAACCTCCTCCGGCCCAGGAAGAGGTCCCTGATGATGTTGACCGCCCATTTGCGCCCTATGGAGTCCAGGGTGCACTCGATGGGGCAGGTGGTGAACGAGAAGGGTATCATCTAACTCACAAGGTTTCCAAACAGTTAGAACTGATTTAAATATTTCTTTTCTAAACCAAGTTACATAAAGTAAGTGATGGTTATGAGCCAACTGGAATTCAAGACCCAAGTCCACGCACCCCTAAAGGAGGTGTGGCGAGCATGGACAGACCCCAACATATTGACCAAATGGTTCAGCCCCCACGCCAACATCGAGGCGAGGCTCGGCGGCCCATTCGAGCTATTCTTCGACCCCGCCAACCACGAGCACCAGTGCACCAAAAGATGCAATGTGACAGGGTTCGAACCGTATACCCGCCTCAGCTTCTCCTGGAGAGGACCCGAGGAACTCCACCACGTCATGGACCCGGAGAACCACCAGACCCACGTCCACGTATCCCTCGAAGAGAGGGGAGAGGACACGGAGGTGACGATCACCCATGAGGGGTGGGGGGAGGGAAAAGACTGGGGAGAGGCGAAGGAGTGGCACCGACGCGCGTGGGTGGGAGTGGTCGAGTCCTTCGAGAGATTCTTCGAAGACGGGGAGGAGTGAATGCGTGAAGGTCATCGGCATAGTGGGGAGCCACAACCCCGAGGGCAACACGGCGGAGATGGTCTCCGGATTCCTCGAGGGGGCGGAGAGCAGGGGAGCGGAGACCAGCATCTTCATCCTCGGGAAGATGGAGATCAACCCCTGCTACGCGTGCGAAGCGTGCCGCGGAGGAAACGGCTGCATTCAACAGGACGGTATGCAGGGATTGTACAGGGCACTGGAGGATGCCGACCACGTCGTTCTCGGGTCCCCCATCTACTTCGACCACATCGCCGCCAGGACCAAGGCGTTCATCGACCGCCTCTACCCTTACTACCAGAACAGGAGGCTGGGGCTCACCCAGACCATCATCCAAACCTATGGCTGGGATCAGCCGGGGGAGTACGCTGAGCCCCTCGAATACGTAAGATCCCGTCTCAAGCACTACTTCAACATAGAGACGACTGGGACCCTGAACATCCACGGCACCGTGGGGAGCCCTGTGACTGAACGGCCGGAAGAGTTGGAGAGGGCCAGGAATCTGGGGGAGGCGTGCGTGGGCGCTCAAGGTTCCCAGTAGGTCTTTCAGATTATCATCCGGTGAAACGTCTCTACGGTAGCTCGGGGTAGAGCCCCTTCTCCCTGAGCCTCTCCTCGTACCACCGCCACGAATCGCTCTCGATGGAGGCCTTGTGCGGAGTCATGAGGAGCTCCGCGTACTCGGGGGGCACCCTCCCCAGGAGAGATGCGTGGTAGAGCTTCTTCGCCTGCTCCTCGAGGAACGCGGTGAGCCTGCACGCATGCATCACCGTCTCCCCCGCGGTCACGATCCCGTGGCCCGGGAGGAGAATCGCGGATTCCTCCCCGAGGGCCGCGCCCAGGGCGTCGCCGTCCTCCTCAGACTCCACCTGGGACCTCCCCGTGAAGAACACCGGGAGCCCCAGGGACAGTTCCTCCACGAGGCTCCAGACGGTGCACCAGTAGGGGTGGACGTGGATGACACAGTTCACGTCCCGCCTCGCCCTGTAGACCCCGGTGTGGATCACATTCTCCCCGAGGAGGGGCTGGCTCCCCTCGAGCCTCTCCCCGGTCTCCATGTCCACCACCACCAGGTCCTCGTAGCCTACGTCGAGGGTGGACCTCCCCTCGAGGTGGGTGTGCCCCGCGACAACGTAGCTGCCGCCGTCGGGGAGGCGGAGGGAGACGTGTCCTGAGAAGCCCTCCTGGACCTCGGTTATCCCGTTGGGGGCGTAGAGTATCCTGCTCGCGACCAGCACCATCTGTTTGAGCCCGTCGACCTCGGACATGGTGATACCCAGTGCTCGCGCCTATTTATCACCTAGCGCCCTGGCGCATCAGTTAAAATGAGGCTGCGAAATACAACGCTCCGGATTCGAGGCGTCTGGGGGTTCCATGTTGAAATCTAGGCCGGCTCTCCTCGTGGGGGAGTCCTGGATGACGGTCACGACCCACCACAAGGGGTTCAACCACTTCGTGAGCGGCGGCTACGAGACGGGCCTCGCTTGGTTCAGGGGGGCGATGGAGGAGAGGGGAGTCGAGTTCGTCCATATGCCGGCCCACGAGGCGGCGGAGGACTTCCCCCTGGAGCAAGGGGGGCTGGAGGAGTACGGGGCCGTCACCCTCAGCGACGTGGGGGCCGACACGCTCCTCCTCCACCCCAGGACGTGGCTCCACGGGAAGAGGACCCCGAACAGGGTCAGGCTCATCGCGGAGTACGTCGAGGGGGTCGGGGGCCTCGTGAGGCTCATCACCGACAGGAGATGGGGGGAGGAGTTCTTCAGGGATAAGGGGAGGCTCATCGTCACGGGGGTCATGGCGAGCTCATTGATAGTCCAGGTCCTCATGACCGTCCTCCTGAATTTCTTCTAGGAAATTCGTCATCTCTCGAGGTTCACATGCACCAGTGATAATAGCGAGCGATCCAGATCAAGACTGAACCTAACTGACTCCATGCGCGAAGAATCTATTTTATCTCCGCGCCGCACTCGATGCAGAACTTGGCGTTCTCGGCATTCCTCGTGCCGCATGAAGGGCAGTGAAAGTTCTCCTTCTTACGCCGCCCCTTGAGCCTCTCCGCGACGCCCCGGAGCTCCTCCCCCACGTCCTCGGCGGTGTCCCTGAGCCCCTCCTTCGCCTGCTCCAGCTCCGGCCCCAGGTCCCGGGCCACCTCCTCGAGGCTCCGCCTCGCCTCCCTCACCCCCGCATCGAGGCTCCTCGAGGCGGTCTGCAGAGCCTGTTCCAGCTCCTTCCTCCAGTGGGGCTCCACCCCCTCATCCGCCCCCCGGGCCGTCCTCGCACCGCACTTGGGGCAGAAGAACACGTCGTCCGCGAGCTCCGCCCCACACTTCCCACAGAACACCATATACAATGAAACAAGGAGCCCTGGGAAATAAAAGGGAGCTAGGAGTATGGCGCTAGTTGAGCTTCTCGACGATCAGTAGAAAGTCGACGTAGCCGAACATGCCGGGCCTGTCGCTGTTCACGTTGGGGACTATGGAGACCACCTCCCCCTCCAGCCCGTTCAGGAACCTCTCCAGATCACTCCGGTCCTCCGTCATCTTGATCCCGAACTGATGAACCCTGTATCTCATCCTCACATCTCACCTCCGGGAGCCCATGATCACAGCCCGGGTAAATCTACTCCACAGGACCAGGGCAGCAGATCAGGTCCGGAGCAGAAAATATGGAACAACCTTGTCTGAGGATTAAACTCTTAGGAGTAGACCGCGGACTATCCATCATGGAGATCAGCCTCCGCCTATCCGACCTCTCCTTCGAGGAGCTGGAGTTCATCAGGCAGATCGGCGTCGAGCGCGTCGACGTCCACAACCCCGACCTCGTCCCCGGATACCAAGACCTCGGCGACGACTACCTCAAGGCTGTGCCCCGGGTCCTCAACAGGATCAGGATGGCGAGGCTCAAGGTCGCCTCCTTCAGGTTCCCCAAGATCCGGGAGGCCCTACTGGGGAGGCCCGAGGGCCACAGGCAGATCGAGGTCCTCTGCGACCTCATCCGGGTCCTGGGCTCCAACGACGTCCCCGTCATACAGATCGACACCCACAGCCCCCGCCTCAGCCCCGGAGGCGTCCCCGGGCGGATCGAGAAGATGCAGCCCAGGGGATACGTGATGAGCGCGTTCCAGCTCGCCCGGATGAGGGAGGAGCTCGCGAAGGGGGACCTCGACTCCCCGTACTCCCACCACTTCACCAGCACCCTCACCCCCGAGGCCTACCACGAGCGCCTCGTCTACATCTACGAGAAGATCGTCCCCGTCCTCGAGGACTCGGGGGTCCGCCTCGCGATCCACACCGACGACCCCCCGGTCCCCGACTCGGAGGGCCTCCTCCCCGGGCTAACCACTCCCCGGCAGATCACGCGCCTCCTCGACGCCGTCCCCAGCACCCACACAGGAGTCCTCTTCTGCACCGGAACCCGCTACGAGTCCGGCGTCGACATCCACGAGCAGATCGAACTGTTCGGCCCCCGGATATTCCACGTCCACTTCAGGAACGTCCGGGGCACCCTGCCGAAGGATGGGGGTTACGACGAGGTGATGCTTGACGACGGGGACATGGACATGCTCGGGGTGGTGAGGGCCCTAGACCGTGTCGGCTATAAGGGCGCGCTGAACCCCGACCACGACGCCGTCCTGGAGGGGGACACCGAGAACAGGAACGCGGCCCGGGCCTTCTCGGTGGGCTACATCAGGGCCCTACTCTCCGCCCTCTAGACGGGGTATCCAATCTTCCCCCCGACGAGGACCACGAGGAGATCGGTGCTCCCGGGCCTCCTGTGGAGAATCTTCGCATGAAGTATTGGAAATAATGGAGGGGATCCCGAGTCGTCCACATGACATGAACATTATGTTTATAAAACATGAACAGTTTGTTCATAAACCATGAACATCCCCGCACTGTTCTCAACCCCGGAGAGGGTGAAGATCCTCACCCACGTCATCTACAGGACGACCCCCTTCGGCGTCAGCCAAGTCGCAAGGGAACTCAATCTCAGCAAGGGGCTAGTCTCCAAGTACTTTAACCACCTCACGGATGAGGGAATACTCGACAAGAAGGATGGAAAACACGCCGTCCTCAACAGGAAAAACTCAAGGGCAATCAGGACACTGCTGAACCTCAACCGCATCGACACCGACACCTTCAAAAAATACGACTTCGTCGAGGCAGCCGGGCTCTACGGGAGCCACGCCAAAGGAGGAAACACCGAGGACTCCGACATAGACATCTGGATCCTGACCCGCCCCACGAGCGAGGAGAGCCTCGCCAAGCTGTCCAGCGAGCTCAGGAAGATGCTTGGAAACGTAGCCCCCCTTTTCCTCACCCCGGAGAAGACGGCCCTCCTCAGGAAGGAGAACCCCGTGTTCTACTACTCCCTGGCGTTCGGATCCATGTCTCTCCACGGTGGCGGCCTTGAGGAGATATGACTACGAGGACTGCCTCAGAGAGGGGTTGCTGAGGCGGATACCGCCATCACGGGAGATGGCGGAGGGCAGCATCGGGGCCGCCCAGAGATGGATCGAGGAGGCGGAGACGGGTCTGAGAAGCGGCGCCCTCAACTCCTCGGTCCTCTCCTCCTACCTCGCCATGTTCCACTCCGCCAGGGCCATGCTGTTCCGCGACGGATACCGGGAGAGAAGCCACTACTGCGTCGCAAGATACCTAGAGGAGAGATACGTCAAGAGAGGACTCCTCGAAGCCCGGTGGGTGGAGCTCCTAGACCACCACAGGGAGACACGGCACGCCAGCCAGTACGATGTCAGCTTCCACGTACCAGAAACGGAAGCGACTGCCTCCTTGGAGACCGCCAAGAGGTTCGTGGAACGCATGACGGCCCTATACGAGGCGACCCACGGCAGACTATCCAGATAGACCTCTAAGCTCAGCACCCGATGACACGATCAGGAAACCGGGGGGGGAGAGGTTTCCCATCCAAGCCCACTCCATCTAGAAAAAAACATGATATGTAGTTGTACGGCAACATGATCTCTTCTCCGCATTCTACGCAGAACTTGGCGGTCCCAACGGTCCTCGCACCGCGCGCAGGCCGTTTCAATAATTGTGGGTTAAATGGTTTTAATTCGTTTTCACGTTTATCCTTGATATTCTGTCGTTGTCGAGTGTTTTAACAAGATTACATGGTTTATCTGGGAGAACCGTCTCAATCATCATTGG
>JADHWM010000099.1 GCA_016783485.1 Candidatus Bathyarchaeota archaeon
GTGTCTACTCTTGATCTCTAAGAAGGCGAATATCAAGTGGGTAAAAATGCGAAGAAGGCTGTTTCTTTCATCAACTACGGCCTCATCGTGATGACGGTCACCCATGTCCTGACCCACGTCTTCGGCGGAATCCACCCCGCGATCTTCTCGATACTGAGGGAGGAGTTCAGCCTCTCCTTCCAGCAGCTGGGTATAATCGCGGCCATACCCCCCCTGCTTCAGGCCCTCGTATCGATCCCCACAGGACTCCTCTCGGACAGGTTCGGCTCCAAGAAGATGGTGCTCGTGAGCCTCGTCGTGGCTCTCCTAGGCGCTCTGCTTGCCAGCCAAACCACGAATCCTATGATGTTCATCGTGGCCATCAGCATCGTCTATCTAAACACCACCATCTACCACCCGGCGTCGTACAGCTACACCTCGAACCTCTTCGAGGGCAGGGAAAGGCCCAAAGCCCTGGGCCTCCACGGGGCCGGGGGGACACTGGGCCATGCTATGGGCCCCCTATCCGTGAGTATCCTCATCGGCCTCCTGGGTATGGAGTGGAGGCAGGTCTACCTCTTCCTAGGGGCGCCCCTGCTCCTGGGCATAGTGATGCTCCTCTTCCTCAAGGACGGTGACGGGGCGAAAAGCGAGGAGGCAGAGCTGGAGACCGTGGCAATGGACGCGCCTTCAGTCAGGTCGATACTGACCCGGAGCATGGTGATGTTTCTCGCCTACTCAGCCATGAGGATGATGGGGAGCTCCATGATCTCCAACTTCATCGTCCTCTACCTCCAGGACGTGAGGCACCTAGGCCTCGCCCTGGCGAGCTTCATAGCGAGCGGAACCATGCTCTTCGGCTTCATCGCAGCCCCCATCGGGGGATTCATGGCGGCGAGGTTCGGGGAGAAGAGATGGATCTTGGGCACATTCTCCCTCAGCTGCATCCTCCTGGCGATCTCCATATTCGTCCCCAACGCCACGATGTTCGCAATCCTCTACATCGGGTACGGCTTCTGCAACACCCTGGGCATGGCGGGGCGATCCTCCATCATGGCCATTCTCTCCCCAAAAGGCCAGAGAGGGCTCGGATACGCCCTCTTCTTCCTCCCCGGGAGCATCATGGGGGCCATAGCCCCTATAATAGCGGGTTTCATCGCCCAGACCTACGGGTTCAACACGATATTCTACCTCTCCCTGGCTATATACGTCCTGGCCATCGGCGTACTGAGATTCCTGGTAAAAGTCGACTAGTCCAAGCCCAGGATAAAAGGAGGGAAACTATGATACACGTTCCCAGATCACGTGGGTGCTCAGCTGCATTCCCCCCAGGAGCATCAAGGGGGTGCTCAACGTCAGACGATCCCCTTCGAACTCGTAAAGCCTCTCCTGGGTCACACCGACCCAGTTGGGGAACAGGCTGACCTCGATGTGGTGGACGACCTTGTTTTCCCTGACTTCGAATCTGCCGCAGTATGAGACGTAGCCCTCGATGGCAGCAATCTTCTCCTTAACCGTGCCTCCACGGATATCCCCGAAAGCGAAGATTGGGCGGCCCTCCTTCATGAAGGCCACGGACACGTACCCTTCCTCGCTGTATAGGAGGTATCCTGTACGGCGGCCGCGTCGGAACAGATCTCCGTTTTCATCCCTCGTCTCCACGGAGATCAGTTTCCAGGTCCCGATGAACTTCTGCACGACATTGACTCCCATCCATATCGCCGGATAAACAGTGAAACTACCGAGGATAAGATTTGGGTGTAAAAAAAGGGTGAATTAGTCATGTGAAACCTGATATCGATGGATTTTAACTCGCCCCAAAAAAAAGGTAGGGGGGTATACGATTCATCTATGAACATCCCTCAAACACGAAAAGAAACGTGAAAAACCACCCAATGGGATCCGAAACTGAAAAAAACGGGCTTCTAAGCAACGATCTCAAGCGAGGAACGCTATTCCCAGACCCGGGTCAAAGAGGAGGTAATGGTGGGGCCGGAAGGCTACACATATTTAAGACGGCTAATTAGGCTGTTATGGGGATTTGTTTTATTTATCAGAAAACCCGTCTTTCATCCTATTTAATTTCTTTAACCTTTTTTATACGTTATTTTTTGTATTAAAGTCGTATTTTAGCTTTTAACCGCGCGCGGGGTCGTGGAGAAAAGGGAAAGCCACTATTACAGGCTAGTCGAGTAGTTACCAGTACTTCCAGAGAGTGGTCGTCCCGATTATCAGGGCTAATACCCCGACCATGTTCCTCATCATGTTGCCTTCAAGACGATGAATAACCCTAGCCGCGATGGGAGACGCGATAAAAACGCCCAGTGACATGACAACTACTGCGCTGTAGTTGATTGCCTCACGCATGAAAATGTATGTTAGGAATCCCACAAGGCTCACGGATGCCTCGCTGAGGGACTGAATGCTGACTGATTCCTTCTCGTCTATCCCAGCAAGCATTGCACCCGTGGTTATGACAGGGCCAAACCCGCTACCAGTTAAACCCTTATTGATGGACCCAATGAGGCTGATGATGCTCATCTTGAGCCATGAGAAATCAGAGATAAGGCCCCTGCTAGCAAGAACCAGCGCACCCGATGCGATGACAATAAGACCAATGTAAAGCCCAACTATCCTCTGGGGCAGGTTGAACGACATCTGAACCCCAACAATTGACCCTATTATCCCAAAAGCAGCTGTGAACAATGAGACCCTACTCGCTCTGGTGTTCCAGCTGAAATCAACGTTGTGCATTCTATGGTTGAAAAACGAGCTAGAGGCGCCCCCCACGAAGCTGCTGAACAGGACAGGTGGAACAGCCTCCATTGGAGTGAAACCGAGCAACAGCATCAATGGTGTCACGGTAAACCCGAACCCCATCCCGAGACTAAGGTCTATCATACCTGACCCAAAGGAGATTAGTAACAGCACCCCAAGTTGTATCATCTCCTCCATGTACTCACCCTAACTGAACCATCTGCCCATCACGTATGCTCCAGCAAACATCCCTGCAATGCCCACTAATACAGGTAGGTTACCGATACCAATGCTTGATATGGCGGACCCCGGGCACTGACCAGACAATCCCCACCCGATACCGAATATAATAGAGCCAATGAGAGTGTGCTTGCCGAACTTGCGTTCCCTTGGCTTCCACTCACCGCCAAGCAACGGCTTCTCCATGAATCTGGGTATTACATTGATAGCAAAGAAGTTCACACCCGTCGCCGAGAACATCAGGACAAGCAGCCCATAGTCCTCTAAAGAGAGGAAGCTTAACACCGTCTCCGGCTTACTCATTCCACCAAAGGCAAGACCGAACCCGAAGAGAATGCCCGCGATGAACAGGACGACGTTTTTCTGATTCATAGTCCCGCCGTCCTCACCACGATGACCGTTATTATCCCCATCCCAATGAATGTGATAACCGCGTAGAGGCTCGTAACCGAAAGAGATGCTAGTCCACTGATGCCGTGACCAGATGTGCAGCCTCTAGAGAGCCTCGTGCCGAAGCCAACGAGGAAGCCTCCTAAACCTAGCTTCCAAAGGGGTAGGCCTGTAACCCAGAACCCGTCAGGAGATATTGTCAACGTGTAGACCAAAGCCCCGAGGATAACACCTGATGCGAAGTAGAGCCTCCACACCCTTGAGTCCAAGTAGACCTGCCTCTGGAAGAAGGGGAGCTTGGTGAAGTAGCTTAAAGTTGTGGTGAATATGCTACTCTGAGTTGCATGAGTCCCCGTAAGAATATAAACGAAGGAGACAGCCACACCAATGACGACCCCCCCATTAAGGTAGGAGTTGATGCCGATAGGAAACATAGATTAAACTTAGAACCGGTATGTAAAAACCCTTAGTTAGCAGTTACAGTAAAATGTATCTTCGATCAGCTTTATGGTTTCTTCTATTGGGTGATACCCCACAATGGACTCAATATACTCTCCATTACAGTAGACAAAGGTGGTCGGGGTCTCATCCATACCTTTAGCCTCTGATAACCTAAGATTCTCGATGGTCTTCAACTGATTCATCCTTAGAAAAGTAACATTCTCCACGTGATCAGGGAGCTGGTTGAACACTAGCTTGAACTTGGTACAGGCACTACAGGATCTGATCCAGACAAGCACAACGACTCGATCGTTTCTTGACACAAAGTCCAGTAGATCATCGGCGTTGACATCGAGGATCTCACTCATAGATGAAAAATGGGAATGGTAGCCTAAAAGGCTAGGACTCGGTCATGTAACCAGCTACCTTCCAGCTTGTTATGCCCCCGAGGACGTTGTACACCATCGTGTAACCGTTTCTCAGCAGTATGCTGCACCCGAAACCAGACCTGGTACCAGACTTGCATATCACAGCTAGTTTCTTGTCCCTTGGAACCTTGTTAAGGTTACCTGGGAGGGTCCCTACGTACACGTTGGTGCTACCAGGCACGTGACCCGATCCGTATTCATCGACGCTCCTGACATCCAAAACGTGCCAGTCAGGGTCCTCGTACACCTCCCTGAGGTCAGGCGCCAGCATGAGCCCCATTTTATCCACTGGCTTGGAGGCGAGATACCACGAGACGATTGTACCCTTAAGGTAGCCGACGACATTGTCGTAACCAATACTCGCGAGACTGGTGATTATCCACTCAAGATTGTTCTGGTTGCCAAGCACAAGAATAATGGGTTTGTCAAATGGCAGAACCCATCCGGCGAATCCTAGACGCGCCTCCGCGATGCTGTAAGAGCCCTTGATATACCCAGCAGCGAACGCAGGTGGTGGACGGGTGTCAACTACAATCGCTCCCTGGTTCACCATCTCCTCGAACTGCATTGGAGTAAGTGCCTTGGGTAGACCACCGACGCCGTAGGGTGTTGCTCCTTCGAGGTTGTACTTCTCCATCATCCTAAAGTATGGGGCATACTCGTGGTGCTCCAAGGTTTTATAGCTGATGAACTCCTCCCTGCTCATAGCGAGCTGAGGGTTCATAAGGCGCTCAGCTCCTAAGGTACTAATCTCCCTGTTTGCTATTTTGGCGCCACAGACTGATCCACTGCCATGTGCTGGGCATATGATTACATGATCACCCAAGGACAGTAGCTTGTTATGGATGCTCTCGTATAGATTCGTAGCCCATTCACGTCTGGCATCGGTTCCCCCGAAGTCAGTTCTACCAGTATCGCCTATGAACAAGGTGTCACCTGTGCAGACGAGAACGGGTTTGTCACCAGTCAGAGTGTCAACCACGCTGAAGGACATGCATCCGGGCGTATGACCAGGTGTGTGAATAGCTGTAACTTCAAGGGAGCCTACCTTGAATTTTTTACCATCTATCAGCTTGTTGCCGTACTTGAAATCAGGCCAAGAACCATGGTATATCTCGGCTCCTGTCATGTCAGCAAGTTCACAACTTCCGATGATGTAGTCTTCGTTCCTGTGAGTCTCGAAGATGTATTTGATGTTGACCCCGTACTTCTTAGCGAGGCCTATGTAGGGCTGTACATCCCTCTGGGGGTCAACCACGAAAGCATCTGTCCCCGCTCCTATCAGGTAGGATAGATGGGAAACAACCTTTGACTTGAGTCTCTCGAAAATCATGGTAAATAGTTTCGAGTCATACTGTAAAAGCGCATCGAAACGCGCGCGCAAGATTTGATCATATAACTAGGCTTCAGCGTGTATGTCCTAAGTAACTAAAACAATAAAACTGCTACAAATTTCTAAATATAGTGGTGGGGCCGGAAGGACTTAGACCCATAAGGGTTCAGAACTTGTACTTTACAGGCGTTAAAAGCGCGCAAAGCGGCTGACGGGGTCATAAAGAAGATACGTGCGCCTAAGTATCCTGAAGAGAAGTATGTGGATGACTCCCTGAAGATAGACCACATCATCGCCTGGATGGGGCTGAAGAGCCGGGTGAACCCGGCGGATGTGCTCACGGTGAAGGATCGCATCGACGTGGAGGGGCCTGAGTGGAAGAAGAGGATCTACAAGCGTCTCCGGGCTGTGGTGGAGGGCTTCAACGGTCGGGTGAAGAGCCGGCTCGCGTATCGGCGGCTGACCTGGCAGGGCCTTGAGAACGCTTCGATCCACGTGAGCCTGGTGTTGATGGTGGCGTACGAGGTCTGTATAGCGGCTTACGGTATCGAGAGGCCGGAGCTCCGTCAGAGCGTGGCCTTCTTCGCGTGAGGGTGGGGGATGGAGGGGGACGGGTTGGTTAGAGGATGCTCTGCTTCTGCTGGTTCACGGAGGTCCTGTGAGGCATGGGTTCTCCTCTGTTGATGGTAATCAGGTGAATCTTGAGTCAAGTTCATTTGGGTGTGGGGAAAAGATTAACTAAAAAACATCTCATCGGCTGAAAAACACATAATTATTGAAACGGCCTGCGCGGAGATGGAGCCCCTCGGCTCATTTGTTCGGAACCTGCTGTGGGAAGAGGCTACGAGGTCGACGATCCACTTCGCTGATTAGCATAGAGGTCGACCCGCTCCTCCATAAGCCTCTCAACCTCGGCGCCGACAGCGAGTCTATCGACCTTACCCATAGGCGTCACTAGAAGCGAGTCGACCACGGTGATCTTCCCCGGCACCTGGAAGTATTCAAGGCGCTCTCTGCAGTAGCCTAGCAGCTCTTCCTCGATCTTCTGCTCATCAACCCATGCTCCGAGGACCACTAGGGCCTGGATGTCCGTTGAGCACCTCAACGGGTCTAGAACGCCTATTGCAACGGCCATCTCCACTCTGGGATGCGACGCGAGAACCTCCTCGACCTCAGTCGGCCAGACCGTGTGACCCCCCGCAACGATCCTGTCCCTCTTCCTCCC
>JADHWM010000100.1 GCA_016783485.1 Candidatus Bathyarchaeota archaeon
GTCCGGGTTTCCCGGGGGCCCGGATAAGGGTTGTGCGGATTCCCGTTCCTACCAGGGGGCTTTGCGTGCGCGAGTAGGTGCGAATTTATTATCGCTGGCAGGCGGGGCAGATGTAGGTCACGCCCCCGGAGACCTGGAGACCTTCGATGGGGCTCCCGCAGCGGGGGCAGTCCTGGCCTTTCATGTGAGGGCCCATGGCCGGGGTGTAGCCTCCCCGGTTGCCGTAGAGGTCCAGAAATTTATCCTTCCCCCCGAGTCTCAGCCTCTCGTCGATGACCAAACGCATGGCCCCGTACAGGGCCCGCCTCTCGTCCTCGCTGAGATCGGAGCCTTTCCTCTTGGGGTGAGCCTTTGCTCTGTAGGCGATGTCCTGAAACGCGCTGTTGGAGAGCCCGACCACGATGGCGTTCTTCCCCACGAGAAGCCCTTTGAGCATCCGGTTCTCGTCGCCGAGGAGCACTGAGAAGAGCTCAGGCGTGAGCCTCTCGTCGTCTGGAGACAGGGTCTCGGAGAAATCCCTTCTGTAGATGTAGGACCCGTCCAAGCCGTCGTCCTCGACCGCCTGGATCACACCCATGCTGGTTAGCCTCACGGTCAATACCGCACCGTCGGTGAAATCGAGTCTGAGATGATATCTCTCTGATGAGGCTTCGCCGGGGGCGTGGTACAGCACTCTCCCCCCGTACTCAGGGGTGACTAGCAGGTTCCAGCCGTTGTCCAGCTTGACGCGGACGGTGTTCCCCCTCGACACCACAGACTCGACAGCCCCTCCGATGAGCCTCTGATAGTCGGCTGCGTCCCTGTTCATGAAGCCGATCTTCTGGAGCCTCTCACAGTCCTTCAAAGCGCAAGACTCGATGCGTTTACCCGGGAGCTCGGAGCCTATCTGCCTCGCGAGAATCCGGGCCTCGGGGAGTTCGACGCTCATGGTTTCCCATTGATCCCGAATATTCACGGGGTATTAAATGGTGCTGGGGAAGTCACTTGGTCGCTTTTATGCTGTACATGAGGGGGAGATCGTATCCGGGGAGCCTGCTGTATCCGTCCTCCCCGGGCTCCATGAAGGCTATCTGGGTGCCGTCGACGCTGAAGGGGTACTCTCCGAGCCCCCGGATGGTGAGGCCGGCGCCGATGAGGGCGTTCACCACCTCGCTCATGGGATGGGCCCATTCATAGGAGCTCCTGTTCACCACCTTCGCCTCGGGATCGGCGTAGGAGCCATCCGCCTCGTAGTAGTCGGGCTCCTCTCCCTGCCAGTACCGGTATTTGACCCTGAGCTCCGATGGCCACTCGTCGTCGAAGACCCACATGAAGGGGTGGAACTCGGCTATGAAGAAGGTGCCCCCGGGCCTGAGGTATCGGGCAACGATCTCCGCCCATGCCTCCATGTTGTGGAGCCAGCACAGGGCCCCGTAGCTGGTGAAGACGACGTCGAACTCCCCGTCGAGATGTTTGGGCAGATCGTAGACGTTGCCGCAGATGAAATCCGCATTGACACCCGTCCTTGCGGCGAGGCTCCTCGCGAGCTCTATGGCGGTGTCGCTGAAGTCGACCCCGGTGACCCGGGCCCCGAGTCTCCCCCAGCTCAACGTGTCCAGGCCGAAGTGGCACTGGAGGTGGAGCAGGGACTTCCCGGAGACGTCCCCCAGGGCCTCCAGCTCGATGCTGTGGAGGCTGTTCTTGCCAGAGATGAACCCATCCAGATCGTACTCGTCCGACTTTGCGTGGATATCCACGAGCTCGTTCCAGCGCCTCTTATTCACATCGTAATATTTCTCCATAGGGGATGCCCTCTTCGTTATATCGAATTCTAATGATGCAGCCCTATTTATCGAGATGTCTCCAGAGCAGGGGCTTGGATTCCTGTCACAGCTATTTTATGGGACTCTCTTGGGCTCCCGGACATAGTACTGGAACAAGACCGTGGCCATCAGGAGAATAACGGAGATCACACCAAAGGAAGGGAGATAATCGTAGCGGGAGAGGAGGAAACCCGTGAGTATGGGGCCCGAGGCGTGGCCTATATCCCAGAGGCTCCCGAACACCCCCATCGATGTCCCGTGGCCCCTGGCCCGGGTCTGCTCCGCCACCATGGCCGCGGTGGAGCTGGTGACCATGGCCTCCCCCAACCCGAAGACCAGCGTGAGAGCCACGAGGAGAGTAAAGTCCGTCGTGGTGGGGTAGAAGATGAATGAGGCCATGCAGATGAGCATCCCCGCGGTGATCAGGGGCTTCCGCCCGTATGCGTCGGAGACCCTGCCCATCACCGGGCGGGCCAGGAAGAGCACCACTAGCTGAACCCCCCACAGGACCCCCGCGTGGAAGCTCGTGAGGCCGGCCGTCACGGTGACGTAGACGGGGAGGAACGCCTCCAGCGCCCCCACCGTGAGGTTCTGGACCCCCTCCATGCCGCTGGTCAGGAGCACCTGGGAGTCCGTCAAGACGGCGACCACGTCCTCCCTGAACTTCCTCATCACCTCCGCCACAGACGGGGGATCGGGGCTCGCCCTGCTCGGGAGCCTCCGCCACAGGACGAGGACCAGCAACAGGGAGACGCTCCCGATTAGCCCCACCACGAGATAGATCTGCCTGAAGACCGAGGGGGCCGGGTTGTCACCACCCAACCATTGGAGGAGCCCCCCTCCAAGGGGAGCCGCTATCATGCCTCCCAGGATCGAGGCCGACGAGTAGGTGCCTATGAGCTGCCCCTTCTTCTCGCCCGCGATGTCCATGATCACCGCCATGGCCACCGGCCCGTAGATTGCCGTCGCGAAGCCGTGGAAGAACCGGATCGCGACGAGGAGGCGGATGTCGTGGATGAAGTAATAGGCGAAAGGCATTAGGCCGAAGATGAGGACAGACGAAAAAAGTGCAGCCCTCCTGCCGTAGACGTCGCTCAGGGTCCCCGCGGGGGCCTTGAAGAAGATCCCGGTGACGGTGCTCATCCCCACCACGAGCCCCAGGATCGTCGGGGTGGCCCCGAGGGACCTCGCGAAGAGGGCTAGGAGCGGGGTGCGGGCCATTCCGTAGCTCAGTCGCGCGAAGAAACCGATGAGGATCAGCGCCAGGAAGGTCCCGGTCACGGGCGGAGCCCCGGACTCCTCAGACATGGAGTTCTCTCATCTATCTTGGGGACTCGGCATTTAGATTTTCTATGAAAAAGACGGCCTATCTCGGTATAATCAGAAAAAAGGAGGGTCAACCCTTGAGGGGGCAGTAGAGGTCCAGGATGAACTCCCCCCCCGACTGGACGTCCAAGGTCTTCTCGAAGCACACCCTCGGGTCCAGCTCGTATTCGCTGGCTTCGACCCATTCCGCCAGCCTCATCCAGGCGGAGGGTATGTCATTCCAGGGTTCTTTCACTTGGACCCGGGTCACCGCGAAGAGCCCTCCGGTGTAGTCCTTCACAACCGCGTCCTCCGCCTCGAAGGCGGGGTCGACCCGGATCCAGAACTCGTAGCCGCGCACTGTGTCGCCGGGCTTGGGGTCGGGGTTGTTGAAGCCGTAGACGGGGTGTTCCTCGGGGTCCTCCAGGAGCCCCCGGGGCTGCGCCCACTCAACCAGCATCTTGGCGGCGTCCTCTTCGGGGGACTCGCTCGTGGCGTGGAAGCTCGCGACCCGCATCGGCTCGAGCCTCTCTATCTCAACTTTCATCTCATTCATTCCTTCTCTCCTCCTGTACATGCTCAGGATCTGCTCCGCCCTCCTCGACGCCTCCCTCTTCCTCCTCCTCACGCTGCTCGCGAAGGCGTCCGCGATCGCGCCGAGATACTCCAAGCCGTCGTCGCTGAGCTCGTAGCTCCCCCTGCTCCTCCGCTTCACCACGCCGGAGTCGACGAGGAGCCCCAGGTGATGGGAGAGGGCGGTCTTGCCCAGTCCGGTGGCATCCTGCAGCTCCTGGAAAGATCGCCCCCCTTTTAGGAGGGAGGCGAGGAGCTGCAGCCTCCTCTTGTTGGCGAGGCTGATGAGGATCGCGGCGAAGTCGTCGTCGGAGGCGATCAGGCTCTCCCAGACGACGGCATCGTCGGGTGCATCCATGGGCGGTGTCACATCCGATCGGGTGGAGATGCGTGACGTTAATAAGAATATCGGGATTTTCTGAACATTGGTTCTAATATCACTGAATAAGTGCCGGGGAGCTGATGGGAGCATCGCAGGCTAGATAGGGAGACGGAAATGTGCAATGTACCGTTCAATATACAGCTGAAAGACCTCGAAAGAACCATAAACCCAGACAAACGTGAATTCCCCCATGGCAGGATTATCCTACAAGATCCGCCCCGCCGAGGAGGAGGACCTCCCCGTCCTCATGGACCTCATCAAGCAGCTCGCCGTCTACGAGAAGCTCATCGACAGCTATACCGCTACAGTGGAGCTCTACCGCAAGTACGGCTTCAGCGAGGACGCCATCTTCGGCGCCCTCCTCGTGGAGAAGATCGCCGGCGAGGGCCCCGACTACCTCGGCGTCGCCCTCTACTACTACACCTACTCCACGTTCACGGGGAAGCCCACCCTCTACCTGGAGGACATCTTCGTCCCCGAGGAGTACCGGGGCCGGGGCATCGGCACCCGCCTCCTGGTGGAGCTTGCGAAGATCGCCGTGGAGAAGGACTGCGCCAGGATGGACTGGGTCGTCCTCGACTGGAACAGGCCCAGCTGGGAGTTCTACAGGAACCTCGGCGCTTTCCCCCTGGACGAGTGGACCGTCTTCCGGATGCTCTCCCCGGAGATCAAGAAGCTCGCCGAGAAGCTCTGAGAGACCCCTTCAGGGCACGAAGAGGACCTTGCAGCCCTTTCTGGACTTGGCCACCTCGAAGGCCCGCTCCGCCTCCTCCAAGGGGAACCGGTGGGTCGCGAGTTCTATGGCACTGATCCTCCCTGTTTCCATGAGGTTGACGGCTTCCAGAAAGTTGGATGCCCTCGCATCGTAGGCTCCGGCCAGGGTTATCTCCCTCCGAACCACTGTGGTCATCGGCACATCAACATCCCCCGGGAATATGCCCACGACGGTGACGTGCCCCCTCTTCCTCACCAGCCTGACGGCCTGGTGCACCGCCGACGGGGCCCCCACGGCGACGAAGGCGATATCCGCGCCCCTCCCCGAGGTACGCTCCATCACAAGCTCCACGGGGTCCACATTGTCGACGTTCACGGCCTCGAGCCCCAGCTTCCCCGCAATTTTGAATCGTTCGGTGTCCACGCTTATCCCCGTCACGAGCACCTCGGCCCCCGCGAGCCTCAGGAGCTGGGCGGAGAAGAGCCCGATGGGGCCGATCCCCAGGACCACTGCGAGGTCCCCAGACTCCACGGGGGTCAGGTCGTTGACGAAGTGGACCGCGTTGCTCAGAGGCTCCACGAGGGCGGCCTCCTCGAAGGACATCCCCCCGGGGATAGGGTATAGGAGCCCCCGGGGCACCGAGATGTACTCCGCGAAGCCCCCATCCTGGTGGATCCCGAATAGGCTCGAGGACTCGCAAAGGTTATCCATACCCGCAACGCAGAACCGGCACTCCCCGCAGGAGACCACGGACCGGCTCAGCACCCTGTCCCCGACCGCGAATCCCTCGACCCCCTCCCCGACGGCCTCGACCACACCGGAGAACTCGTGGCCCATCACCACCGGGAGCGTCATATCGGAGTAAGCCGGGGTGAAGCCGTAGATCCCCAGATCGCTCCCGCAGATGAATGCCGCCCTCACCCGGACCAGGGCCTCCCCCGGCCCCGCCATAGGGGCATCCATCTCCCAGACCTCTACGCCGGGCTCAGGCCTCGCCTTCACGACCGCCTTCAAATCGATGACAACTCGACCTAAAGTCTCTTAACGGTTTCCTAGGGGAAAACTAAGTGCTGACACTGGAGACGGATGCATATGAACGACACGGAGCGTAAAGTGCTGGACCTCATAGACGCCGACGCCATGCTGGAGTACCTGCGGGAGCTCGTCTCGATCCCCAGCTTCGGGGGAGAAGAGTCAGCCGCCCAGAGGAGCGTCGCAGCGAAGCTCGGGGAGCTGGGGCTCAAAGTGGATACTTGGCAGCTGGACTTCGACTCCCTCCGGGGCCACCCCGGGTTCAGCATGCCCATCGAACGGGAGGAGGGGCTCGGGGTAGTGGGCACCCTGGAAGGAGGGGAGGGGGGCCGCAGCCTCATACTCAACGGCCATATCGACACCGTCGCCCCCGGGGAAGGGGCAAACTGGAGCCATCCCCCGCTGGAGGGCACCGTTACGGACGGCAGGGTCTACGGACGAGGGGTCGCCGACATGAAGGGAGGGCTCTGCTGCGCCATCTACGCCGCGAAGGCGATCATCGACTCCGGCGTCAGTCTGAAGGGGGACCTCTCCATCCAGAGCGTCATAGGAGAGGAGGACGGCGGGGTCGGGGCCCTCGCGACGGTGCTCAGGGGGCACACCGCCGACGCCGCGGTGGTGATGGAGCCCACCGAGGTCAAGGTGGCTCCCGCTCACTCGGGCGCCCTCGCGTTCACCGTGGAGGTTCCGGGGCGCTCCGCCCACGCCTGCGTCAGGGAGGAGGGGGTGAGCGCCATCGAGAAGTTCATACCCCTGTTCCACGCCCTCAGGGA
>JADHWM010000101.1 GCA_016783485.1 Candidatus Bathyarchaeota archaeon
TTCCCCCGGATGAAGACGACCCCCGCCTCCTGGGCCCTCCAGTAGAGCTCCTCGTAGCCCCGGCCCGCGGCCCGGATGTCGGTGTAGTAGACCCAGACCTCCTTCCCCAGCATCTCCCGTAGCATGATGGCCTGCTTGATGCTGTACATGCAGCAGATCCGGCTGCAGTAGGGGGTGTACCGGTTCTGGTCCCGGGAGCCGGCGCAGAGGACCATAGCGATCTTCTCGGCCTCCTCGCCGTCGCTGAACCGGGTGACCCTTCCCTTGGTGGGGCCGAAGAGGCTGGTGAGGCGCTCCATCTCCAGCATGGTGACCACGTCCGGGTAGACCCCGTAACCGTACTCGGCGAGATCGGCGGCGGGGAACTGCCGGTAGCCTGTGGCGACGATGATGCCCCCCACGTCGAAAGTCTCGGTGGATCCCTGGTCGTCGAGGCTGATGGCGTTGCTGGGGCATTTCTCGACGCATAAGCCGCACCGGGTGCAGTGGTCGAAGTCGATGGCGTAGACGTAGGGCACCGCCTGGGGGAACTGGAGGTATGCTGCGGCTCGTTCGGAGCGCCCCTCGTTGAACTCGTCGGGGACCTTCACGGGGCAGACCCGGGAGCAGACGGAGCACCCGGTGCAGAGTTCGAGGTCTACTCCCCGGGGCTTCCTTCGGACGGTGACGGTGTAGTTTCCGGGGCGGCCGGAGACGGACTCCACCTCGGAGTAGGATAGGAGGTTGATGCCTTCCCTCTGGCCCACCTCGGCGATCCGGGGGGTGAGGATGCACTGGGCGCAGTCCAGTGTGGGGAAGACCTTGGTGAGCCTAGCCATGTGGCCCCCGATGCTGGGCTCCCTCTCCACCAGGTGGACCGTATGGCCCTGCTCCTCGAGCTCCAGGCTCGCGGTGATCCCCGCGATGCCCCCGCCGATGACGAGGACCTCCCGGCTGGCCTCCTCGCTGATCTCCTCCAGGGGCTCCAATGCCAGGCTCCTCTCGTAGCCCCCCCGGACGATGCTCTCCGCCTTCCGGGTGGCCTCCTCGGAGGCGTGGGGTCCGTGGACCCAGCTGCACTGCTCCCTGATGTTGGAGAACTCGAGGAGGTAGGGGTTGAGCCCCGCCCGCTTCAGGACGTCTTGGAATGTGGGGAGGTGCATCCGAGGGGTGCAGGAGGCGACGACGACCCTGTCGAGTCCGTGCCTCTCGATGTCCGCGAGGATGGTGTCCTGGGCGGGCTTGGAGCAGAGGTAGCTGTCCTTCCTCGCGACCGCGACGTGGTCCCAGCCCCGGACCTTCTTCCGGATCTCCTCGACGTCCACGACGTCCCCGATGTTCCCCCCGCACTCGCAGAGGTAGACCCCGACCTTAGCATCCGCGGCCATTGTCATCCTTTCGTCTCTTGGATCAACACTATAAAACATTCATGCGGCTAGCGGGAAGGATTAAATCGGGTCACCGGAGAGTTAGATGAGATGGAAGCGGCCCAGGGTTTCATCGAAGAGTATAAGCTCCTCGAGTGCATCCAGTGCGGCGTCTGCACGGGGAGCTGCCCCGTCTCCGCTAAGGCGGGGCTCAACATCCGGCAGCTGATGCGGGAGATCAAGCTCAACGGGAGGGTGGAGATCCCCCCCGAGGAGGTCCTCTGGAGCTGCACCACGTGCTCCACTTGCGAGACCCGCTGCCCCAAGGAGCTCAGCCCCTACGAGGTCCTGGTGGGGATGCGGGGGATCACAGTGGAGGAGGGGAAGGTCTCCGCGACCGTGAGGGACGCATTGGAGAGCGTATTCAAGCACGGGAACCCCTGGGACAGGGCGAGGGCCAAGCGCTCGGAGTGGGCGGAGGGCCTCGACGTCCCCGCCTTCACCGAGGACACCGAGCTCCTCTTCTACGTGGGATGCACCTCTGCCTACGACCCCCGGTGCCAGGAGACCGCGAGGGCGCTGGTGAGCATCTTCTCCGCAGCCGGGATCGACTTCGGAACCCTGGGAAACGAGGAATCATGCTGCGGGGACTCGGTCTACGGGATGGGGGAGAAGGGGCTCTTCGAGATGCTCGTGGAGGACAACACGGAGCTCTTCGAGGGGCGCGGCGTCAAACGGATGGTCACCGCCTCCCCCCACTGCTTCAACGCATTCAAGAACAGGTACGGCGACCCGGGCTTCGAGGCCCAGCACTACACCCAGCTCCTCGCAACTCTCATCGACGAGGGAAAGCTCGCACTCACAGGGAGATTCGAGAAGACGGTCACCTACCACGACCCCTGCTTCCTGGGGAGGCAGAACGATGTCTACGACGAACCCCGGAAGGTGCTCGAAGCTGTGCCCGGGCTGAGCTTCGTGGAGTTGGACAGGTCCCGGGAGAGGAGCCTCTGCTGCGAGGGGGGCGGCGGGAGGATGTGGATGGAGGTCCCCGGGGAGCGCCTCGCTGAGAAAAGGATCCGGGGCGCCGTCGAGGTCGGGGCCGAGGTGATCGCGACTGCCTGCCCCTTCTGCCTCTCGACCCTGGAGGACGCGGTGCTCACCGCGGGGCTCGAGGGCTCCATAGAGGTCATGGACATCGCCGAGATCGTAGCCAAAGCCCTCTGAGGGGCTACATCGGGTCACTTAATACCAAAAAAGGCTCTCAGAGGCCCGACGCGTTTTATGAACACCTCGAATATTGCTAGGGTGACCGCCAGAGAGCCCAGCAGCACGACGGGGAGCTTCACCAGGACCCCCGTGTCCCACTGGACGACATAGTATGCAATGGCGATGATCACGGGCTGGTGGAGGAGGAATAGGGGCATGATGGCGGCCTGGCCGTACTCTAGCCAACGGTTTCTGAAGTCCAGGTACCGCATGCCCATGGAGATGATGACGAGGGACCAGGCCCAGCCGTTCACGCTGAGAACGGTCCATTGTATCACGATGTCCAGCTCGTTCGATATGTCGGAGGGCGAGGCGCCGATACCCGAGAGAGTCGATGAGAGGATGAGAGCGCTGGTGAGCAGCCCGAGGGCGAGACCGAGGGGCCAGTCTCTCCTGATGGCACGTGTGAACCTTTCATCGGAGTAGAGGACATAGCCGGACACGAAGAAGACCAGCATCGTGGCGAAACCGGCCCAGTCGTGCTCAGTCGGATACTGAGGGCGGAGGACGACCTGTATCAGCGTCAGGGGGATGATGAGCAGCAGTAGGCCTCCCCGCTTCCCGCAAAGCCGCCCGAGCCGCCCGATGAGAAGCTTGCCGGAGTCGCCGCGGAGCCAGAGGAACAGGGGCAAGGCGATCAGCGAGAACGCGAACAGGAACCCGAGGAACCACAGGTGGTAGCCAAGGGCCCCGAAGACCGTGGGGCCGAACCTGAGGGGGTGGAACTCGGTGAGGAAGGCCCTGAAACCACCCGGGTCGAAGATGAACCTTGTGAATGTGCCCTCGTACAACCCCTTGTGGATCATCTCGTAGTACGCCATGATGGGTGTCAGGATGAGGGAGCCGACCAGGAAGGGGACGAGGAGCCTCGTGACCCGCTCCGACGCGTACTGGCGCCACGTCCTCCGCCTCAGCGCGAACCAGCTCCCCGCCCCCGAGATGAGGAAGAACAGGGGCATCCCCCAGGGGTAGAGGGATATGATGAAGAGGGTCACCGGGACACTCGGCTCCGGGTCTTTTATGTGCCAGCCGATGTGGTCGAAGGGATGCACTGCGTGGAAGACGATTACTCCGAGGATCGCGAGGACCCGTAGCCAGTCGAGGTGGTGCAGCCTCACGGATCTCGTCTCGGGTCTCCGGGGAGTCTCGTCTTCACCATCCACAGGAATCACCGGCGCGGCGCGCGCTCCCGGTGGAGGGCGTGATCCGAGTCGTCCTTGCTAGATCAAAGTAGCTTCTGCTCAACGTGATCCCGCTAATGATTCAGCTCCTCCTTTTTGAATTATTTTGGTGATGACTGGGAGAGACTACTTTTTATGAACCATAAAGCTTCAGGGATAATGGGGGCCCTATTTGTTTGATAAAGAGAAAATGAGCGAACTCGCTAGGAGGGAGGCCGAGTGGGACGAGGAGGTCGTCCAGGAGTGGATCAAGCGCGTGCCGGAGCGGATGGAGAGGTTCTCAACGTCCTCCGGCTTCGAGAAGAGGAGACTCTACACCCCGAACGACGTTGTGGGCATGGATTACCAGGAGAGCCTCGGCTTCCCCGGGGGCTACCCGTTCACCCGGGGGCTCCACGCGACGATGTACAGGGGGCGCCTCTGGACTATGCGCCAGTTCTCGGGGTTCGGGACTGCGGGGGAGTCGAACAGGCGGTTCAAGTACCTCCTCGATGAGGGGGAGACGGGGCTCAGCGTCGCCTTCGACTTCCCCACGATCCTGGGATACGACTCCGACCACCCCCTCTCCGTGGGGGAGGTGGGGGTCTGCGGCGTCGCGGTCTCCTCCCTCAAGGACATGGAGATCCTCTTCGGGGGCATCCCCCTGGACAAGGTCTCCACATCGATGACCATCAACGGCCCCGCCTCGGTGCTCCTCGCGATGTACACCGCCCTCGGGGATGCCCAGGGCGTGCCCCGGGACGGTCTCAGGGGGACGACCCAGAACGACATGCTCAAAGAGTTCTTCGCCCAGAACCTCTGCATCTTCCCCCCGGGACCCTCGGTGAAGCTGGTCACCGACATAGTCGAGTTCTGCACCCGGGAGCTCCCCCAGTGGAACCCGGTGAGTATAAGCGGATACCACATCCGGGAGGCCGGATCAACCGCCCTCCAGGAGCTCGCTTTCACCCTCGCCAACGGGGTCACCTACGTCGAGTCCGCCCTGGAGAGGGGGCTCAACGTGGACGACTTTGCCCCCAGGCTCAGCTTCTTCTTCGCCGCCCACAACGACATCCTCGAGGAGGTGGCCAAGTTCCGGGCGGCCCGGCGGATCTGGGCGAAGCTCATGAAGGAGCGGTTCGGGGCCCGGGAGAGCAGGTCGATGTGGATGAGGATGCACGTCCAGACCTCGGGGTGCGCCCTCACCGCCCAGCAGCCCGTAAACAACGTCATCAGGGTCACGATGCAGACCCTGGCGGCGGTCCTCGGGGGAGCCCAGTCCATCCACACAAACAGCTTCGACGAGGCCCTCGCCCTCCCCTCCGAGAGGGCGGTGAGGACGGCCCTGAGGACCCAGCAGATCGTGGCCCACGAGAGCGGAGTCGCAGACACCATCGACCCCCTCGGGGGCGCCTTCAGCGTCGAGGCCCTCACCGACGAGATGGAGGAGGGCTTCTGGGGATACCTGGACCGGATCGAGAAAATGGGGGGCGTAGTCAGGTGCATCGAGACCGGATTCTTCCAGAGGGAGATCGCCGACTCCTCCTACGAGTGGCAGAAAGAGGTCGAGAGGAACGAGAGAGTGGTCGTGGGGGTCAACGAGTACACGTCGGGGGACGATTGGATACCCACGAGGCTCCTCCGCGTCAAGCAGGAGGCGATGGGGGAGCAGATCGAGGCCGTGAAACGGTTGAAGGCCAACAGAGACAAGGGGAAAGCCCAGGGAGCCCTGGACAGGCTCAGAGGGGACGTGGAGAAAGACGCCAACCTGATGCCCGCCATCGTCGAGGCGGTGAAGGCCTACATCACCGTGGGGGAGGTCTGCGACCTCTTCAGGGAGATGTACGGAGACTACCAGGAGCTCATCGTGATCTAGGAGGAGATGAAAGTGGAAAGGAAAATACGGGTTCTCGTCGCGAAGCCGGGCCTCGACAGTCACGACAGGGGGGCGAAGGTGGTGGCCCGGGCCCTCAGGGACGGGGGGATGGAGGTGATCTACACGGGGCTCAGGCAGACCCCGGAGCAGATCGTCTCCGCGGCCCTCCAGGAGGACGTCGACGTCCTCGCGCTCAGCATCCTCTCGGGGGCCCACCTCACCCTGGTGCCCGCCGTGACCCAACTGATGAAGGAGAGGGGGCTCGACGACGTCCTGGTCCTCGCCGGGGGCGTCATCCCCGAGGAGGACCTCCAGATCCTGGAGGAGCACGGCGTGGCGGGCATCTTCGGGCCGGGGACACCGACGGGAGAGATCATCGAGTATATCAAGGGAAAGCTCGCCGAGAGGGCGGGGGCCTGAGACGGAAGAATTGAGGGACGTCCGGGGACTCGTCGCGAGGCTGCGCCGAGGCGACAAGAGGGCCGCCGCGAGGCTCATCACCCTGCTGGAGAGCCGGGACCCCCGGGGCCGGGAGGCCATAGCCGAGATCTACGGCGAGGCAGGGGGATCCCACGTCATCGGCATAACCGGCTCCCCGGGCGTGGGGAAGAGCACGCTCATCGAGAGGCTGATCACGGAGCTGAGGATACGGGGGAGAAAGGTGGGTGTGATCACAGTCGACCCCACCAGCCCCTACTCCGGGGGAGCCTTCCTGGGGGACCGGGTCAGGATGCAGAGCCACACCACCGACCCGGGGGTCTTCATCAGGAGCCTAGCGACGAGGGGGAGCCCCGGGGGGGTCTCCAGGGCCACCCGAGACGCTGTCAGGGTCCTCGAGGCGTGGGGAGCCGAGGCAGTGCTGGT
>JADHWM010000026.1 GCA_016783485.1 Candidatus Bathyarchaeota archaeon
CCGCTAGGGCGCCTCTATAGGCAGGTGCTCCCGTCCCGTCCACTATCGAGGCATTCTTGATCAGGATTTCATAATCTTCCGGCATCTTAACCGGAAATAGAATTGCGGGAGGGGCGCTTAACCTTTAGGGATGAGAGTCCGGGTTATTCCTGGACGAAGTGCATCTCGACCCCGTCGGGATCCTTGAAAAAGACCGTCATCCGGTTCCCCCTGCCCTGTATCTTCCTCGGCGGAGAGTCGAAGCTGATCTTGTCCTTCAACCTCTCGTAGACCGCGGTGAGGTCGTCGACCTTGAAACCGATGTGCCTGAATCCGAGGTCTGTGAGCTTTCTGGGTTCTCTCAGGGTCTCCTTTCCCTCTGGGAGGTTCATGAGCTCGATCTTGACGCTGCCGAGGCGCATCACGGCGACCCTGTCGTTGGGCCTCTGAATGGTCTCCAGGTGCTCAAAACCGATGAGAGTGTAGAACTCAATCGAGCGCTCGAGGTCGCGGGCGACGATCAACACGTGGTCGAATGTGGGGGCGTTCATCCTTGTTCTCCTCCTCACTTCTCCTCTGGGTTAAAACACTATCCAAAGGGCTCAGATGTTAAATCTCGGGGAATCCCAGATGGAGGCATGCTCACCGGCATCCGCCTCATCATCTACGATCTGGACGGGGTCCTCGTCGACACCAGCGACGCCATCTGCCTCTCATTCAACTCTGCCCTCGAGGACGCCGGTGAGGCGGCGCGCAGTGACGAGGAAATCCGGTCCATGATCGGGGTCCCCCTCGACGAGATGTATCGGAGGGTTCTCCCCCGGGAGAGATGGGGCCTCGTCGAGGGATGCTTCAAGAGGTATCGGGAGGTCTTCATGGATGTCTCCCTGGGGCATGCCCGCATCCTCGATGGCGTGGAGGCGACCCTCACCCACTTCGAGGACGAAGGCCTCCAGCAGTGCCTAGCTACCAACAAGTCGACGCCGGAGGCGGAGAAGATCCTCGCCCACCTCGGGTTAGACGGATACTTCGACCTCATCGTCGGATACGACGACGTCTCCAGCCCCAAGCCAAGCCCCGAGATGATTCTTCTCGCCCTCGACGCCATGGGGGTGGAGCCCGATGAGGCGGTTCTAGTGGAGGACTCGCCGACGGGCCTCGCAGCGGGTAAAGGGGCTGGTGTATATACCGTGGCCGTTGCCACAGGATTCTATGGCGCAGGGGTCCTCGCCGACTCGAAACCCGATTACATCATCGATGAAATCAAGGGTTTGAGGGAGATCGTCTTCGTCTGAGCCCGAAGCGCCGCAAAGGCTCCCTTGGTATCATTGGATAGGTGTCGTCTATATGCAGGTTGTATCCACCGAAAAAAAGGTGGAGGAAACTGGATCTACTTGTCCCACTTCTCCCCGATGGGGTAGATGCCCCAGGGCAGGTTCTCGTAGTCGAGGGTACTCAGATCCGCAGGGCCCAACCCGGGAGGATCTATCGGGTAGTCCACCGCCGACCATGTGTCCCAGTAGGCCTTGTGGTGGACCCGGCTCTTGATCTCGACTATGTCCAGGCTGTCGACGTCGATGCCGATGGCCTTGAGGGGGTCGGCGCTCATCGGGGCGTAGAGCCGCTCAGTGATGATGACGTGCCTGTTCTCCCCTATGTCGAGGCTCGCGATGAAGTCGATCTTCTGCTCTGCCCCCCTCCTCATGGGCCCGGTCTCGACCCACTCCGCGGGGCCCAGGTGCTCGATCCTGCCTATGATGGTCACGGGCTCCCCGGAGATCTCGTGGAGCCATCCCCCGATGGTCGCCTTCACCATGTCTCCGACCTTGTTCTTCTCCTTGAGCCTCTCCAGGGTCTTGGGATCCGCGATCCCCGTGGAGCACCAGTTCTTGGCGCCCTGGTCGATGAGCTCCTTGAGTATGTGGGTGCCATCCCCGAGGCGGTCATCATGATAGGCGATGACCACGGGCTTCTCACCCTTCCCCACCATCTCGATGACCGCCGCGACTCCCTCCTCCGCCTTGGGCAGGCCCCGGGTGAGATCCTCCCTAAGGCTCCAGACGAGGTCGGAGAGGTCCTGGGCGGCCTCCTCCGCCAGGGCTCTGTCTCCGTCAGAGACGACGAATACCGAGACCCCCACGTCGGGGACGTCGGAGTAGGCGTAGCCGGGGGCCACAGAGGCACAGTAGATCCCCTTCGCCTCCCACTCCCTGCAGCGGTCGTAGACCGTCTTCATGGGGTGATACTCCGAGGCCTGGAAGACGCTGGCGCAGACGATGCCGGGCCTCCTGTGGGCCATGGTGGGGTTGAACCTGCCCCTGACGGTCTCCACCATGCAACGGGCCGCTATCACGCCGGTCTCATGGGAGTCAAGGTGGGGGTAGGTCTTGAGGATGAAGACCCCGTCCACTGCGTTGGCGAGCTCGATGTCCTCGTTGGCGTGGAGATCCAGGGTGACCATGATGGGGATATTCCCAACGACCTTCCTCACTCTCCGGGCCAGCTCAGGTTCTGGACGGGGTATCCCCGTGACCGCCATGGCTCCGTGGAGCGCGAGGAGTACCCCGTCGAGCTCCCCGGCGTCCGCGAGGCGGTCCATTATCCTCCCGGAGATGACGTCGAAGGACTCCGTGGTGTTCCAGCTCCCGTACCCGGTGGTAGCGGGCCAGCTCGTCCTGATGATACCGACGAGCTCCACGTCCCCCTCCGCCTCGGCCACCTCCTTGTAGCCCGTGATGTAGCCCTTCCCCTCTCCCTTCGTGACGATGCTCTCGTCACCGTACTTGATGCCGCCCTTCTCCCAGAGCTCCAGGGTGCCGATCTCCGGGCAGAAGGTGCAGGTCTCATGGGAGTAGCTCACGACCGCTATTCTCATACTGAATCCTCTCAGCCTGACCCTGTCCCAAGTGATATTTAGGCTAGAGGATGGCAGTCAGCCCCGGGCTTACTACGCTTAAGCTGCTCGCGCGTCTAGGAAGCTCTCGAGGCCACCGAGCCTGCACATGGAGGCCCCGAGGCTCAACACGAAGGGTTGCCAGACGACGTTCCCTTCCATGTCGATGGTGATGCGGCTATGTCTCCTCCATCGACCATCGCGATGACGCCCCCCATCACGCGCGCAACGGGCTCCTCAAGCAGATGTTTTAACGTGGTGGGGCATCAGTTGTGTCGTGGTTTCCATGGTCACTCAGGAGGACATCGACGAGTTCGGGGACCTCTGGGCCCTGATGTACTGCGTCTTCGCCCAGGAGATGGTGGACAGCTTCGGCGAGAAGGGGGAAGAGGCCCTCATTAGGGCCGTCAAGGAGTACGGGAGAGCCAGGGGCGAGCGGTTGAGGAATCGGCATCGAGAGCAGGGCCTCCCCGTCAACCTGAGATCCCTCTTCGAGCACTATGACCTCCCCGGCCATTCGGAGACGGAGAAGACGAGAACGGTCTTCGAGGACGATAAGCTCGTCTCCTACACCTACAGGTGCCCCTTTCAGGAGCAGTGGAGGGAGAGGGGTTGCGTCGACGTGGGGAAGCTGTACTGCCAGTACTTCCACCACGCCTTCTGGCAGGAGTACCGGCCCGACCTCGACGTCCAGCTGCCGGAGGTCCTCACCACCGACGACCCCCACTGCCTCTTCGTCGTGACCCAGCCCAAGGAATAGTCTAGGAGTCTCCCAGCCTTATTCAGCGGTCCGAATGCTCCTTCTTAATCCTTTTAAGAAGATCTGCATCGGTGAGGGCGTCTATCGCCGTATGTGCCAGTCCCTTCGCGCTGATGATCACCGCCTCATGGGCGGTCTCCGATGCGGTGACCTTCGTGGCATCGTAGGAGTGGAGGGCCACGTTCTCTCCGATAAATATGGATGCGGTTGCGGCGGGCATGGCTTGGCTTACCGTCCCAAAGTCGGTGGAGGCCCCGGGTCTCTCGGCTGCCGCCTCGGGAAACTCGGCTCCGAGCGCCTCGAGGTTAACCTTGAAGGCCTCGGAGAGCGCCATGTTGGGGACCTTGTTGGCGTAGGTGTTCGCGACCCGCCTGAAGCTCACCTCAGACCCCGTGGCGAGGGCCGCGCCCCGGGCGCAGTTCTTCACCTTCTCCAGGGTCTCCTCGAGGATCTCCACCGTGGGGGCCCTCACGTAGAAGTGGGCTGAGGCCGTCTCGGGCACTATGTTGGGGGCCGCCCCTCCGTCCTTGATCACCCCGTGGATCCTGATATCCCTCATGAGATGCTGCCTCAGGGCGTTGATTCCCTGGTATGTCAGGAGGACTCCCTCCAAGGCGTTGATGCCCCTCTCGGGGATGGCTCCCGCGTGGGCCGCCTTCCCCTTGAAGTAGATCATGAATGACTCACGGGCCAATGATGTCGATCCGACGCCGTATCTGGAGCCCGGGTGGATCATGATCGCGACGTCCGCCTTCGTGATCTCGTCGAGCATGATGACCTTGCCCCCGGCGTTCTCGGCGTACCCCTCCTCAGCGGGGGTCCCGAAGACGATGACCGTCCCGTCCAGCTCATCCATGACCGCGCTCAGCCCCGCGCCCGCACCCAGAGCGGACGCAGCTATGATGTTGTGGCCGCAGGCGTGGCCCAGCTCGGGGAGGGCGTCGTACTCCGCGATGATCGCGACCGTGGGACCCTCCCCCTCACCCCTACGGACCGCTTTGAATGCCGTGGGGAGCCCTGATGTCCCTTTCTCGACCTCGAAGCCTAACTCTTTCAGCTCGGATGCGAGGAGCGCCGAGGCCTTGAACTCCTGATGACCCAGCTCGGGCTCGCCGTGGATCGCCATGGTGACCTCGATCAGCCTCTTCCGGCGTGCATCGATCTCCTTGGAAACCTTCTCTTTGAGCGAATCTGCCATGTCTTAGCGTTGTGCATATTCCATTAAAGAATTCAGCGATCGGCCCCGGATCTGGTGAGGAGGACCATCCCTCCCAGCTGCTCCACCCGCTGACCGGCAGCAGTCTTGACGCCGACGATGTGCGCCCTGACCCCTCTGCTCCTCGAGGCATCCATGAGCTTCTGGGCTCTCCTCCTGTGGGTCGCCAAGAACTTATCCGTGAGGATCAGATGCTCGGGCTCCAGTCTCCCCTTTTCCCGCTGGTCGAAGATCGATTCCTCGATCTCGTATAGAGAGTACAGGATGGGGCTCCCATCGTCCTGTGCCAGTCTACTCTCGAGGAGGCTCTTGATACGGTCCGCTTCACCCGCCGCCGATGTCCCGATGGCCTTCTGAACCTCCCCCATCCTGACCAGAGATGAGACCTCCTCAAGGGTCGTAGCTGCGCCGACGATCCCCGTGATGGTGGCGGACCCGGTGCCCCTCGTCATCCATGGCTGATGCTTCGCCACGTGGTCGAGGAACTCCTTCGCGTAGCTTGTCCTAGCGGGAGCCGCGACGACGACGCTTCCGACCCCCTCCTTCAGGATGGGCCTCAGGGCGTCCACAACGGCCTCATGGAAGTTGTAGAGCTCTCTCTTGCCTCCTCGCGGAGCCTGGATCGTGGAATGGGGCTTGACGACCTGGCTGAAGACCCTCCATAGGACGGCGCGATCCCGTTCGAAGCCGATGAGGACAGCTACGGGATAGCCTCTCCTGTAGCCCCGTCTCAGCCTAGCCATCTCCTTTCTCTCCTCTCTGTGATGGGTTCCCAGTGTTTAAACATTCTAGGCCCCTATCGGGGCTCAATCGGCGTTCCAACTGATTTTCGAATCCATTTATCTTAAAAACAGATCAAACAACCAATAGTTCGTCCAGCATGCCCCTTAACGGTGAACGGGCCTTCGAGGTCTTGCAGAGAGAGGGAATAGACGCCCTCATCGCAACATCCACAGAGAACGTCTTCTATATCTCCAACTACTGGAGCCTAGGGAAACGCCTCGGCTGCGGGGTCGAGGCCTACGCGATCCTCCCCCTCGAGGATAGCCCAGCGATCGTCGCGCCCCTGAACGAGGCGGACCTCCTCGTCGAGAACCAGACCTGGATCGGGGACATGCGGTTTTACGGCGAGTCCGGGGTCGACTTGGGGGAGCCCGAGGACCCCCCGGAGGAGACGGCGCTCGTCATGGGTTTGTACCGCTCCGCGAGCCCCGAGGCTGACGGAGCCAGCGCCCTAGTAAAGGTCATCGAGGACAAGGGGCTCACCGGGGCGAAGATAGCTCTGGACACGTCAGGTCTGAGCCCGGCCCAGTACGAGCATCTAAAGTCGAAGCTCCACGGGGCGGAGATCGTCGACGGAGCCAACCTCCTGAGGGAGATTAGGCTCGTCAAGACCGAGGGGGAGGTCGATAGGATCAAGAGGGCCACGGCGATCACCGAGAAATCGATGGAGGACGCCCTGGAGATCGCCAGGGACGAGATCACCGAGCTCGACCTCGCCGGGATGTACGGCTACTCCGTGGCCTACGATGGGGGGCGGGTCACCCAGAACCTCATCGGCTTCCGGGAGCGGAGCGCCTACCCCAACCCCCTCCCCACGATGTACGAGGCCAAGAAGCGGGACCTGGTCCGCCTCACCCTGGGGTGCACGTGGGATCACTATCACTCCAACGTCTCCAGGACCGCGGTCATCGGCAGGCCCCTCGCAAAGGTTCAAAGGCGATGGGAGGCGGTCATCGCAGCCCAGGACGCCGCTTTGGATGCGGTAAAGCCCGGGGCGAAGGTATCAGATATCTACGCGGCGGCTGAGAAAGAGCTGGCGAATGCTGAGGTAGGCCGAAAGCCTTCGACGATGGGTCACGGCCTCGGGATCGAGTGCAACGAGATGCCTGCGATATCGAAGACGGGGGAGGATAAGCTCCTCGAGGGGATGGTTGTCAACGTCGATATCCCTATACTGGAGTTGGGTTGGGGCGGGATCCAGCTGGAGGACACAATACTGGTGACCTCGGATGGGTTTGAGCTCCTCACCCGGACCGATCGCACCCTCTACCTCCTCTAAACCGTCCTCAATACCCGATTGCAGGCATTCATTTCATGGTCTCCTTTGAATAGGCGAAAATCTGAATTATCTTAAATTCGAGCAGTTCCATGTCTTCATGCCGAAGGGGCAGTTCACGGTGGCGCTGAGCGAGATCGACATAGGCATCCTCGAGATACTCCAGGAGAACGGGCGAGCCTCATTCTCAGCTATTGCCAGGGAGTTAGGAATCGCCGAGTCGACGGTCAGGTACAGGGTGGAGAAGCTCAAGGAGAGCGGGGTGATCACAGGCTTCCAGGCCCATCTGAACCCGAGGAGGGTCGGCCTCGGCATCACCGCAATCGCCCTAATCAAGGTGAATGCCGGCGATCTCGTGGAGGCCTCCGAGACCCTCTCCACCTTCGAGGAGTCCCATCACCTCTTCAGGACCACGGGGTCATACGACCTGGTCTCGGTGGTCCACGCAAGAGACATAGTCCACCTGAACGATCTCATCGAGCGGATCAAGATGATCCCCGGTGTGAGGGAGGCATCAGTTGAGGTGGCGACCCATCTGGTGAAGACGGAGCCCAAGTATAAACTGCGAAAGTAGCAATCCACTGAAACCTTTATTGATGATTTCGCAAATATTATATATAGGTCTCCAACCATTCTCCGGGAAGGAGACCACGTATTGAACGTATTACCCTCACTCGCCATGATCGTGGTGGCTGTTTTCACTTATATGCTGGCCAGCCAGTACAAGGAGAGGAAAAAGTTCCACCGGCTCCTGTGGACCTTCAGGATGCTCTTCTACGCCATCACCGCATTCATGGAGTTCCTCGTGAACCCCGACATCCTCGGCTCCTGCGTCATCGCCTTCAAGGCCTACTCGCGCGCGTGTTCTTCGATGATCCCAGCCTCTTCTTCATCTTCGAGCTGGGGGGCACCATATTCCTCTTCCTCGGCTTCATCTACAGCTACAGATTCATCAAGTCGAGAGAGGCGCTTATCCGCAAAGCCAGGGAGAAGCGGGAGAATCGAGTAGCGTAACTAGGTTAGATGCTGGGAAGAGAAAGTCATGTCGGGAACCGAAGCCGTGGATGAGGGCCTCTCTCTTCGAATGAAGAAGGGATTCTTCGTAGTGATGGGGACCATCGCCCTGGCTCTCGGTTTCCTAGGCCTATTCCTGCCCGTTATACCCACCACGCCTCTGGTCCTCCTGGCTGCGGCCTGCTACATGAGGGGCTCCGAGAGGCTCCACGGATGGCTCCTGGAGAGCAAGTGGTTCGGGGAGACGATAAGAACCTATCAAGCCGGTCAGGGGTTGCGTAAGGCGACGAAGATCAGGGCCATCAGCCTCATGTGGATCGTGATCACGATCTCGGCGGTCTTCTATGTGGAGAGTCTCCCGGTCCGGGTTGTGATATTCGGGACCGCTATCCTTGTTACGCGGTACCTGCTCGGGCTCCCGACCTTTGTAGATTAGACTTAGAATTTTACGTCCCAAGTTTCCTTATCAAAGAGGGGAAAAGAGAGGGAAGAAGGTCACTCGACGTAGATCGCGGGCCTGTAGGGTTTCGCCCTTTTAGCCCTGCCGGTGGGGTCCTCGATCCAGGGGTCGCTCTCGTTGGTGACGGTGACCTCGCATCCGAACTCCTGCCCGAAGAAGCTTGAGGCGTCCTCGATGAGGTTAGACTCGTTGATCTGACCCATCGCGAGCCTCCTCTCCATGATGGCTGCAGGGGTCTTGGTGACATCCTCGACGACGATCCTTGCGAAAGCGGGGACCTCCTTTGCCCTCACTTTCATCTCCTCGTCTTTGAAGGCATCCCGTATCAGCGTGCCGATGTCCAACTTTCCTTCCCCGGCGAGCTCCAAGGCCCTAAGGTAGACCTTCCACTTCCACGAGGTGGCGGTGTAGAAGCTGATCTTGCTTGGCTTGATGCCGGTGACCTTCACTATCTTCTGGACGTCATCGAGGCTGTCCCTGATCCCCTGCTCCAGCTCCTCGACCTCGGGCTTTACTTGCTCGGGATCAGCAGTGGGCCAGGGGGCGAACGCGACGTAGCCCTCGCCACTCATAGCCTCCCAGATCTCCTCGCAGAGGTGGGGTGTGAAGGGGGTTAATAGCCTCACCTGGGCGTCCACGACCTTCTTGAGGACATAGTTGATGGCGTTCTTCCTGTCTGCGCTGTCTCGTCTCGAGTTCACCCTCTTGCTGTACCAGTCCAGGTCCTGGTTGAGGTTGTAGAGGGCGGCGTGGATGGTCTTCCTCACCTTGAGCTCTGTCATGGCCTCGTCTGCCTCGGCGATATAGGACTGGAGGCGGCTCAGCATCCACTCGTCGATGTCGGTCAGTGTGGGATCTCCCTCCACTTTTTCTCCGACGACTTTCATCGCGTTGGAGTAGAACCTCTCCAGGTTTTCTTGCATCGACTTGGCGAGCTCCGGGCTGAAATCTGCGTCTTTCAGGGGCTCTGCGGTGATCATCAGAGCCAGCCTCAGGGGGTCGGTGTTGAACCGGGCGATGGCGTTGGCGAGGGGAATGATGTTGTTCATGGATTTACTCATCTTTTTCCCCTCCATGAGGACGCTCCCGTTGACGAAGATTCCCCGCGGCCAGTCCTCCCGGGGGAAAATCGCGTCATGGTTGAAGACCATGAACGTCAGATGGTTGGGGATCAGGTCCCTCCCGGAGTGCCGGGCGTCCAAGGGGTAGAAGTACTGGAACTGGCCCCTGATGGCCTCCAGGTCTTCCACGGTGACGCCCGTGGTCCCGGAGACCTCCTCGACCGCGCCCTTCCCCAGGAAGACGTAGTCCCAGAACTCCTCGGTGAGGGCCTCCGCCTCGGGCTTCACCCTGTTGATGTCCTTGATGACGGTGTAGAAGGCCATGTAGATGGTGGAGTCGCTGAGGCTCTCGATGATCCAGTCCGTGGCCCAGGGGAGCTTGGTGCCCATCCCCACGTTCCGGGCGCAGGCTTTCCGGTCCAGCCAGTCGATGACGTTGACATACTCCTGCCGGAGCTCCCGGGGGATGATCTCCATCCCCGCCAGGTTCTCGTGGGCCAGCTCCTTCCATGACTGGTCCCCGTAGTCGATGAACCACTGGTTCTCGAATATCTTGACGAGGACGTCGCTCCCACAGCGGCACCGCACGGGCGCTATGAGCTCGTACATCGTGGTGGCCCTGCCGTCTGCGATCATATCCTCCTTGACGGCGTCCTTCGCCCTCTCCACAGAGAGGCTCGCATACTGACCGGTGTTCCCCCGGAGCCTGCCGTTGTGGAACTCCCGGCTGTAGACCTCCTTGGTCGCCTTCTCGAGCCTGGGGTCGTTCTGGTCCGTGATCCCCATCTTCTCGACGATGTCCACGGCGGGGCTCTCCCCCCAGCCGGGAAGCTCGATGAGGCTGATGGGCTTGAGCTTAACCATCTCGGTCGGCCTCAGTCCGAAGCGGTCGAAGACCTCCTTCGGCCCGTTCTTCAGCTGCTCCAGGGCGACATAGTCGAAGGGGGCGTGGGATGGAACCGACATGACGATCCCCGTGGCGTTCTTGGGGTCCACGAAGCTTGCGGGCAGGATGGGGGTCTCGGCCCCAGTCATCGGGTTCGTCACAGTACCCCCGATGAGCTTGGCCCCCAGGATCTCGTCGACGACCTCGACGTCGCGCCCCAGGAACTGGAGCTTGTTCGCGGCCTCGGGGCTCACGAGCCAGTCCTCGCCGTCCACCTTGACCTGGACGTAGAGGGTGTCGGGGTTGAGCCACATGTTGGTGACCCCGAAGACGGTCTCGGGCCTCAGCGTGGCGGCGGGGTAGACGACGTCGCCCCGTCTGAACTTGAGGACGGTGAACTCCTCGATCTCGGGCTCCGCGTCGCCCACTGTGTCGTGCTGCCCCACGGGATTGCCGCAGCCGGGGCACCAGCCCACGGGGTGGCTCCCCTGGATGACGAAGCCCCTCTGGCGGAGTTTGGCGAACTGCCACTCGATGAACTTGCTGTAGTAAGGGTCGATAGTGGTGAACTCCCGGCGCCAGTCGATGCTGAACCCCATGAGCCGCATCCCCGTCTTTATCTCCTGGGTGAAGTAGCCCGCCATCCCGATGGGGGTCTCCAGGTCGTGGAGGCTCTCCTCGGCGATGTTGTAGAGGTTGAGGAAGGTGTCGAGGAGCTCGGGGTCTTTCTCCTTGAGCCTGTCCACCATCGCGATGACGGGGGTCCCCGTGAAGTGCCAAGCCATGGGGAAGAGGACGTTGTAGCCCTGCATCCTCCTGTACCGGGCGTGGACGTCGGTGAGGGTGTAGGTCCTGCCGTGGCCTATGTGCTGCGGCGAGTTGGGGTAGGGGTAGGCCACAGTCAGGTAGTACTTAGGCTTCCCAGGGTCCGGGTCGGTCTCGAAGACATGTGCTTCGGCCCACTTGCCTCTCCATTTCTCCTCGATCTGCTTCCAGTCAACCATGATTCCATCTATCCTTGCTGGCTATGCGGTTATTCCTCGATGGAGAGTGGAATAAAGGTTATGAGTAAAAACAGTTGCGTACCCGTTTCAGCCAAGCTGAATTCGGAACGCTTCCTCGATGGTCTTCCGAGCCCCCTCGAAAGCCTTCGCTTCGACTCCGCCCGCTTGTCCCGGGTAAGGCTGACCGCCTCCCGTGCCTCCCGCCGCCTTGGCTAATACAGTCGTGAGTTTGCCGGCGTGGGCGCCCTCTCCATGGCTCCCCTCCCGGCTTTCACCGCGAGCTTCCCCTGGGGAGCCGAGAGCATCACCGCGACAACCTTCTCCAGCTCCCCGATGACGTTCACGACCTCGATGAGGGATTCCCCGCTCTTGTCGACGGCCTCGAGGATGACCCTGATCTCCTTGCCCGGGACGGCTCCTCCCTGTCAGAGTGATTACACGTATCTGGCTTCGATTTTGTCTTGCTGTGTGATGTGCCGACCTTTTTATTTTGAGTAATGTGGCGAAGGTGGGGACTCATCATTCTAGAACTGCTCTTATCCTCCGCACGCCTGCGGATATCCCTTCTTCCTTTATTATCTTGAATCGTCCAAGCTCGCCGGTATTCTCCACGTGTGGGCCGCTGCACAGCTCCACCGAGAAGCCGCCGATGGAGTATACGGAGGCCTTTTCCCCGTATCTCTGCTCGAAAACTGCCTGGCTCCCCATCCTTATTGCTTCGTCTAACGTAGTCTCAATTCTCTTGACGGGGAGAGCCTCGTTAATCTTCCTGTTAACAATATCCTCCACATCCCTTATCTCTCGATCAGTCAGCTTTCTGTCGAAGTTTAAATCAAACCTTAGACGCTTCTGCGTGATGTTTGAACCCTTCTGGGTGATATCCTTCCCAAGGACACGCCTCAACGCCTCGTTGAGTAGGTGTGTCGCGGTGTGCAGTCTCACCGTCGCCTCAGACGTGTCGGCTAGGCCGCTGCCAAACCTTTTGTCAGCGCCGACTCTGGACACTTTCTGATGTTTCTCGGACTCTTCATAAAAGCCGTCCACGTCAACGAAGATACCGTTCTCCTTCCCTAGTTCCCTTGTTATCTCTATTGGGAAGCCGAAGCTCTGGTAGAGGAGGAAGGCGTCTTTGCCGTCGATTTTCTTCTCGTTTCTGGCTATTCTGTTGAATCTGTTTAGACCCCTAGCCAGCGTGTTGTTAAACTTCTTGTACTCCTTTTTCAGCTCGGTTACGATGAAGTCTTCGTTCGACTTCAAGTGAGGGTAATCTTCAGAATATGTCTCTATTATGATCTGAGACAATAAGCTCAGGAACTCTTCTTCTATGCCCAGCAGTTTTCCGTGTCTGATGGCTCCCCTTATGACTCTCCTCAGAACGTATCCTTGCTCCACGTTCAAGGGGACTATTCCCTCGGCTAGGAGGAAAGTAGCCGCACGAGAATGATCACAGATTATCCTAACGCTTCTAACCTGATCTTCAGAGATTACATCTATGCCCGACAGATCTCTTATTCCATTAACTAGAGGAGCTAATATCTCGGTCTCGTATACGTTATCCTTTCCCTGTAGGACTGCGACTGTCCGCTCGACTCCCATCCCGGTGTCGACGTTCTTCTGTTCAAGCAGCTCGTACTCTCCGTCCGGGGTTCTATTGTACTCCATGAAGACGTTGTTCCATATCTCATTGTATTTTCCGCAGGAGCAGCTAGGCTTACACTCGCTTCCGCACGACTCCTTGCCCGTGTCATAGAATATCTCCGTGTCGGGTCCACACGGTCCCGTGCTGCCTATGGGTCCCCACCAGTTATCCTCTCTAGGCAGATAGAATATTCTGTCCTTTGGGATTCCGAGGCCTTCCCATATTCTCGCGCTTTCCGTGTCTCTGGGTATTTTCTCGTCCCCGGCGAAGACCGTGACGCTTAGCTTTTCCTCATCGATGTTTAGCCATTCTTCGCTAGTGAGGAACTCGTAGCTCCACGGTATCGATTCTTCCTTGAAGTAGTCCCCGAGAGACCAGTTCCCCAGCATCTCAAAAAAGCTCAGGTGGAAACTGTCCCCCACTTCATCGATGTCGCTGGTTCTGAGGCATTTCTGTACGTTTACTAGTTTTCTCCCACTTGGATGCCGTTGACCCAGTAGATATGGTACAAGCGGATGCATCCCGGCCGAGATGAATAACGCGGTGGGATCGTTTTCCGGCATAAGAGACGCATTCGCGATAATCTCATGTCCCTTTTTCTGGAAAAACTCCAAGTACAATTTTTTCAGCTTGTCAGAACTAATCAATCGAATCACCTTAGTCGAGATTGTATATCCGTCAAAGCTAACATTGGTGAATGGACGAGATGTAGACTATCCGTTAGCATCTGGGTATGGCTCCTTAAAACTAGTTTAAGGGCTCGATCTAAAAGAAACTTAGGGGAGAGCCTAACCGAAGAGGGCGCTGAGTCCCTGAAGGTCCTCTTCTTCCTCTTCCTTCTCCTCTTCCTTGGGCTTCTCCTCTTCCTCCTGCGCAGGGGCGGCAGCGGCGGGAGCAGCGGCGGCAGTGAGCACGGGAGTCTTGAGGGCCTCGTCGATGTCGACCTCTGCGAGGGCGGCAACGAGGGCTTTTACCCTGACGGCGTCAGGTGAGATCCCCGCGGCATTAAGAATGTTGCCTATGGATGTCTCCTCGACTTCCTTTCCGGCGCTATGAAGCAGCATCGCAGCGTACATGTATTCCAATCCTTACACCTCTAACTTATACACTGGTCCAACGGACCGTAATCAACTGAGCAGGGAACCGGCTTTTATTCTTTACTATTCGACTCGCTCCCCGGGGAAGTGTTTTAATGCCCTTACCCCAGAACAGGAGTGGGTCAATCCAATGACGAGGAGGATTAAGAAGAAGCCCGAGGAGGAACTCGATGCGCTCCTCGACTCCGTTCTCGATCCCCGCACTCCCCCCATCGCGAACGTGAAGCCGGGGGAGACCGTGGAGGTTGAGACATGGAGCGCCCTCGCCAGAATCACCAACCCGACCACCGGGCCCCTGTACGTCGAGGGGGCGGAGACGGGGGACACATTGGAGGTGGAGGTCATCGACATTGAGCTCCCCGGTGAAGGGACCGTGGCCATCATCCCGGGCTTCGGGGCCCTGGAGGGATGGCTCAACCTCATGGAGTCCAGAAGGAAGGTCTGCGAGATCGAGAATGGCATAATCACATACGTGAGAGACGATGGCAGGGAACTGGAGCTGGAAGCGGACCCGTTCATCGGGACGATAGGTGTGGCCCCGGAGGTCGAGGCCGTCTCCAGCCTCACCCCGGGACGCCACGGAGGGAACATGGACTGCCCCGACATCCGGCCCGGCAACAAGCTTCTGCTCCCTGTGACGAGGCCCGGCGCCCTCTTCAAGCTCGGGGATGTCCACGCCGTCCAGGGGGACGGTGAGGTTTGCGGAGTGGCTGTGGAGGTGGACGCCCTGGTCACCCTCAAGTTTGGTCTCAGGAAGGGATGGACCATCAACTGGCCCCGCATCGAGGCCCCCGACGAGATAATGACCGTGGGGAGCGCCCGGCCCCTTGAGGACGCCGCCCGACACGCCTTCAGGGAGATGGTGGAGTGGATGGTCGCCGATCACGGCTGGGAAAGGGACGACGCATACATGTTCCTGAGTATCGCAGGCAAAGCGAGAATAGCCCAAATAGTGGATCCCCTATATACTGTGGTGGCGAAACTATCCAAAAGGTATCTAGAGGTGTCATGATTGAGCGAAGTCCAGCCGAAGGTCTGCCCAAAGTGCGGCGGAAGCATGGTGCAAGGAGGGATCTCCATACCCATCGAGAAGATGAACGTCCCCCCTATGGGAGACATGACCCCCGGGTTCATGCATCAGGGTCTCCCCCCTGGGATCGAGACTTTCACAACCGCGCCCATGTGGGAGGAGAAGACAGGGGAGAAGACGGGTTTCCTCTTCAAGAGGGACGAGATCAAGCAGATGAAGACAGTAGGCTACAGGTGTAGCCTCTGCAATTTCATCGAGCTATACGCCAAGCCCTAGCCTCACAGCCGGAAGGCGTCCCCGTGGACGCTCTCCCTGTAGCAGGCCTTGATGCACTTTCCGCAGACCTCGTGTTCGAGGCCTAGAGACACTATGTACCTGCGGCACTGCTCCCTGTAGTTCTCGAGCCTATCCTTGTTAGCGAGAAACGGGCAGGCATCGAGGCAGGCCGTGCAGTCCTCGCAGCCGTCTTGGAGCGGCTCCGTCCTCTCGAGGGGCATGTCCGTGATGATCGATGCCAGTCTGATGGCGCAGCTGTATTTCGGGTTCACTATCAGTTCGTTCTTTCCCCTCCAGCCCACCCCCGAGAGCTCCGCAGCCACCCTGTGGGACACCACGAGGGGATAATAGTCCTCCACGTGCTCGATCTTGGTGGCGATCCCAGCAGTCGTGGCGGGGATCGATATTCCCCTTATCCTTTCCGCCATGACCGAGGAAGCTTGGTTGAGGGCTTGGTTGAGGCGGTCACACCAGCCGGAATAAAAAGCCCAAGTATCCAGATCGAATCCCCCTCCAATGTCCACGGCAATGGCGTCGATGGCCTCCTCTGGGTAGGCGAAGGCTATGCTGATGAAGGAGCCCCCCTCCATGAATGAGTCGAATCGTTCCCCCGCGATTTCCCTGAGCTTCACCCTCTGTACCGGGAGAAGCCCATCAAGGACTTCCCTGAATGGGGCGACTCCGAGGACTGATTTCAGCCCGCGCTTCGAGGCCTCGGCTTCCAGGTCTCTGCGCACTCTCTCAAGGTTGGAGTCGCCCGTCATCTCGCTCTGAGTTGTTCCCTTCCGAATAAAGGGTTTCCAGTGGTCACTTCTGGCGAGCATTATTTAGCCTCCTGGGGGGAGTGACATGCGAGGAATTTTCGTGAGGAACCACGTGAAAGAGGACTTGAAGAAGGGAGGCGTCGCCCTCGGGGCATGGATCTCGGTGCTGAACCCGAGTACGGCCCGCACCGTCGCCTCGTCGGGGCTGGACTGGGTGCTCTTCGACACGGAGCATGGACCCGCGGGCATCGAGACCATAGACGGTCTGGTCGGGGCTGTCATGGGAGCCGGAGCGCTGCCCCTCATCCGGGTGGTCTGGAACGACATCAACGCGATCAAGAAGGCGTTGGATACCGGGGCATACGGCGTGGTGGTGCCCTAGGTCAACACCAAGGAGGAGGCCGAGAAGGCTGTATCCTACACCCGTTATGCGCCCGAGGGGCTCAGGGGATGCGCTGCGGGGAGGCCGGCCTCCGCATGGGGGATGAGTCCCCGGGAGTACACTGACACCGCCAACGACGAGATCCTCGTGGCCGTGCAGATCGAGACCAAGGAGGCGGTGAAGAACATCGAGGAGATAGCCTCTGTGGAGGGGGTGGACGCCACGTTCGTGGGGCCCTCCGATCTCTCCGCCTCCTACGGCGTAAGGGGAGAGCATTGGCACCCCACGCTCCTGAAGGCATTTGAGAGGGTGATAGATGCCTGCGAGGCGGCGGGGGTTGCTCCGGGCATCGCCTTCGGTAAGGGCTCTGACCACTGCAAGGAGCTGATAGACCAGGGGTTCCGGTTCACCGGAATAGGCGAAGACTTGGACTACCTAGCGGCGGGGACCCAAGCCAGAGTCAGGATGTTCCGAGGGAGCTAGGCAAGTTTAATCCTAGATCCGTTCAAGCCGTTCGAGTAGGGGTCCTCAGGCAAGCCAGAGGCCATGGCTTACTCTCAGCTCTTTCTTACGAACGTTTAAGACGTGACGTGAGGACTCTTTCATGTGGTCTCAGATGTCTGATGAGCTGGTGAGATTCCTCAAGGGCATGGTGAAAGAAGAGGAGGAGATAGTAAGATCCGTGGAATCGGCAGTGGGGGATCTGAAGAACTTCGCGGTGAGGAGCGTCCTCAGGGGGATCAGCTACGACTCCCTGAAGCACGCCGAGATGTACAGGTCCGCCGGTGAGCTTCTATCCGAGCCCCGCCCCGCCCTGGACGAGGGGCAGCTCGATGTGCAGAGGTCCCTCGTGGCGAGGCACATCGCGATGGAGGAGAGGGTCATCGAGAGGCTAGAGGAGATGATCCCCGGGGTCGAGAACGAGAAGGTCTCGTTCATCCTCAACGCGATCATCGAGGACGAGAGGCGCCACCACAGGGTCCTCAAGAGGGTCGAGGAGCTCCTGATCAAGGGGGAGACTGTGACGGAGGAGGACTGGTGGGACGCGGCGTTCGGGGACGTTCCCGGTCTCTGGGGTTGACGCGATTCATCCGGCGCGAGTAACACTAAATACTAGCTAGGAGAACAAATCAAACATGGCTAAATGGATGTGCAGCGTCTGCGGATACGTCTACGACCCGGAAGAGGGGGACCTCGAGGGGGGCATCACGGCGGGGACGCCTTTCGAGGAGCTTCCGGACGGCTGGGTATGCCCCGTGTGCGGGGCGGAGAAGGACGCCTTCCAGCAGATATAATCCCTAGGCCGTTGATCTCGGAGCCCCTTATTTCGGGAGGCTCACGGTAATCGCGTAACCTTTTTATCTTCTCTCCTTGGATAGAACTGTCGAACCGGGGGAAACAACTAGATATATATGTCGGTCCCCCACCCAATTGAATGCGTTAGAAAAGTGATGGAAATATGACCACCGCCTACGACGTGCCAGCAGACGCCCTCATCTCTCGGCTCTCCGATTACATGAAGGGCAACATCAAGGAGCTTGCTCCCCCGGAGTGGGCCTCATACGTAAAGACCGGTTCCCACGTCGAGCGGGCCCCATTGAACCCGGACTGGTGGTACGTCAGGTCCGCATCCATGCTGAGGAAGCTCTACACCAAGGGCCCCATAGGCGTCTCCCATCTCAGGAAGGCCTACGGCGGCAGGAAACGCAACGGCGTCAGGCCCGCCCACTTCATGAAGGCGGGGGGCAACATCATCAGGACCATACTCCAGCAGATGGAGACCGCAGGTCTCGTCCAGAAAGACGGCGTCAAGGGCAGGGTCGTGAGCGCGAAGGGGAGGAGCCTCCTCGACGCGATGTCCGGCCAGATAAAGCGGGAGATGGACAGGGACAACCCCGATCTCAAGAAGTATTGAGGAGAGACCGGTGTCTTCGGACGAGGAACTGGAGAGGATCAGGCAGCAGAGGATGCTGGAGATCCAGGCTCAACAGCAGCAACAGGGGCAGGTCCAGCAGGCCCAGCAGGAGGCTGAGGCAAAGAAGGAGGCTCTGCTCCGGCAGATCCTCACCCCCGAGGCCCGCCAGAGGCTCGCCCGGGTCAGGATGGTCCGCCCGGACTTTGGGGCTCAGCTCGAGCTTCAATTGCTCCAGGTCGCCCAGAGCGGGAGGGTGAACCTACCCATCGACGACGAGACGCTGAAGCGCCTGCTGACCCAGCTTCAGGCGCAGCAGAGCAAGAGGGATATCAAGATCACAAGGAGATAGATGAATGGCGAGGAACAAAACGCTGGCCTACAAGCTCCGCCTCAACAAGGCGGGTAGGCAGAAAAGGTCGGTGCCAGCGTGGATAATAGCTAAGACTCGGGGCAGCGTCCGTTTCAGCCCCAAGAGCAGACGGAACTGGCGGCGCTCCACGATCAAGGCATAGGAGGAAGACTGTTTGTCAGCTGAGGAGAGAATCTACACCGTCCCCCTCGGGAAAGTTTTGGCCGTCCCCAAGTACAGGAGGGCAGAGAAGGCGATAACCCTCCTGAGGAAGTTCGTCCAGCGCCACATGAAGCCCGAGGCGATCGTCATCGACACCACCGTCAACGAGGCCATCTGGGCCCGGGGCATCAAGAAGCCCCCCCGGAAGATCCGGGTGAGGCTCTCCAAGGACGACGAGGGCACCGTCACGGTCACTCTGGCCGAGGCGGAGACGGAAGCGGAAGAGGAAGAAGAGGAATGAGCGGGACCAAGGTCTTCCGGGTCTCCGGGCGCATCGACAAGCCCGGCCTCTACGAGCCCATCACATTCAACAAGGAGATAGCCGCCGCCAAGGAGGCCCACGCCCTCGAGAAGATATACGCCGAGATGGGGAGCCGTCACAGGGCGAAGCGTTTCCAGATCAAGATCAACTCCGTCGAGGAAGTCGTTCCCGAAGAGGGGGCCTAGCCTTGGCCGCGGCGAGCCAGGAGGAACATTTCCGCAAGCTTGCCTACGAGCTCCAGATGATGCAGGGCACCGCCGAGACGCTGCAGCAGAGGCTCGGGGTTCTCCAGAACGCAGCGGCAGATCTCGGTGTCGCAAAGAAATCCATCGAGTCCCTCAAGGAGGGCAAGGAGGGAGACCCCATCCTGGTCCCCACCGGCGGAGGGACGTTCGTAAACGCCCATCTGGGTGACCTCAGCAGCATTCTGGTCAACATCGGGGCGGACGTCTCCATCGAGATGGGGCTCGACGAGGCGGATCAGGACCTCTCGGGCAGGCTCGAGGAGGTGGAGAAGGCGAGCCAGTCCGCGCAGGAGCAGCTCCAGCAGATCCTGGGCCAGATGGAGATCCACAGGGACGCCCTCAACAGGCTGAGCGCCAGCCTCCAAGGGGTCGAGCCCGGTGTTTGAGAGGCTCCGCGAGGGCCTCAAGGGCGTAGTCGACAAGATCTCCCAGACCGCATTATCCGAGAAGGACCTGGAGCCTGTCCTATGGGACCTCCAGCTCCAGCTCATCAGCAACGACGTAGCCGTCGAGGTGGCGGCGAAGATCTCCGAGGAGCTCCAGAGCCGCCTGGTCGGCACGTCTCTCCCCCGTTTCGGGGACAAGGCCGAAGCCATCAGGGAAGCCTTCAGGGAGAGCATCGAGTCCGTCATGGCCGTTGAGGACCGGAGGGACATCGTCGACCTCGTCTCGGCCAAGAAATCTTCTGGTGAGCCCTTCGTCGTGATGTTCGTGGGGATAAACGGGACGGGGAAGACCACCACCATCGCGAAGGTCACCCGTCGACTCCTGGACAACGGCTTCAAAGTCGTCCTCGCCTCCGGGGACACCTACAGGGCGGGGGCCATCGAGCAGCTCGAGGAGCACGCGAGGCGCCTCGGGGTGCGGGTCGTCAAGCACAGGTATGGGAGCGACGCAGCGGCCGTTAGCTACGACGCCGTGCAGCACGCCAGGGCCCAGGGGGTCGACGCGGTGCTCATCGACACGGCGGGCCGGATGCAGACCAACAGGAACCTGATGGACGAGCTCCAGAAGATCAAGAGGGTGGTCCAGCCGGATTTCACCGTGATGATCTTGGACAGCCTCATCGGGAACGACGCCGTGGATCAGGCCCAGACCTTCAACGACCACATCGGCTTCGACGCCGCGATCCTCACCAAGGTGGACGCGGACGCGAAGGGGGGGAGCAGCCTCAGCGTCGCATACCTCACAGGGAAGCCCATCATCTACGTGGGGGTCGGCCAGGAGTACGGGGACCTCCAGCCCTTCGAGGCGTCATGGTTCACAGAGAAGGTCCTGGGGGATTCGTAAAGGATTTAAGGGCGCCCTCCTTCGATAGCAGGCGAAGATGGGTCTAGGCAGCTTTTTCCAGTCGGCGGCGCGCCTCATGAGGACCATAGCTAGGCCTGACTGGAAGACCTACAGCCTGAGCGTCAAGATCGTCTTCATCGGCGTAGGGCTCCTGGGGGCCATCGGCTTCATGATCAGGCTGATATCCGCCACTATCCAGGGCGGCGTCTAGCCAACGGGAATCGTTCCGAGTTATTCTGAAGGTAATTCCTTCAGATCCTTGTCGTAAGGATACATGACGTAGAAGAGGATCATGAGGAGGATCACGAAGGCAACGCCGATGCCGAAGATAAGCTCGAACTCCAGGAAAGCGACTGATGATTCCAACCTTGAGCCTCCGAACAAGATAACTCCCGGGTGAGTCAATTAAAAACTTGTCGAAATCGGTGAACTCCTAGCATGGGATTCAGCCGTTTGTTCGACCGTGAAACTCAATACGAAAAAGGTTTTTCAACCCCCCCAAAGATGAAGTCTCGATGATCCTGGGGCTGTGCGGCAGCCCGAGGGCGAAGACCACGGAGTACGCCCTCAGGGAGGCCCTCCGGATGCTGGAGGAGAGGGGCTTCGAGACCGTCTACTGGGGGGTCCGAGGGAAGAGGATCGGCTTCTGCACCCACTGCGATCACTGTCTGAAGGGGGAGGGATGCATCCAGCGGGACGACGTTCAGGACCTCTACCCGCTCCTCGAGGAGGCGGAGGGACTCGTCATCGCCACCCCCGTCTACAACGGCGCCGTCAGCGCTCAGGTCAAGGCCGTGATGGACAGGACCCGAGCCCTCCTCGCTAAGGACCCCGCTGCCCTCAGGGGGAAGACCGGGATGGCCATTGCGGTCGGGGGCGACAGGTCTGGAGGGCAGGAGCTCGCGATCCAGCAAATCATAACGTACTATACGCTGAACGGAGTCCTCACCGTGAGCGGGGGGGCCTTCGGGGCCAACATAGGGGCCGCCTTCTGGTCCAAGGACACCCTGGAGGGAGTCATGGAGGACGACGAAGGCCTTAGGAGCCTCAGAAAGACCGTGAGGCGTTTCGCGGAGCACGTCGAGGAGCGGAGGAAGCTTAGGGAGGACGGCTGAGGTGATAGATAAAATTGGAAGGATAGCGTGGGGAATCACGGGGGCGGGGGACCTACTCAACGAGACCCTCGAAGCGATGAAGGGGCTCAAGGAGGCCTACAGGGGGAGCGTCGAGATCGAGGTATACCTCTCCAAGGCGGGGGAGCAGGTCCTCCGATTCTACAAGTTGGGTGACGAGCTCAGAGAGTGTTTCGATCAGGTCCAGGTGGAGAGGGACGCGAACACCCCCTTCATCACCGGGCGCCTCCAGCTGGGACGCTTCGACTTCCTCCTCCTCGCCCCCGCTACGAGCAACACCGTCGCGAAGATCGCCCACGGCATCTCCGACACGATGCTCACCAACAGCGCGATCCAGGCCCTCAAGGCCCATATCCCTGTGTACGTGATGCCCGTGGACTACAGGGAGGGCACCGTGGTCACCCTTCTACCTAACGGGAAGGAGCTGGAGCTGAGGGTCCGGAAGGAGGACGCGGAGAACGTGCGGAAGATCTCCGGAATGGACGGTCTCACCACGTTCGAGAAGCCCGAGGCGATCAGGGAAATCTTCGAGGCCGTGTTCGGGGCGCCCTAGGCTTCCTTTTGCTTCCTCATGAGATAGATGGCTGGGATCGCTGGGAGGTTTATCAGGGCCAGCATGAGGAAGATGGTCGAGAACGGGAAAGCCTCTCCCACGACCCCCACCATGAAGCTCCCCAGGGTCGCCCCCACCCCCCAGATGCTACCGAGGTAGGATATCGCAATAGTCTTGGTTTCCTGGGTGACGCTGTTCGTGAGGGTGGACCACTCGGTCACCGCCCTCGTTCCCCAGCACGCCCCGAAAAGGACCAGCAGAAGGAGGATGGGCGCCACGCCCCTCGCGTAGGACATGGAGATGTAGACGAGGATCAGGGTCGAGAAAGTGGCGAAGAGGACCTTCCTGGGACCTAGGGTGTCGGCCACCCTGCCTGCGGGGAGCTTGATGAAGGCGTTGGAGAAGCCGACCACCGAGAAGAGCAGCGCTGCGAGGGCGGGGGTGAACCCGAGGTCTCGGACTGCGAAGACGGCGAAGAGGCTCGTGAACACGGTGTTGGACATCGCGTATGCGGACCTGATGAACGTGAGGACCAGGACGTTCCTGTCCCGGAGGATCATCTTGAGGCTTGCCATGGTGCCTGGCCCGTTTTCGGGCGTTGCCTCCTCGGTGGGTGGTGCACGCATTCCCTGGGGTTTGAATTTGAGAAAGAGTCCGAGGCCGATCGCGGGGAATAGGGCGGTGACCATGAAGAGCTGGCGGTAGTCGATGTGGGTGACGAGGCTCCCCGCGATGATGGGACCCACGAACATCCCCATGGACATGAAGGTCATGTAGCGTCCGAGGGCGTCCCCCTGCCTCGCCGCCGGGGCCATGTTGGACACCGTGGACATCGCTAGCTGGTTGAAGGAACCAGATGCGAGGATCTGGTAGAAGGGGATGACGTAGAGCCAGGAGGGGTCCGGGGCGATCGCGTAGAGGATGGGGGCGGTGGCCTGGATGAAGAAGGCGATGAGGAACATCCTGTTGTGGCCCACCCTGTCGGAGACCATCGCGAGGGGGATCCTCACCACCATCATGAGGATCGACTGGACGGAGAGGATGAGCCCCACCTGGACGAGGGAGGCCCCCATCTCCAAGATGTAGAGGGTGAAGATGGGCTGGGTTGTATGCCGGGAGAGTTCGAAGAGAAAGGAGGCCAGGGAGACGACGTAGAAGCTCACCGGGAGGCTGCCGTCATTCTCCAAACCTAGATCAGCTCGATTTAATCCCCGTGGTTCACGGGTGGCTGATAAATGTTTTCACGTCTCGGGCAAGCTGGGCTATATCGAGATTCGACATAATCTTCTTAGGCTCATCTTTCAAAATCTCTCTGACAAACGGTGTCTCTGTCTCAAATATCGACGCCTGAGTTCAGGGTTCTCCATGTTGACGACGAGGAGGTTCAGCTCAGCTTCACCAAGAGATTCCTGGAGGAGTTGGATGGGGAGATCCAAGTTTTTTCGGCTAAGGACTCCAGGGAGGTTCTCAGCCGCCTCGTCTCGGAGTCCTTCGACTGTGTCGTCAGCGACTATCAGATGCCGGTGATGGACGGCATCGAGCTCGCTAGGAGGATCAGGGACACAAGCGATGTTCCCATCATTATCTATACGGGTCGGGGGAGCGAGGAGGTCGCCGAGAGGGCTTTCGAGGTTGGCATAGACGACTATATCCGGAAGGAGATTGATCCCAGCCACTATCAGGTCCTCGCGCGTCGGATCAGGGCTGCTATCGAGAAACACAGGGGTGAATCCAGCAGCCGGTACGTCATGAAAGTTTTGACCACGATTAGCAGCATAAACCAGTACCTCCTCAAGGAGAGGGGTGTATCCGAGGAGACCATTCTTTCGAATATTAGCGATCTGATGGTGGACAGTGGCGCGTACATGCATGCCCACATCCTCAGAACCGATGGGCATGGGCGTGTCACGGCGTCTTATACTGATCACCAGAATGACGAGTTCACGGATTTCTTCGGGGGCCTCCAAGAGGGGAACCTGCCCGCATGCGTCTCCAGATCGATCGACAGTGAGGGCATACATATCACCCTGGATACGGGGCCGGAGTGCGGGGATTGCCCCCTCAGGGATAAGGTCCATGAGCCGAGTGTCATAACGACCCGGCTCTCCATCGGGGAAGAGTTGTATGGTGCCATCACTGTCCTTGCGCCAGCGGAGCGAGTGGGCGACGAGGAGCAATCTCTTTTCCTTGAGCTGGCCGGTGACCTTAGCCATGCGCTGAGGCAGAGGGAGATGGAGAAGTTACTCCGGGAGTCGGAGGAGCGGTATCGTCTCCTAGTGGAGGGGACGATGGATTACGGTATCTTCTTGCTGGATACTGAGGGTCTCGTTTCCAGCTGGAATAAGGGCGTTGAGAACAACAAGGGATACAGTGCCGATGAGATCATCGGGAAACATTACTCGGTCTTCTACAGTGATGATGATGTCGAGAGCGGGGTACCCGAGCAGCAGCTCAAGGATGCTCGTGAAACAGGGCGCTATGAGAACGAGGGGTGGCGTCTCCGGAAGGATGGCTCACGCTTCTGGGCCCACATCGTAATATCTGCGGTGTATGATGATTCCGGTGAATTGTATGGTTTCTCGAATGTGACCCGGGACATCACCGAGCGCAAGCAGATGTTGGAGGAGATCCGGAGCCTCGCGCGGTTCCCTTCGGAGAACAATAATCCCGTCATGCGCATCTCCGGTGATGGCATCATCATGTACGCCAACGATGCATCCGAGTCATTATTGAACGAGTGGAACATGGAGATAGGTGCTGTTATCTCCGAGGAATGGCGTCAAATTATCTCGGGGGGCCTTTTAGAAGGCGTCGGGAAAGAGGTCGCGTTAGTTCACAAGGACCGTGTTATCTCCTTCTTTATTACCCCCATAACCGATACGGACTACGTCAATATCTACGGCAGAGACATCACCGAGAGGAAGAAAGCTGAAGAAGAGCTTCTGGAAACCACCCACCACCTCGAAGACATAGTCGAGGCAAG
>JADHWM010000102.1 GCA_016783485.1 Candidatus Bathyarchaeota archaeon
CGAATGTGAGGAACTTCTTGATGTCCTTGGCCGAGTATGTGCCGTCCCCGTCCATGACGAGAAGATAGGGGGTCTCGACGTACTCGATGGCGGTCTTTATCCCGCCTGTCTTCCCGGTGCCGTGTTGCGTGATCACCTGGGCCCCGGCGGCTCTGGCGATTTTTACCGTGTCGTCTCGGGAGTATCCGTCGACCACGAGGATGTTGGGGTATCCTTCCAGTTTCAGCTCGTCGAGGACTTTTCCGATCGCGGCCTCCTCGTCGAGGACGGGAAGTATGATCGTGACCTCGTCCTTCCCGATCCGGGGTTGGATGCTGTCCCCCGTTGTGGTCGATGTTTTGGAGGTCAAGGGCCCCAACCCGTGGGTTTGTTGTGGTTGAGGAGGGTCAGGTATCTCGTGAATCCGAAGTCGTAGACCCATTCCCGGGCCTTCGTGTTGCCGAATCCGACTGCTTGATCCGCTATCTTCTTGGCCTCCTTCAGGCTGAAGGTCTCCAGGTAGAGGATGAACGGGCTTCTCAGGGCGTCTTTCAGCTTCTTGGTTATCTTCACTATCTCGATGCCCAGGACCTCGCTCTGAACCGAGTCGATGAGTCTTATCGATAATGTAATGATGCCTCGTTCGACTTTGTCCAGGGCGCTGTACCATACCCTTTTCTGGAGGGCTTTACGCCTCAGGCTGCCTAGGAATGTGCGCGTGAACAGTGTTTTACGCGCCCTAGACGGTGTTTCCCTCAAATCTGCGTGAATCCTCATTAGGTGATGTCTCCTCCCATAATTAATCACCTTATTAATCCCTTATATCTCGGGGGACCTTTTAGGGTCTGATAAACCAGGTCTGGTCATGGAGTATTTTTTCGCTGTTATCCTCCTCGCCGTCGAATATTCTCAGACTTAGTACAGTCGTTGATTTAGTTGGTCTCTCCAGTATTAGTGAATATCTGAACGTCTGGCCGGGGGATATGTTGATGCTGGAGGTCTCGTTTTTGGTTTCTCCCTCCGTCGTGTTGTATTTGATGACGTAGGTGTATCTGTGGAGGCTTTCCGCGATGTTCCTCAGGTTGAAGTAGAGGGCGGGCTTGTTGCCAGCCTCGATGAGGCCCGCCTCGATGGTCTTCTCGCCCACGGAGGAGCTCGTCTGTCGCTCGAGAGAGTAGGCGATCGCGAAGAGGAGGAAGAGGATGATGAGGTAGGGGAGCTTCGTGTTTCTCTTGAGTCTCTCAGGGATTAGGTGGGCCACTACGTATCACCTGTTCCGTTGCGTTTCCTGAGGGCGAGGTAGACGGACATCACAGGCGCCACGAGGATCAATGTTCCGAAAGGAAAATCGGGTATCGCCGCGGTCAGGGTCCATGAGGCCCCGCCAGAGGAGGGGCTCCTGTCGTTGGGCGTAGCCCCACCGCTCCCCGCTTCCCCCGTCCCACCGGCGAAGTTGGCTGCGAAGATGCCGGTTACAGCGTTGGATGTCGCCCCTAAAGATGCTAGATACGTCTTCTTGACGACGAGTTTCGCCGAGCCGACGGTTGCGGTTGAACTGGTTAGCGTGAATCCGATGTTCGTGCTGACGGATTGGTAAGGGGTCCCGGAGACGATGGTGCCTTCGGAGTGGGTCTCTCCGTTGGACCACGCGCCGCCCCCTGTGGCCCTGTAGAATAGCTTCATTGTGCCGGCTGCTGCGCCGGTAGCTTGGAAGAGCATGGCAAAGTCCTCTTCGCCGATAGTGAAGTCGACCTCGTACTGGTCGTTTGCGGTCATCGCCGTCGCGTCGTAACCGTATCCTTTGACGATGAGCCAGACCTCATAGACGCTGACGATGGCGTTATCGGGGCCTGACGATTTCATTGTGCGCCAGTTTACCTCGAAGTTACCGACTTCTGTCCAATCCCAGGACCCACCAGGCCCGGGTAAACTTAGAAAGCTATAATCTTGCAGGGTTCTGGCGGAGCTGCTTGCAGCCCATAGATCCGTTTCGCCTACGCCCCCCACGGCCCACGAGAGAGCATATGTGTCGTCAACGCCCGCCGTGACCGAGGCTCGGACATACAGGTCCACGCTGACGATGGTTCCCGAGCCTGTCCCGAATGTGATTATCTGCCACAAGCCATTGTTGCTTGTGTATGGAAAAGTTGCAGCGGTTCCCGTGTTACCGTCATAGGCTAAGGCCGGATCTGTGACAACGGGCGCTGTGCCTGAATTGGCGGTAGGGCTCGACTGTAAAAGCTGGGACGACTGTAATTTTATTAAGAAGGCTAAGCTGTCCGCGTCCTCCCCGGTCTGGATGCCGGCGGTGGTGTGATCAATGTCGAATCTCCTGAGGGCATCAACCACGCTGTTATCAGTAGAAGAGCTCGTGCCGGACAGGTCACTTACCGAGGGGTTCCACGCATGCGCTAATTGGATCGAGCTAAGCAGGGCTAGGACGAGGACGGTCAAGAAGGCCGCGGACGCCTTCCTAGCTGAAACACGCCTAACCTGCATTTTTCCTCACTATTTGGGCGATGATACCCCCACGAATGAAAGGAGCAGGCTGACCGTGAGCATATTGTATCCGTCTCTCAGCTTCGACAACCTCCTCCCTAGGTTTACGAATCGTGGATTCGTTAGACAAATGAAGGAAACCCCCAAAATAAGGATTATGGAGAAAAAATAGCCTAAATTTTACCCCGTTTACTCGGGGACTGGACGAAGGGAAATAAACGGGTGATAGTAAAATGCATGACTTTAGAAAATCAACAGCTAAAAAGACGATGAAATAATAGAAATAGGGGTTATTCCCGAGCCCCTCGGGAACGAAAAAGCCGTTATACTTGGCCATCTGCTTCCTGACATCTCCTATTAACGCGCGCGCGGGCCCGGTGAGGTCACTGGTCGTAGTGTTCCACGCGTACGCTATCTGGATCGAGTTAAGCAGGTCTGGGAGAAGAACTGTCAAGAAGGCCGCGGACGCCTTCCTATCTGATCCGTGCTTAACCTGCAATGATCATCACTATGCGAGTGATGACGAGACCCACGAATATTAGAAGCAGGTTGGCCGTGAGCAGACTGTATCTGTCTCTCAGTCCGGATAACCTCCTCCCTAGGTTTCCGAATTGTGGATTCGTTAGTTCAATGAACACTAACAGCACGATAAGGATTATGGAGACAGTTAAGCCCACATTTATGCCCCATTTGATCGGTGCCCGGGCGAGGCCGATGGTGGACTGGTAATAAGAGATGGTGAAGCTGGAGGACATCGACGACGAAGAGGAGGACGAGGACATCAAAGATGAAGACGAGGAGGAGGAAAGGAGCATCGTGGTCAGGCTGGAGAACGACGCGAAGCTCATCCACGCCTCCGGGGGGCTCTGAGGCACCATAATCGCCTCCGTGAACCGCGCCCCAGTCTCCAGATCCACCGCCTCTGCATAAAATCGCACCGCCGTACCCAGTTTTGGAGCGGGAAGAGTCAGTGTAGAGGACTGGGTGGAGTGAGGCTCAAACAGCGACTCGGAGGACATGACCGCTTCACCATCGACGAACAGGGTCACCTGGTAACTGCGAGGCTCATCAGCCACGTTGTTCACCAGAGTGCGCACCACGAAGGGCTCATTCTCCCGGGTAACGCTGGGGAAATAGGACAAAGTCAGGGGTTTATCGAGCTGACTATACGAGTTGAGGAACAGAAGGGATAGGAATAGGATGAAGAACCCCTGAGCGATGGACCTTCCACTCATATCATCACTACCCCATACGTAATTATGGAAACCAAACCGCGACCGCTGAATTATCCGAGCTAGCGGTGGACGAAATCGCTTGCGGACTCCCGTTCGGTGTGCCCCCCACCCTTGGCTTCCCGGCTATTGGTAAGCCAAATATGCCTAAATTCATATTTTTCACACTAATCGGTTTTTCTATTTCCGAAACCGCTGTATTAGTCGGCCTATTAAACATTAGTAGAAAGGCTTAAATGATTAAATTATGTTTTTTTGTCCTTGTAAATGATACAAAATCTGCAATAAATATGATTAAAAACAGGTTTTTAGTAGAATTATAGCATTTAGTTGTTAAAAACAATTATTTTTATATGTGTTTAGCAACCATTTTAAGAGGTAATCAGAATTGAGAAAAAACACCCTAAAAATAATTCCCATAGTCATCTTACTGCTGCTAGCGACCGCCATCACGGTAAACGCACAAACAGATGGAATCCACGTACTAGTCTTATCGAAAGCCGACGCCGTTGACGGAGATTATCTCAAGAACGACATCGTCGTCTCCGGGAAGATATTCATAAGCACAACCGAGACAGAAGTGAAAGTCAAAGTCGACATAGAGGTCACTGGCCCAGACGGTAGCGATTCCCAGAAAATGACCCTGTACGGATCAGGAGACGGATCAAAGGACATAGTCATCTATTATGGAACAACCTTCCATGACTTCGTCACGATAAAGGGAATGTATGAAACCACCGTTACCGTAAATTGTGAAGGAATAGAGGACACGGGATCCCATCAATTCGACCCGCCCGGAGGCGGCGCGGGTCCACCTCAAACCTAGATAGGCGGCAATCCACCCTTCACCGACGAGGGAACGGGAATCAGAGCAAAGATGCCTGGGGGCAAGAAACATGGAGCTTAATGCTAGAGCCCTGAAGATACTCACGACCCTAGGTCGGGATCCCACTTGCACCAATCAGGAACTCAGCCAAGCCTGCGGCATCTCCCCGGTCTCCGCCAAAAAACATCTAGAGGACCTCTACGCAGACAAAGTCGTCCTCGGAGTCTCGGCCCAAGTCGACAGCTTCGCGGTGGGCCTCGAGCCGATCATCGTCATGGCGGAAGTGGGCCCGGAGAACTGGAAGACCTATGAAAAGTCCCTCGACATCCACCCCTACACCAAATACAGGATCCGCTGCTTCGGCAACTGCATCGGCGTCTTCTCCCTCTTCGCGATCCCCCCTCACTCAGACCAGCACATAGTGGATTTCATGGAGAGGCTCGAGGAAAGGGAGATAGTCCGGGAATACAAGCTCGTGACCCCGATAATGAATATCCTGACGGTCGAGACGAACTTCGACTACTACGATCCGGAGAAGGAGTGGCTCTTCGACTGGGATCAGTGGGAAAAAGCCCTCGTGAACATTGAGCCGCAGAGCCTCGACCGCCCCAACCGGAGCGTTCTCCATCGCCTCGACTCCGCGGACATGAGGATCCTGAGGCAGCTCTCCAAGGATTCCAGGAGGAAGAGCAGGGAGATAGCCGCAGAGGCGGGGGTCGAACCCTATCATCTCAGCAGGAGGAGGAAGGTAATGGAGAAGATAGGGGTCATCCAGGGCTATCGGGTCCTCGCGGGGATGCACCTCCTCCAGCTCACATCCCACGCGATCATCAAGTGCAAGTGCCCGGTAGACACCACCTACAGGGTGGCAGCGGCGGTCAAGATGCTGCCGTTCCAGAGCACGTTCATCCAGACCCTCGAAGGCTTCGTGCTGTACACCACGACGACCGCGATAGACTTCCCCATCCTCGTCACAATCCTGCTGGAGCAGTGCGACTCCGCCGAGATAAGCTGGTGCGACTACCGGTCGAGCTTCAGATATTGGTTCTACGATAAACCGTTCAAGGACGGGGAGTGGAACGACGACCACGACTACATGGTCGAGACGGTAGTCTCGGAACTCGAAGAGTATATAGGCGGCACCAACAAGAAAGGCTAGGCAACGGCCCACCCGAAAAGGGCGTAACTCTTTCATATTTTCTTTTTTTCTACTCTACCAGTCCCATCCCGGGATCTCCCACCGGAGATAACATTCCACTGACAAATCGGCAACGATAAAAGGATCGACGAAACACTCGAACACGCTCGAAGGTGAATCAATGTCCGATAAGATAGAGATGATGAAGGCCTTCGCCCAAGTCGGGTTCGACCGCCTCGACCGGGCCACCAAGGACCTGACGGAGGAGCAACTGGACTGGAAATCCTGCCCCGAGGCGAACACCATCAGGTGGAACCTCACCCACCTCGCCAGTGAGATGTTCGTCTTCGTCCCCAAGATCATCAAAGGGGACAAGGAGTACAAGCCAGAGGGCTGGCCCGAAGACTACGTGGGGAACGAGAGCTACTCCCTGGAGAAGATCATGGGGGACATCGAGAAGGGGAAGGCCAAGTTCATGAAGAAGCTGGACAACCTGACCGAGGAGGTCCTCGCAGAGGAGATGGACTGGTTCTACGGCAAAAAACCTAAGCAGGCCTACCTGACGCTCGCGATCTCCGAGATCCTCCACCACGAAGGGCAGATCGCCGCCATCCTGGGCGTCGAGAAGCGGATGC
>JADHWM010000103.1 GCA_016783485.1 Candidatus Bathyarchaeota archaeon
TTGCAGACCCTGTTGGTCTCCCTGACCATCCTCGTCCTCAGGAAGCCCGCCTCGTCGCTCCCCGGGTCGAGCCCCGCGAGTTTCGCGGCGTCCTGGAGGGCCGGGAGGTGGGGGATGCCGTAGGCGGGGTCCTGGTCGAAGGGGCCGGTGTCGGTATAGAACGTCGATGTCAGTATTCGGGATATCTCGACGAGTAGGTCGTTGATTGCGGGAGCCTTCTTCTCACCCAGGCCGTCAATGGCCCCGTTCAACGTCTCCGCCTTGACCTTGAGTGCCCTGACCCTGTCGAGGACGGGCCCCAGATTGTAGGTTCCCGACGCTACCCGGGTCTGGATCTCCGTGGCGGTCTCTTCGTACATCTCCGCGATCTGGGTGAAATCGAAGGGGAAGACCCTGGAGTTCACTGATCGGCGTATGGCGAGGGCCTCCATCCTGATGTCCCTGAGGAGGTTGTCCTTGTCCCCCTTGTCCAGGGTGTCGAAGGCGCTGTGCCACCACCAGGCCCCGCCGCTCCCCCCTATCCACCTGCCCCTGTGGGGGCTCCCCTCGGGGATGTTGGCCCGGACGGCGACGCTGGGTATCCCGATGCCGTAGAAGGACTGGTCCCCTGCACGCATGTAGTAGGCCTGTGACTCGATGCCCTCCTGGCCCGAGGCGTCCTCCGCGGCTATCCGGATGGCCTCCATGGTGCCCATGAGGCCCCCGCCCCCGAGCTCAGAGGCCCCCAGGACTCCGGGGGAGTCGATGTTCATGGAGAGGAAGCAGTTGCGGTCCAGGTCGTGGAACCTGTTGTTGGCGTACCACGTCGAGGCGGAGTAGCGCCCCGTGGAGTGGCCGGACCACCAGGCGATCCTTACGCTCCTCTTCAGCTTCCCCTTGTTCTCCTCGAGGAGCCTCGCGAGCTCCAGGAGGGCGGCGTTCCCGGTGCAGTTGTCGGTGGTCCCCAGGTACCAGGAGTCCATGTGGCCGTGGACCAGCATGAACTTCTCGGGCCTCTCGGAGCCCTCGATCTCGGCGACGGTGAAGGGTATCCTCCTCCACCGGGTGTCCGTCCTCGCCTTCAGGTGGACCCTCACCTGGCCCTCCTTCGCGAGCTCCATGAGCCTCTCCCCGTCGCTGTGCTTCACTGAGACCGCTGTGATGTCCGGGATCCTCTCCGCGGACTCGGGGGTGGGTGTCCCCCAGATGGTGGTGACGATCATCTCGTGGAGGACGTCCCCGCCGCAGATGTGGATCTGGGCGATGGCCCCCGCCTGCTGGGCCGCCCAGACCACCGCGGGGCTCGCGACGCCGTACATCAATGCGATCTTACCTTCGACGTCGGAGGCTTTGTACTGGTCCACGAGGTCCCCTAGGCCCGTGAAGAGGCTGCTGGGGGAGACGGGCACGTAGACCATCTCTGCCTCGATGCCCTCCTCGGGGGTGGCCTTGGAGAATGAGTGGGTGATGCACTCCACGTCCCGGCCTGCCGGGGAGACGACTCTGAGGGACGCCTCCTTGGGGTGGCTTATCAGGGAGTCGAACTCGATGGCCTCGTATCTGACGCCGTACTCCTCGAGCTTCTCCCGTATGTACTCGTGGGCCTTCATCTCTCCCTCGGTCCCGGAGGTCTTGTCCAGGGTCGAGAGGTGCTCTACGTGGCTCCAGGTCTCATCGATGTCGATCCCGGAGAGGAACTTTTTCTCTTCTTTCGATAACATCTTCAAACCTCTTCTCTTTTTCTCATGCTCGGGGGGACTGGGTACGCCCTCTTGCTGTGGGTGAGCCCCAGGTCGATGAGGGCTTCAGCCGTCTTCACGGCCGCCTTGACGGGATTCACGGCGGGCACCCCGATCTCCTCGGATAGCTTCTCGTCCACCATGAGGAAGCCCATGCTCATGCAGCCGTAGGTCACGGAAGCGGCTCCGTACTCATCGACGGCCCTCTTCCCTTCCCTCACCATCGCCTCGTAGGCCTCCCTGGGCTTGGCCCTGACCTCGGGCACCGTGAGCCCCGTCTGGTGGATCGAGACCAGCTTCATGAGGCCGTCTCTCTCGTGGATCTCGGGGAGCTTGACCGGCCCATTCCCCACGGTGATGATCGAGAATCTGGAGCCGAGCAGGGAGCAGATGTGCTTCGCGGCGGAGCCCGGCGGCACCACGGGGATGGCGAGCACCTCCCTCAGGGGGGCTATCCCCGGGTCCCCTCCGCAGGGGATGATCACCGCCTGGTAGCCCGCCTCCTCGGCGGCCATCGCGCATTTGAGGTCCCCGATTGTGGAGAGGGCGGCATCGTAGCTCGACTCGACGGTTCCCAGGTGGCTCTTCTCCGGGTCAGGTTCGAGCCCGAATATGTCGATCTCGGTCTCTGGGGAGGCGATCTCCCTGAGGACCCCCTCTCTCCTGGCGAGCTCCCCCGAGAGCCTGCCGGTGGAGGCGCTCTCCATCAAGTAGGCGATCTTTCTCATGATCAATCGGAGGTGCAAAGGCTTTACATGATAATAACATTGACGTTAGGCTTCGCAATGTGTGAGTCTAGGTTGCTAGGAGAAAAGAGGCGGAGAGGCCCCAGGCATGTCAGGAACACTGACATTTAGCTCAAGGGCCGCTCCTGTGCGATTTACCGTCAGACGTCTCTTAAGGATTATGGATTATTTGCACATGAATCGAAAGCACAGTCCGGTTTGAACTAGTCTGTTCTCCAAGGCATTCCTTTTCCAACCCGACCATAGGCATTAGACCCTTCTTTTAAGTGACACAGTTTCATCCATCTCCCCCCTCCCGAAAGCTGAGTTCCGTTTATATCGTGCCCCGGGTCCGCGCGCGATGGAAGACATGGGTGAATCCAGGAATCTCCTTGAATGGGTGAAGAAGAACAGGCCCAGAGACCTCAGAGCCAACCGGATTAGAGTCTCCGATAAGCCTCGCAGGCGCAGACTGGCTCTCAGCTGAACCATGACTTCTAGAGATAATATTATTCAAGCTTGACCGAGTCTCAGCATTCATCGATGAGGTTATCGTATCTCATCCATTTCCCGCTCTCCAGATCGTAGAACCAGGCCTTCTTGGGGCGTTTCCGGGCTCTGGTGCTAACCTCCAGGAGCCTCTCGGCTGAAGGCCTGTCCTCGAACCTGATGCGTAGGTCAGTGCTTCCCTCCACAAGCTCCGCCAAGGCGGGGCAGTTAAGGTCGAGGCCCATCTGCTGCCTGCCCCCGGGCCCCTCTCTGAGGGAGAACGGGAACTGCCGGCAGCTGGCGGGCCTCGCTGAGTAGATGAGGCAACCCGTGTCTCCCAGATGGGGGCAGGTCTCCAGTGACAGTTGGCGGGCGATGATTGTGAAGCCCCGTTCATGGGGGCGTCTCCCGATCCCGACGGCTGGCCTGACTGATGTCTCAGGGAATAACTCTTCCTCTCCTGGGAGCAGCGTGAGCCCCCTCAGGACCCCCTTGTCCTTCTGCACGAGGTCCCTGCAGCACATGCCGCACCTTCGGCACACGAAGACCATTTCATCCCCCGGCATATCAAATCATTTTGGTGTTCGGAGTTCTTGAATTATACTGCCTGTGATACCTCGATAGACTCGTTCCTGCACTTTCATAGGAGGCTCATCCACGCACGGGGAACTCAGTCACATGCGGGTTGGTGCATCCGTATGGGATGAAAACGTGCGCGCATGATGTCAATGAAGAATATCCTCATAAAAATATCTGAGAAAGTAGCGATCAAGTATCTTGATGAGTTATGTGGCGCTCAAGTCGAAGGGAGAACGTACACAGGAGCAAAAAAGCTGCTACCCCAAGTAAGGTTGAACAACTCCTCACCTTTCAATGATGTAAACATCAAACCCGATGAAAACGTGATTGAAAAAAGAGAAGAAAAACTTGTAAACCACGTTTACTGACTCTTCTCTTCTCGAACAACGATTGTAGTTATGCCCATGAAAGTTATATAGCAAATCCTAGCCCCCAGATCCACCCTTAGTTTTAAATATGCATAAAGATAGAATAATATCACCATGAGTGACGTAAGTTTCAACCTGCAACCAGTAGATGAGAAACCCACAAGGAAATACAGAAAGGGCAGCAAGTACGACCCCCTCCTCGACGCCTTCATGTCAGGCCCCAACGACCTGGTCTCCGTCAACGTGGCGGGGAAAGACGCCAACTACCTCAGGACCCAGCTCAACAAGAGGATAGACGCCAGAAACCTCCCCGGCGTCAAAGTCTCCGTCGTCAACAACGTCTGCTACCTGGAGAGATAATTGACTCCACCCCTCAAGCCCCCAATAACCCCTTTTTTTCAATCAAACCAGGTTCATTTCATCCGATCCCTAATCGACTGCCTTTCCTCACAGCGGAGATTCGTCCCCTTGAAGCCGATATGACTGAACCAGATATCGGATGGTTTCAACGATGCGAGCTCGGCGACTCGATCATTACTAATAGCTCTAGAGACGTGAGTTGGTCCATGAGAATCGCTCTAGCTAGTTTCTCTCATGAGACGTGCACTTTCTGCCCACGGTCCACCGAGGCGGAGGACTTTGAGCGGGTGGGAGTGCCCAGAGGAGATGAGGTCATCGAGAAAGCCAGGGGTGTAAGAGCATACCTCAAGGGTTTCATCGACGTAGCTGAAAAGGAGGGTGTGGAGCTTGTGGGCGTCCTCGACGCCTCGAGGTCCTGGGGAGGCTCCTCGGGGAGCTGGCTCACTCCCGAGTGCTTCGACGCGTTCGCCGACGGCATCGCCGACGGGTTAAAGGACGCAGGGAAGCTCGACGGTGTCTATCTGGCGCTCCACGGGGCGATGGCCGCCGAGGAGTTCCATAAGCCGGAGGCCGAGATAGTGAGGAGGGCGAGGGCGGCCGTGGGGGATATCCCCATCATGGTGACCCTCGACCTCCACGCCAACGAGGACCACGAGCTCACTGATGCGGCGGACGCCGTGTTCATCATCAAGACCTATCCCCACGTCGACACTTACGAGGCGGGGGCAACCGCGGCGAATTGGATGATCGGAACGGTGAGGGGTGAGGTCAAGCCCACCACGGCCATCCGGAAGCCTGGGGTCATATCCCCCAGCGTCTTCCAGGGAACGGGTAGGCACCCAGGGAAGACCATCATGGACCGGTGCAGGGAGTGGGAGGCGAAGGAGGAGGGAGTCTACGTCTCCGTCGCCTTCGGTTTCGCATACGCCGACGTCCCCGACGGGGGGGCCTCGGTGATTGCGAACACCAACGGCGACCAGGGCCTCGCGGACAGGATAGCCCAGGACGTCTCCGACCTAGTCTGGGAGTTGAGGGGTCCCTTGGCGAGCCGGAAGATACCCAAGACGAAGGAGGGTGTGGCCGAGGCCATCAAGCATGCCGAGGCCGGGAGGAGGCCCGTGGTCCTCGCAGACCACAGCGACAGGCTGGGGGACAGCACCCACGTCCTGAGGGAGCTCATCGCACAGGGCGCCAAGAACTTCGGGCTTTCCTCCATCGCCGACCCCTTCGCAGCGGAGAAGCTGGCCAAGGAGAACAAGGTGGGTGACCGGGTGACAGTGAGCGTCGGCTCCTTCACCTGCAACAGGTACGCCGGGGAGCCAGTGGAGCTCACTGGGACCATCGAGTTCCTGGGAAGCGGAGATTACAGGCTCACAGGGCCTATGATGACGGGGCGCCTCGCCAGCCTCGGCCCCACGGCGGTTCTGGACCTGGGGCAGAACAACCACGTCGTGATCTCATCCACTCTCCACCAGTGCAGGGACTCCGAGGGATTCCTCCACTTTGGAATCGACATGGACAGCTTGGACATCATGGCCATCAAATCTAGGGTCCACTTCAGAGCCTACTTCGAGGACATTGCGGCTGAGATCATCGAGGTCGACGCTCCCGGTCTGGGGCCAGCCGACCTCAGCCAATACGAGTACGTCAACGAGCCTGAGGGCCTCTATCCCATCAGTCCCAAGTGGCGTAAATAGCCTCCACACCATTTTTTTTGGTGAGCATTTCAGAGCCGGCCTAGCTTCGAGAGAGAGAACCGTTTCCCTTCCCCCAAGACTTGATGGCGGAATAAACTATCTGGTTGAAACTCATATTATAGGAAGAATGGCGCGCGCAGGCCGTTTCAATAATTGTGGGTTAAATGGTTTTAATTCGTTTTCACGTTTATCCTTGATATTCTGTCGTTGTCGAGTGTTTTAACAAGATTACATGGTTTATCTGGGAGAACCGTCTCAATCATCATTGG
>JADHWM010000002.1 GCA_016783485.1 Candidatus Bathyarchaeota archaeon
CACAGGCTCAATCCGTCGTCTTTGAAGATAGGGTACTCCACCCTCATGGAGGGCTTGAAGGGCACCGTCGAGGAGATACGGCCAGATATAGTCCACTCCCACAACCTACATCCCCACCTGTTCCAACTCATCAACTGGAAACAGGAAATTGGGTACGGCCTCGTCGCCCAGCTCCATTACCCCACCGTGACCGGGATAGACAGCGTCGTGGCACGGGGGCTCTACCGCCCGACGATGTGGAATCTCGCCCGGAACCAGGGGAAGGTTGACGGGGTTGTCGCTCACGGAGTCAAGGAACGGGACTGGTTGGTGGGAGAAAAGATCGATGAAGAGAGGATACGGAAAATCAGATACCCCGCCGTGCCCGCTCGCCTCCTCGAATACGAGGGTAACCCCGTCCCTGAACTGGAGGGCGTCGATGGCCCCGTCGTCCTATATATTGGCAGGATCACGTGGAGAAAGGGGGTGCACGTGCTCGTCGATGCGGTGAAGTCCCTCGTCGAGGAGGCGCCCAACCTGCGTGTGGTTATCGCGGGGCCTCCCGAGAAAGACTACCTTGAGAAGATCAGGAGCGCAGTGGAACAGAAGGGCCTGCAGGACAATGTCGTGTTGGAGGGCGCTCTATCCGAAAAGAAAAAATACGACTACATGTGCGCCTCCACTGTCTTCGTATCCCCGAGCATCAAGGACATCCACCCCATAACTCTGTTGGAAGCCCAGGCCCTGGGAACCCCTGTGGTTTCCACGAACATTGCGGCGATACCCGACATCGTGCGGGACGGAGAAACGGGCATCTTGGTTGAGTCCGAGGATCCCGAGGCTCTCAAAGAAGCAATCGGGAAGATAACGAGGGACGCCGCGCTGCGGCGAAGGCTTTCCCAAGGCGCTAGAGAATGGGCTTCCAGCCTGTCCCTGGAGTCGTCGGTGGACTCCCTCGAAGATCTCTACTCGGATATACTTGAGAATCGGCGATGAGTGACCAACTAACCTTGACCGCGAGGCGTTCAATATCCGGATACTCCTGACCCTGGGATACTACGAGACCGGGGGTTTCTCGACGGTGATCAACGCCCTGGCAGGGAACATGCAGGAACTAGGCCACGATGTGACCGTTGCGGCTCACACCGTCAGGGTCGAGCCTCCCTCTGATATTAAGGTCCTGAAAGTACGCCCCGCGGATCTCTGTAAGATCGCCGAGAAGCATGACATGACCCATATCCATCTATCGTACCCCTTCACGAGAGCGGCCGTCAGAGACAAGCTGTCGCCATACCTGTTGACTCACCACGGTTACACGCCATGGCACCTCGTCCCCGGGTTCTCTAACAAGGCCATCCATCTCGGGCTGCGCTGGAGATACAGTAGTCTGCTTCAGAGAGTTCCCCTGATTACCGCCGTTAGCCCCTTCGTCAGCGAACAGCTCCGAGAGCTTTACGCCTTGGACACCGTCGAGATACCCAACGGGGTGGAAGAGGTCTTTTTCGAGGAGGGGGACGACATCGCTCTGGATGGTGATCCCGTTATATTCAACTCGACGGGCTGGAACTGGCAGAAGGGCGTCGACCTTCTTGTCCGGGACTTCTCCACGATAAAACAAACCCATCCCGAGGCGAAACTTTACGTGGTCGTCCCCCCGGCTCACAGAGACCTGCTGAATAAACATGTCGCCGATAACCAACTGAAACTGGGAGACGACGTCGTGGCCCTCCCCTACATGGAGCTCGAACGCCTTTCGAGCTACTACAGTTCCACGGACCTATACCTGCTTACCTCCCGGTGGGAGTCCTTCGGTTTACCTATAATCGAGTCCTTCGCAAGCGGGACCCCTGTTCTCGGTCGTCGGGTCGAAGATGCAAGGGTGACCCATATCGAGGAGTCCGGGGGAGGGCTGCTGTATGGGAACGAGACCCAGCTATCGCAGAGACTGGAGAAAATCCTCGACGAGAGGCCCTCATACTCGGTGAGGTCCCGAGAATACGCCCAGAGATTCCATTGGAAAGACGTCGTCGATCAATATCTCGAACTGTATCAACGAATCCAGGCTGACCCCAAGGCGTCTACGAACACCTGATAGTCTAACCTTGACTGTCCAACTCCTTCTCAGTTTCGATGACGCCACATCGCACAACATGAGAGCAGTGGGCCTCCTCGAGAAACACGGGCTCAAGGCCTGTTTCTACCTGGATACTGATGGAATCTCTATGGAGATGGACGAAAATGACGTCCGAGATATCTCCCAGTGCCACGAGATCGGTGGCCACACCGTGACCCACAGCAACCTGCTCGAGTTAGACCACGAGAGGGCGGCCTGGGAGGTCTTCGAGTCGAAAAAACGTCTAGAGAGCCTGCTGAAAAAACCCGTCGAGTCCTTCGCATACCCGTACGGGATATACGATGACCGGATCAAAAGCCTGCTTCCTGAGGCGGGCTATTCCAGCGGCAGAACCACGGAGCTCTACAACGTAGACATTGGCGACGATGTTTATGAGATCGGGGTCACTCTATGGACCGATCCCCATCCCTATCGCCAAATATCCTCGGCTTTGAAGCTTCTGAGTCCCAAGAGGGTCATCTCGGAGCCGGCGCTCATCAAGAACTGGGGTAAATTCGCCGGATTCGTCCTCGAAGATATGCTCGAAGCGGGGAGGGGCGTGTTGCACGTACTAGTACACGCGCACTTTATCGAGGAGAGAGGCGAATGGCACCGCCTCGAGCAATTGTTCGAGGACTTCGCCTCCAAAAACAATCTTCGCAACCCAACCATCACGGAGCACCTTGCATCGATCAAGGGAGGGCATCCAGCATAGAGACCCTCAACATCGTTCTAGTGGAACTCCTGCTGGAGCCCTCCATCGGCGGGGGGCCCATCTCTGCGATTAATCTCACGAAGGCTCTCACCGATAGGGGGCACAGCGTCACGTTGGTGCTGGGGGCGGACACCGACAGGAGAATTGCGGAATGGGTGAATGACGAGCTAGACTCCAACGTGGTCTACACTCTCGGCTACAGGGGTGTCACCAGTCTCAGAGCGGCACTAGACGATGCATCCGATATGATCGAAGGCCTATCATCTAATGTAGACGTGGTCAACGCTCACGGGATCAGCGGATTGGCTGTGCCCGAGGAGATCACGGACAGGCTCGTGGTCACCAATCACGGCCACGTAAGCTCCCGGGGCGGGCACATTTTCTCCTCGACGATCTTCAACAGATCGATGTGGTCGACTGGCTCCCTTTCGGAGGCAGCCCGGATCATGGTGGGTGGGGTGCTGCAGGGCGGGTACGAGAAAAGGGCCTGCAGGAGAGCCCAGATGGTCTTGACCCCGTCCCACTTCGAGAAAGGGCAGATCATCGGCGGCTATGGAATTGACGAGGAGAAAGTTCATCGAGTGCCCAACCTAATATCTCTCCCAGAAATCGCCGGCACTAGTCCAAGCCCTGACTCCAAGAAGACTCTGCTCTACGTGGGGGGGCTCTCCACCGCGAAGGGCACGCCTCTCCTAGTTAAAGCCGCTCGATACATCCTGGGACGAGACCCCGAAGCTGGATTGACCGTCGCGGGTGATGGCCCTTTGAGGGGGATGGTTCAGAGGCTCACGCGAGATTTCCCGGAGAGGGTCAGATATCAAGGTGTCGTCCACGGAGACGCGCTCTCCTCTTTATACTCGAACGCCTGGGCCTTCCTTTTCCCGAGCCTTTACGAGTCTTTCGGCCTCTCCATAGCCGAGGCCCTATCCATGGGCCTACCCGTGATTGCGTACGATGCCACGGCTATCCCCGAGATGGTCATCGACGGGGAGAACGGCGTCCTAGCGAAGCCATACGACGTGGATGACATCGCGGAGAAGGCGTTGGCTCTCCTAACTGATCCCGATGAGCGCACAAGGATGAGCGGGAACGCGAGGAGGATCGTGGAGACGCTGACGGATTCAGACCGCACCATAGCCTCGCTGGAGAAACACTATCGTGAAGTTGCCTAGCAAACCCTTCGAGTTCCCCCGGGACGTTGATTGGCGCTCCCCGGACACTTTGAAGAAAGCGGCTCTCATCCTCTGCATAATCGTATACGCCTCTTTCATCACCTCGATCTTTTCGTTGCGCCCCGTGGATCAAGTCCCCCCCGACCCATATTTCCTATTCAACAATCTACCGATCACTTATTGGGTCGGGATCGTCTGCCTCGTTGCCCTGGTCTTCCTCGTAGTCATCCGGGAAGAGGTCATGGAGCATACTCTGAGCAACCTGATCACGGCGACGGTCGTCGTGCTGTTGCCCTCGTATATTTTCGCCATCCCCCGGCTGATCTACTGGAACGTGATCTACACCGACACGTTCCAATTCGTCGCCCAAACCCTATATGTCCAGAAGACCGGGCACAACGTCATCGGGAACGAGACCCCCGGCCTGATCAGCTTCATGTCCGGGATACTGGTGGATATTGCCGGCTTCGACCTGTTCGCGTACGCAAAGTATTCACCCATCTTCGTCTCGATATTCATCTCCCTGATGATCTACGCGCTATCCCGAATCATCCTGAAAGACCGGAGATTCCCCCTCGTCGCGGTGGTGGCGTTCCACGCCCTGTCGTGGACGGGATTGGCATACAACCGCCAGTCCTTCGCTTTCATCTACCAGTATCTCGCCTGGATGCTGATCGTGAAGTTATCGTTGCAGACGTATGACCGGCCGACGGTGATCCAGTATCTCTTCGTTCTCACGGCCCTCACGATATCCCACCCCGCCTCCTCCCTACTGATATCCCTCACCCCTGTCGTCATCATCATCACTAGGAAGGTTCTCGAGACGTTGGAGCCCGAAAAGGATTGGAGCGCCCTGAGAATGAATCCCACGCTGGCGATACTCAGCTCGGTGTCCTGGCTGCTGTGGCAGATCAACTTCGCGGCGTCCTTCACGGCGCTCATTGAGCAGTTCAAGATCACATCTACCAACTTCTTGGGCGAGCCGGACCCCATCGCCCACGCGGTAGTGTCGGGGTACATGCCCTCCTATCATATAATTGCGAACCTGAGGCAGTACTCATCCTACTATATCCTCCTCACCGGGCTGCTATTCTTCTTGCTCACCGTGAGGAAGGATATCAACATGAAGATGGCCGTATCGTTATTCAGCCTCTGCGTCTCTCCTTTCCCCTTCGTGCTGTACGCGAACAGGTGGAGGATGATCCCCTTCATGTACGCGATTCTGCCCTGGTCGATCATGTTCGCAGGTGCCCTGAAGTACCTTAAACCGCCCGAGGGGAGGCTCTACGAGGTCGTCGCCGAGAGGGGGAAAGCACTGCTTATGTTATCCATCCTGTTCTTCCTGCTCCTGGTTCCCCTCACCATGTATGGCCCCGCGGCCCACATGTATCCCCCCTCAACGGAGCTCTCTCTGATGGATTATCTCACGAGTTACGGGAAGGGGTCCGTGGCGGTATTAGACCCCGGGACAACCATCTCATCCTACTACGAGGCGGACAGACTCGATAACGAGGTTGTCTACATCGTCCGTTTCCCCTTCATCCACGAGACGGGGCTGGACCTCGAGAACGTGCACTATTTCCAGATCATCATGCCCACCTTCAGGGCCTACTCGAAGGCCGCCTACATCCAGACATATCCCATGTACGATGTGGCAACGGACAACTTTGTCGATATGCTCAACCTTCACACCTCCTGGGCGAGGGTCTTCGACTCCGATGATTGGCACGTGGCGTTCGCTCGGGTGAAGGGGTGACTTTGGCGTGACGCGGCGGCCCTTGACCAGTATATTCGTACACGAGACAGCCCTGGGGCTCACGGACAACATCACTCCCGGGCTGGCCATCGACGCCGGCTCTGGCCAGGGCGCATTCACGGAGAGCCTCCTGGAGAGGGGGTTCCCCGTGGTCATGTTGGACAGGGACGACTCGTTCGCGCGTTTCAGGCCGAAGGGGGCGGACCTAGTTGTCGTGGATCTCAACCACGGCGTCCCGTTTAGAGACGGTTGCGTCGATCATCTCTTCGCCATCGAGGTCGTCGAGCACCTTTGGAATCCCTACGGATTCATCGGTGAGGCGTCCAGGCTGCTCCGGGGAGGCGGCACGTTCATGATGTCGACCCCCAACGTGGAGAACATCTGGCAGAAGGTCATCTACCTGCTCACGGGGAGATTCCTCTATTTCAAGCCCCGTAACGTTAACGCGGAGGGGGATCATTTCTCACCGATCTTCGATACGAGCCTCAGGGCATACTGTAAAAAGGTCTTCGAGTTAGTGTCGGTCAGGTACAACGCCTGTTTCATCCCCTTCATCGGGAAGCTGGGGTTCCTGAAGCCGGTGACCCAGCTCAACTCCCTGAAGAACCGCAAGTCCCTGGGGGAGATAGCGATCTACCGGTTCAAGAAACGCCCCGAATCATCGACCTGATGACCGATCTCAGAGTCGCCCTCACGAGGGCGGGGGACCTCTCCGTCCCCGACGGCGTCAACACCTACGTCCTGAACCTGGCGGCGGCTCTCGCTGAGAGAGACGTGGAGGTCAACGTGGTGTGCGGTTCCAACGTCGGAGGAGTCAGCGTCGAGGGCGTCGATGTGCAGGCGCTCTCAGAGAGTAATCTGAACTCGGACAACTCGAGGCGGGTTCTTGCTTGGATGAATGATGGAGCCAGGGCTCTTAAGCGGATCCAGCCGGACATAATCCATTTCAACGGCATCGTCCCGGTGTCGGTGAAGGGCGGAAAAGTCGCGACGAACCACGGCCTCGTCGACACGTCCCCCTCTCAAAGAATGTATGCCAAGACCCTGTACAACTCCTATGCGGATTTCGTGATCTGCTCCACAACCGCCCACAAGATGGAGCTTGAGTCGCTCGGGGTAAAGACGGATAAGTTAGTGGTGATCTCCCCGGGAATCGAGACCGGGGAGTTCGAGAACAGATCATTAGAGGAACGTGAGGACGCCCTCCTATTCGTCAACCCGTTTCCCAACAAGAATCTGGAGACCGTGGTTCGATCCCTGAAGTTGATCGGGGAACTGATCCCCGCGATCACCCTATATATAGTCGGTGAAGGCGACGAAGGATACCTGAATACCTGCATGGACTTGGCGGAGGAGCTGGGGGTACGTTCGAGCATCTCCCATCTCGGTTTCGTGTCGCGGGAACGTCTCAGGGACCTGCTGAGCATGGTGAAGGTAGTGGTGGCGCCCTCTTTCTACGAGAGCTTCGGCTACATAGTCCTAGAGGCGATGTGCAGCGGCACGCCGGTCATCGGCAGCGACAGAATTACCCCGGACCTGTTGAGACCGGGATTCACGAGATATGCCGTGGCCCCCGAAGATCACATCGCCCTGGCGGAGGGGGCCGTTGAGCTGCTGTCCGACCAGGCGAGGTGGGCGGAACTCTCCGCCAACTCTCTGGACCGAGCCAAACATTTCGACAACGACGTCGTCGTCCCCCAGATAATCGACCTATATGAGCGACTGTCGAGCGGCGTTAGATGCGGGCCCCCATCCCTGATCCGAGATAATGTTTGAGTTGCTCTCCTTCTCGTTCTCGGCGTTGGGGTCTCTGGTGTCGCTGGGGTTTCCTTTCACGAGGCAAACCGTCCTGTTCCTATTTCCCAAGCGCTTCATCCCCCTGTTTCTGGCGGCGCTCGAGCGGAGCATCGGGCTTCTGGCCCGGGTTAACCCATGGCTGGGGCACTACATCAGCGAGAGGGTCATCGAGTACTCCTTCGTCGTGGAGAGCCTCGCCGCCATCCCTGCTGCGAGGGTGCTGGACGTCGGGTGCTGCGAGAGTTTCTTCACCCACTATCTCATCGAGAAGGGCTTCGACACCTACGGCATCGATGTACGCCCCTACCCCGAGAAGAGCCCCCGGCTCAACTTCATTCAGGCGAACACTTGGGACACGCCCTTCGAGGACGGCTATTTCGGGGTCATCGTCGTGGTCTCAACCTTAGAGCACGTCGGCCTAGGCGCCTACGGGGGGCCCGTGGAGGATGAGGGGGATCTCATGACTATGAGGGAGTTGAGGAGGATCCTGGAGAACAAAGGAACGCTGTTGCTGACGCTGCCGGTGAGTTCCGAGTACTCCGTGGACTGGGAACGTCGGTACGACTGCGACCGGCTCATAAGGCTCCTCGAGGGATTCACATTGGAACGGGGGGAGATCTGGCTCCACGAATCGAGGAGATGGGTCGAGACCCGAATAGACGACATCGAATCGATGCGGGACGCGATTGGGGAGGGCCTCGCGTGCCTCGAGCTCTCCAAGAGATGAAGGGGCGTCGGGAGGGGCGAGCCATGAATGTACTGTGGACCGCTGACCAGTATGACATGCAGCTCGGTGACCCCCGGGGAATATTCAACTACCTGTCGAACCTCGGCGAGGGCTTGAACGCGTCTCCCCGTATCACGCTGTCCGCTCTGAGGTTCATTAAATCCTCCACGAGCCTCAGCGAGAGAGATGTAACCATTTCCCTTCCTTCGCCGTCGCCGTTCTTCCTCTCCCTCAGAAACCTGACCCTTTCCATTACCCCCCTGGGTTCCCCCCTCTTTGACGGCGTAGATCTCCTCCACATCACTACATGGGGGGCGAGTTACACCCCCCTGCTGTTGTCCCGGAGATTGAGGGGGGTCGAGGTCGTCGCCACGGTCCACGACATCGGGAACGCGTTGCATCCCGACCTGTACCGCTACGGCTCGCTGGAACGATCCGCCCTCCTCAGCAGCCTGAGACAGCTGGCTCGGTCCGGCTGCGCGGTCATCGCCGTCTCCGAGTCCACCAAACGGGACCTGGTTCACTACATAGGGATCTCCGAGGATCTGGTTTTCGTCGTCCAGGAGGGCGTCGACGACCTCTTCAGACCAGTCGAGTACGAGGGTGCGAGGAATTTTCTTCGCGAAAACTACGGCGTCGAGAACGAGTATGCCCTTTACGTCGGGAGTTCTCATCCCCGGAAGAATCTCCGCCGGCTCCTCGAGGCCTTCTGTTCAGCGAAATCAGCTGGGCTCCCATGGGATCTATTGCTCGTCGGGGTTCCTCCGGAAGACCTGGCGGCGATGCCTGGAGCGAATACGGATGATGTTCGCGCGCTCGGCTACGTGCCCCGGAAGCACCTCCCCTTTTTCTTCGGCGCCTGCGAGGCCTTCGTCTTTCCGAGCCTCTATGAGGGATTCGGGCTCCCCGTTCTTGAGGCGATGGCCTGCGGTGCACCTGTCATCGCATCGAACAGGAGCAGCCTGCCCGAACTCGTGGGAGAAGCGGGGCTCCTGGTGGACCCCTACGATGTCGGATGCCTGTCTGAGTCGATGATGAGGCTCCATCATGATGAGGGGCTGCGAACCGCGTTGAGGCGAAAGAGCGTCGAGCGGGCCCGCCTGTTCACTTGGGATAAAGCCGTTGAGGGAACCTTGAGGGTGTACGAGAAATGCCTGATGTGACCCTCATAGGGAACACGCTGAACACCATGGGCGGGGGGGAGAGGGTGACCGCCCACATGCTGCTGACGCTGGAGGCGCTGGGGCACGATGTCACCCTGATGACCTGGGACAGCCCGGACTGGGACAGGATCGACCGTCTGTTTCACGATGAGATCAGGCTTTCCAACCACGTGGAAAGCGCGGAGCCCCTCGGGCCTGATTACGTCCCCTTGGACAGGGTTGGCTGGTCGGATGCCCTCCGCTGGCTCGAGCGGTCTCGAAGGATTTATCGTAAAACCGACTTGGTCGTGAATTCCCAGGGGAACACGGTGCCGGCTTATGCCCACGTTTCCTATGTTCATTTCCCCACATTCGCGCTGCTCCATCCGGCGCTGGAAGAGATAGCCAAACACCATCTCTCAGCATACGTTTCGTCTAGGAAGGACGAGATGATGATGAGGGTGAGGCAGCCCGTGTACAAGTCCCTCATGGAGCACTCTGCCGTGGTCTTGGCCAACTCCCATTTCACGAAAAGCTGCCTGGACAAGGTTGTGGATGCGGAGACCAGCGTCCTCTATCCCCCCGTCGAGGCCGAGGACATCATCGGGGTCGCCGAATCGGCGGGTGACCGAGGGAACACCGTGGTGACCATCTCCCACATACGCCGGGACAAGCGGCTGGAAATGATACCCGAGATCGCTAAGAAGGTCGAGGAAGCGGAGTTTCGCGTCATAGGCCACATCCACGACAGCGACTATCACGGGGAACTCCTCCGAGCGACGGAGGACATTGGCGTCGAGGACCGGGTCAGTTTCGAGACGGGACTCGACCGGGTAGGCCTCTTGCGCAGCATCGTGGAGGCCAAGGTCTACCTCCACACGATGCCCTACGAACACTTCGGGATCTCCCCCGTGGAGGCCATGGCCGCGGGGCTCGTGCCCGTGGTCCACCGCTCGGGGGGGCCGTATCGGGATATGCTGGACGGCAAGCAAGGGGAGTACGGTTACTGGTACGAGGGGGTTCAGGATGCCGCGGAGCGGATAACGGGGCTCCTCGGCGACGAACGGCTCAGGGAGAGCCTCAGCGAGAAATGCGTCGAGCGTTCCAAGATGTTTGACACCGGAGTGTTCAGGGAGCGTTTCTCATCATATATCGATCTCGCCCTGGATGGATCTCGTTGAACACGTTGATCCATGGGAAGACGGGATCGCATACATACTCGAGGCACCGATTATAGGTAAGATTAAACGATGGCGATAGACGGTCTCCTCGGCCTCCTCCGGGTCAGGCAGTGGTACAAGAACCTGTTAATCTTCCTGGGGCTGGTCTTCTCCTTCAACCTGACGAACTTCGACCTGTACCCCCCCTTCATCACGGGCTACGTTCTCCTGTGCCTAGTTTCAGGGGCGAACTATGCGATCAACGACATTGTTGACCGGGATAAGGACGCAAGTCATCCGGAGAAGAAAAACAGGCCTCTGCCCTCCGGGCGGGCCTCTCTCAATGAGGCTTACGGGCTGATCGCCGTCCTCCTAGTTGTGTCATTCGTCGGGGGCTACTACCTGAACACGAAGTTCGCGATACTCTTGGGGCTGCTGTTCCTGACGAGCCAATTCTACAACCTTGTGGCGAGGAAGGTCGTCGTCCTCGACCTGATCGTGATCTCCTCGAACTATATCTGGAGGGCCCTCACCGGGATAGCCCTGTTGAAGGGTATCCCGCACCCCCCCGTGTCCCTGTGGTTCATCTTCGGAGTCTTCTTCGTGGCCCTGCTCCTGGCAGCGGGGAAGAGGAGGGGGGAGCATGCTTTCCTGGGGGATCGCGCGGGCGAGTTCAGGGGCACTCTCCAGAGTTACTCTCCCGCGATGCTGGATAACCTGATCAACGTCTTCAGCGCCATCACGATTCTGTTCTACACGATGTATTGCGTCAACGCTCCCATCGGGGACTCTAGGCTCATGGTCACCATCCCTGTCGTGGTCTTCATCATCGGGCGGTACCTCTACATCGTCTACAACAAGAATCAGAATGTGATGGACTCGAGCAGGCTCCTCGATGACCGCCCCCTGCTCCTGGGGGTGGCTCTCTGGATATTCACCGTCATGATACTGCTCTACACCCCGTTGTACGCGAGCGTCTTCCCATGATACTGATAACCGGCGGCTCGGGTTACCTCGGGAGCCACCTCGCGAGGCGTCTCCTCGCGGAGGGGGAGGATGTCCGGATTCTGGACTTGGTGGATCCCCCCGGGGGACTCGCGTCTGAGGTGGAGTTCGTCGGGGTGGACGTTCGGGACTTCGAAGCCGTGGCGGAATCATGCACAGGCGTGGAGGCCATTTTTCACACGGCGGCGTCTGTGCCGATATCCAAGGCGGGGAAGGGGTTCAACGAGGTGAACGTGGAGGGGACGAGGAATGTGCTGGAGGCGGCTCTCCGGCTCGAGCATAGACCCCAAGTCATTCACATCTCCTCGAGCGCCATATACGGGGTGCCGGAGAGGAACCCGATCGACGAGGAGACTCCCTTCGCCCCGCTGGGGGAGTACGGCCGGTCTAAGGTTGAGGCTGAGAGGCTCTGCCAGATGTACTCCTCGGAGCACGGTCTCAGGACCTGCATCATAAGGCCCCGGGGCATCCTCGGCGGAGCCATGAGGCTGGGGATCTTCGGCATCCTCTTCGACTGGATCCGGGACGGTAAGAGGGTTTACCTCATCGGGAAAGGGGAGAATCTGTACCAGTTCCTCAACATCCACGATCTTGTGGACGCATGCGTTCTCGCATGGAGGAAGAAGGCTACGGGGGCGTTCTGCATAGGCTCGGACGACTATTTGATGGTCAAGGATCTACTGGGTGAGCTGATAGACTACGCAGGAACCGGGGCAGGTCTCGTTCCGATAAACAAGACCCTCGCGAAGAACGCTTTGAAAGCCTTGGACTGGCTGAATCTCTCTCCCCTCGTGGGCTGGCACTACCTGGGGGGCGGGGAAGACTTTTACTACGACTGCAGCGAGGCGAAGAGGGTCCTGGGTTGGAGCCCGGTGCACAGCGATCTCGAGTCCTTGAAGGAGTCGTACAATTGGTTCCTGGAGCATTACGGGGAAGAGGCCGGGAGGACCGGCGTGACTCACCGCCAGACGCCCAGCCAGGGGCTGTTGAAAATTCTGAAGTGGCTCTCATAAGCGAACTTGATAGGCCATGATAATCGATCTCCACATCCACACCAAGTATTCGGGCGACTCCAGCAACGATCCGGTCGAGTTGGTCAAGGCGGCCAAGGCGAAGGGCCTGGACGGCATAGCGGTGACTGACCACGATTCCGTGAAGGCCTGGGAGCATTTCCCCGAGGACGACGACTTCACCATCATCCAGGGGATTGAGCGGACGACCGATCACGGCTCCGTCATCGGGCTATTCCTGACCGAGGGGATCGAAGCCCGGGGTTTCTGGGAGGCCGTCGAAGAGATCAAGAGCCAGGACGGGATCGTGGTGCTTCCCCACCCCTGCGACGCCCTCAGGAGGGACACCCCCAAGATCGGGAGCCTCGACGAGAGCCTCCTCAGGGCTAGAGTAGACGCCGTGGAGGTGTTCAACTCTAGGTGTGTTTTGGGCCAATTCAACGAGAACGCCGAGAAACTTGCAGCAGATCTGGGCAGGCACCGGGTGGGGGGCAGCGACGCCCACACCCTAGGCGAGGTGGGTAACACTCGAACACTCTTCGACTGCGACTCCCTCAACGAGATCCATATCCAGTTGAAGAGGAGAGCCCCCATCAACACGGTCATCCAGGGGAGCCTGTCGAGTAGACTCGTCCATTTATCCTCGTTCCTTAACCGGATGAAGGGTAAAGAGTAGCAGAGGGCGCAGGAGGAACGCTTTGGACGAGCTCATAGGCTTCGGGCGGGTCAACGACTTCTCCACATTCGTGTTGAGGGCCAGCCTGGCGAGGCGCTTCGGTTTGTTCGGCGAGATACCGATGTGGGGAGGGATCAAACTGCACGAGTTCTACCCGCCGCTCTCCACGATGCTGGTGCAGTTTCTCACGATGCGGGGGGCGCTGCTGCTCTACCTCGTGTCCACCCTCGTCGCTTGGAGCTACGGAAGGGGACCCATATTCGCAGTGCTCTACTTGGCCAGCTTCTTCCACGTGTTCCACATGCTGGAGAACGGGCGATTCGCCGAGTTCCTCGGGTACACCCTCGTTGTCTCGGCCTGGTTCATCGACAGCGGCATCTTCTCGGGGATACTTTTCGGGCTCGCGGCCATGTCCCATCCCCTGGGGTTCTTCGTGGGCTTCGCCCTGATGGCGTTGAAGATGGATCTCACGCCCTTCCTGGTGGCGTTCCCGCTGTGCGGATGGTGGTACACCATCTTCCTGATCCAGAGGAAGCGGCTCTCATATCTCATGGAGGAGCGCCCCGACAAGTTCCTCGGGATATACTTTGCCTCATATCTCAGCGTAGCAAATCTTCTCCTCTTCCTATTCGCGCCCCTCTGGCTGTGCGCCGTCGTAACGATAGCGATCTGGCTGCTCCCCGTCTCCCTCAGGGGCAACTATAGCAAGCCCACGATAAGTTTCCCCCAGATCGAGGCGAGGATCAGATACTTCATCAAGGCGCTCAGGACTCCCGTGTATCTGTCGGAGATCAAAGAGATCCTGCCGGGGCTCGACGACATCGAGGAGTCCCCCGTGATGATCAAGGAGCATGATTATGCGAGCTCCTTCAACGAGCTCGTATGGGCGAGCGCCACATACCTGATGGACAGGGGCGTCGTGGTCTACAACGGGTTGCCCTCGACGGAGGTGCCCAGGGAAAACCTTGAGCTAACTTTAGCTAGTAATATCCCAAGATTCACCATTGAAGACCTAAAATAGCATTGTTTTTCAGGGAGCATTCAAGCAAATAACCGAGACTCCAAGGATGACTGAGAGAACGCTGGTCACGGGGGCGAGCGGCTGGCTTGGGAACCGGCTGTGCCAGACCCTAGGGGAGCGAGGAAGGGACATCAGAGCCATGGTAATCCCCGAACACAGGGAGCACCCCGACATACTGAGGCTCCGGGAAAATTTACCGGCCGGCTCCTTGGAGGTAGCCGTGGGCGACGTCAGGGACCCCGAGTCCCTCGATGAAGCGTGCAGGGACATCGACACCGTCTTCCACACCGTGGGGGTCATCCACCCCCGGAACGCCAAGGCGTTCTACGAGATCAACGCCGAGGGCACCCGGAACACCGTCGAGGCGTGCGAGAGGATGGGTGTGAGGCGGGTCATCTACGTCAGCAGCAACGCCGCCCAGGGGTTCAACAGGGTCTACGAGGAGAGGGATGGCGTAAGGGTTCCCGTTTCCCTCACCGAGGAGATGCCCTGCCACCCCGAGAGCGATTACGGTAGGAGCAAGTTGCAGGCCGAGGGGATAGTGAACGGAGCGCACGAAGAGCACGGCATCGAGACCGTCATCATACGCCCCCCCATGTACTACGGCCCCAGGCTCCCCGAGAGGACCCAGCGGCTCTACAACATGATCAAAGGAGGCCTCCCCATCGTCGGGGGAGTCCCCGTCTTCGGCGGAGGGAACGTCTACCGGAGCGTCGTCTACATCGACAACGTCTGCGAGGCCCTCCTCCTAGCCGAGACCAGCGGAAAAGCCGACGGAGAGACCTACTGGGTCGCCGACGACGGCATGATAACCTGGAGGGATTATCTGGAGGTCGTCGCATCCAAGCTCGATGTCGAACTCAGCCTCTTCAGCCTCCCCCTCTTCGTGGCCAAGGCGCTGGAGATGGGAGACAAGGCGACCGGCTGGATCGGGATGTACCAACAGCTGTTCCACGTGCTCGGCGAGATGGGGCGGGACTGCATCTGCAGCATCGAGAAGGCGAAGCGTGATCTGGGCTACAGGGCGAAGGTTAGCACCGAAGATGGCATTGGGAGGGCCGTGGAATGGATGAGAGAGAACGACCTGGTGGCGTGATGTTGAATGTCTGAGTTTCTGAGGGTCTGGTGGGCGAATCTCAATCGCATCCTCCTCCTGCTTAGGGTGAAGGGGCTCAGGTACACCTGGAACCGGATCCACTTCAACATCTTCTACTACTCCAAGAACCCCATAGTGATCAGGCTCCTGCCCTTCCTGGTGAAGTATCCCCCCTACATCGAGCTGGAGGTGACCTCCCGGTGCGCCTTCAGATGCGTCATGTGCGAGCACACCTACTGGGACGAGCCCGAGGTGGACGTCTCCTACGAGGAGTTCAGGGAGGTCGTCGACGAGTTCCCCGGGCTCAAGTGGATCGGCCTCTTCGGGATCGGGGAGCCCTTCCTCAACAGGGACTATATGAAGATGGTCCGCCACCTCAAGGAGGAAGGGGTCTACATCGAGATCTACGACACCTTCTACTACACAGACGACGCCCTCGCCAAGGAGCTCGTGGAGCTGGAGTTTGACAGGATGTTCGTCTCCCTCGACGCCGCGACCAAGGAGACCTACGAGGCGATCCGGATCGGCTCCAACTTCGATCGTGTGGTGGAGAACGTGAGGAACTTCGTGCGGGTCAAGAACGAGTCGGGCTCCATATTCCCCGACTTTCTCTTCCACTTCGTGATGATGGAGAACAACGTCCACGAGATGCCCGCCTACGTCGACCTCGTCCACTCCATCTGCGGCGACCAGGGGGTCATCCAGTTCTCGGACCTCCTCCACGAGTTCGAGGAGATCAAGCACCTCGCCACCGAGGTCCCCCCGGAGATCGTGGAGGCCACTAAGAGGCGTGCCGAGGAGCGGGGGGTCTCGATAGCATGGAACTGGAACACCGAGAGGGAGAAGCCCCCCATTCAGCGGTGCACCGCATGGATCATGCCCTACATCTTCGTGAGCGGCCACGTCATTCCCTGCTGCGTCGGGAACGAGGCGAACCAGAGGGAACTCCAGAAGAAGCTGAGCCTGGGCAACGTCAACGAGAATAGCTTCAAGGAGATATGGGACTCCCCCGAGTACAAGCGGTTCCGAGCGATGATCAGGCGGGGGGAGACCCCTCCCCAGTGCAGGGACTGTGGAGTCTTCGCGGTGGACAAGGAATGATGGATGAACCGACGGGGAAGCCTGTGAAATGCTGAAAGACATCCTCCTGCAGCTCCAACCCGAGTTCTATAGGCCCACATTAGCCCGTCTCATCGTCACCCATAACTGCCCCCTGAAATGTCAGATGTGCTCCTTCTGGCACGAGTGGAAACAGGACCCCACGACGGAGGATCTCAAAGCATGGATCAAGGAGCTCGTTGATTTCGGCGTCGAGGACATCAGCCTCGGGGGCGGGGAGCCCTTCATCAGGAAGGATCTGACCGAACTCGTCGAGGAGATCCATTCATATGGCATCACCTGCGGCGTCACCACGAGCGGATGGATAGAAAAGGACCCCTTCCCCCCCGTGGACCGGGTGGAGGTCTCCATCGACGGGGCGAAGCCGGAGACCCACGACAAGATCCGGGGCATGGAGGGCTCCTGGGAGAAGGCTGTGGGCCTAGTGAAACGGCTCAAGGAGATGGGGAAGATCAACCAGATCAACTTCGTCCTCCAGAGAGACAACTACCTGGAGCTCGAGGAATACACCAAGATGGCAAAATCCCTCGGGGTCAAGGCCTCGATTATCCCCATCAGCCTGGACCTAGTGGCCCAGCCCCGCCTCGACGGCGGCCTCGCCGAGATAGACCCCGTGCTGCTGAGGGACCAGATCGAGAAGGCCTACGCCGTGGGCAACGTCGCGACCTCCCGGGAGTTCATCGAGTTCTGGCTGGCCAAGGCGAACCAAGAGGAGACCCGCACCCGGTGCCTCGCCCCCAACGTCGAGATACTCGTCTTCGCCACCGGGGACGTGTACCCCTGCGGGAACATCCAGAAGCCGGTGGGCAACCTGAGGGAGGCCTCCTTGGAGAACATTTACAGGGGTTACAGGGAGAGAAGGAAGGAGATCAGGGAGGGCTCATATTCCGCATGCGACGAGTGCATCTACCCCGACATCATCTTCGCCAGGGGATTCTGGCAGAACACGGAGCGTTTGTTCAAGAGGGTGCTTCCGTGAATACACGAAAATCAGGCTCAATTCGATAGGGAACGTGGATAGTTGTCCATTGGGAACCGGATCCTGAGAGGATTGTTCAACACAGGATTAGGGTATAGGAACCTCGTACGGTTCTACACCGTTTTCCCCCGCTTCCTCCCGTCGCACGTCCCCTGGGATCCCACGGGCCTCTCCGTCTGGGTCACCACGCAGTGCAACCTGCGATGCGAGTACTGCCTGAAGAGCGTGTCCGACTCGGAGGACATCCTCCTGAGCGAGGAGACCTTCGAGAACATCGCCTCAAACGTCCGCGAGGGAATGAAAGTCACCTTCCTGGCGGAGGGTGAGCCCCTGATCCACCCCGAGTTCCTCAATTTCATCCGCACCGTCAAGGAGAGAGGCGGCGAAGTGGACTTCAGCACCAACGGGATGCTCCTCACGAAAAAGAACATGAGCGAGATCGTGGATCTGGGCGTCGACGAGATCACCTTCAGCATCAACGGCATGTATGACACCCACGAACAGCTGTCCCCCGGATCGAACTTTGAGCGCATCATGAACAACATCGGCGAGCTTCACGATCTAAAAGACGGGCGAGATGGGAAACCGGAGCTGGCCGTGTGTTTCATCGGTTCCACGAGGAACATCCATGAACTCCCCGAACTCGTCGAGGCTCTCAGCCCGTACACGAAACTGATTCGGCTGAACAACCTGATACCCTGGACCCCCGAGATGTACGATGAGCACCTTAGCAACGATGCGACCAGAACCCTGCAGATATTCGAGAAAAGCAGGAAGGTGGCAAGGGAGACGGGCGTCAACCTCATCATCAGGCCGCTGACGCCGAAGGTGGAGATATGCTGGGAGCCCTGGCTGAAACCCTACGTGGCCCACGACGGGTCGGTCATCCCCTGCTGCCTGGTCGGGGATCACTACTCCATCACCCCTGAGCCGAGCGAGTGGTTCGACAAGATAGAGACCCGCATGCTCCCGGAGACATACGTCATGGGGAATCTGAACGACACCAGCCTAGATGAGATTTGGAACAATCAGCAGTACAGGCGGTTCAGGAGAAGACTCTCCGAGGCGATAGCAGCCGACAGGAAGAGAGACTGGACCCTTCAGGAGTATTCGCGGCACCGAGAGGAACACAAGGACGACTTTTACTGCAAGACATGCACCCTCAGGTACGGACTGGTCTGCTGAAACACCTCACATCAGAACGCCCTATCTCTCCTCTCCGATGAACTCAAGTGAACTCAATCTGGGGTTCAAGATGAGCCCGGACGAAAACATAGATCAACTGATGAAGAAACACCTCGAACATGCCACCCGAAAGATGCTCGTTAGCATTGGCGAAGAAAAAATCAAGTCGATTATCCTGACCGGGAGCGTGACGAGGGGAGAAGGCTCAGGGATTGCGACCGATCACGGCATCGAGATATTCAGCGACTACGACCTCATGGTCCTGGTGGCCCCGAGCCACGACTCCTCCATAGACCGGCTTCGACGAGAATCCGCTGCCCTCTCTGAAAAAATATCCGAAGAACTCTTGGGAGACGGCCTCCTCTCCGGAGTCAGCATATATCCTCTGAGCGTCGACGACTTGGAATCGCTGACTCCCACGATGTTCACGCTGCAGCTCAGAAACTGCGGGAAGGTGCTCTATGGTGCTGAATGCCTCGATGTCATCCCAGACTATGATGTCGAGGACATACCCAAGATCGATTCCCTCACGATGCTGAACAACAGGATCGCCACCCAGATGAAGTTCCTCGACCCCGAGGTGTTCGTCTGGAAGACCAGGGAGGACCCTCGACAGGTCCGGATGTCCATCTACCATACGGCCATAGCCTTCATTGATTTGAGCAGCTCCCTCCTGAACCTCATCGGGAAATTCCAGCTGAGTTATGGAGAGAGAGCCGAGGTCTTCCAAAAGGAATTCCATAGATTTCCGTACCTGAAGGAGCAATGCCCCGATCTTCCAGAGGTGGTGGACTTCTTCACGAGGCTGAAATATGATCCTGATCTTCGCAGGGTCGCCGAGAGATACGGCTACGGATGCTCTGATGAAGAGCTTGTGGATGTCGCAGTCAAGGTTTGGCTCGAACTCCTCGACTACGTCAAGCCCGTTTGGGCTCATCATGTCAGGGAACTATGCGATCCCGGTCCAGACGCTCATGATGTAAAAGATCTGGTGGAGGCTTTCTTCAGGTACGCCAACACTCTCGATTCTCGTCTGGTCTCCATCATCCATTATCTGAAGTCTAACAACTATTCTCTCGGCTCGATTCCCCGAAGCACAAGATTCTTATCCGCTTCTCTGCCGGCTGCGGTCTACTCCACACTGATACTCCAGTATTACGCGACGCCCGGGATTCTAGAGAAAGAACACATTGACCGGGCCCCCCTCCTTTCAGACGCTCAAAAATACCTCAACAAACTCCCCCATGAGCAACCGCCGGGAATCTTTGAAAACCCCATCAAGCACTGGGACCGGATGAGGCGAGTCGGCTCAAAGATGTGGTCGAGATACATCGAGTGAATAAAACCCTCATCGTTTTCATCGACGGCCTCGGATACGACCGGGTAAACGACTCCTCATTCACGCTCAATCTATCCAACGAGCCCATCAGACTGACCCCCGCACTGGGCTACAGCTCAGCGCAGCAATCTATCATGTGGACCGGGAAAATGCCCTCTGAGACGGGGCGGTGGAGCGAACTGGCGTACTCTCCCGAGTCTTCACCCTGGTGGTGGCTGGGCTCCAGATACCTGATGTATCTGGACGAACTTGTGGCCAGAGCCCCACGTAAATTCAGATCGCTCTACGAGATCGTCGCCCGGGAAACGATAAGATTCCTGAGCGGATGGATACGCCCCTTCCGTTCATACGACGCTTTCGCTGTGCCCGTCTCCAAGCTCAGCCACTTCACTCCGTATGAATCGGACATCCATCAACCCGGCTGCCTAGGTGAGACGGAGACCCTGTTCGATATCCTGAGGAGCAGGGGGGTGAATTATCGCTACATCGGATACCCCGATGTCAAGGAGGACCACGAAGTTCATGGGAAGGGCATGGAAGCGATAATGGAAAACGACGTGATAATCCTCGGCTTCACGGAGCTGGACTCCATTGAACACCATTATGGAGTGGATTCAAGGGAAGCCCGGGATAAACTGGGTGAACTCAACGCATTCATCAACGATCTGATAGCGCTCTTCGAATCGAGCAACCCGGATGGCACCGTCATCGTCTTCTCCGATCACGGCATGAGCGAGGTCAAGCACTCGATAGATGTCCAAGGAAGAGTGAATTGTCTCGACCTCCGAGACGGGTACGACTATCTCTCGTTCTACGACGCAACCATGGCCCGATTCTGGTTCTACACCGAGGCTGCTGAATCCATGATCACGGAGCTGCTGCGAACGATCGAGGGAGGAGTGATTCTGGAGGACGATGAATTACGCTCTTTGGGCCTGGACTTCGGCGACGACGCCTTCGGCGACCTCATCTTCTTGGTCGACGAGGGGTTCGTGGTCTCCCCGAACTATTTCCAGGGCAGGACGGTTCCCCGGGGGATGCACGGATACCATCCTAGGAATCCCGGCCAACACGCCTTTCTCGCGAAGAACGATGAACCGGTGCCGAGGTCAACCATATCCATGGACGAGGTCTTCGACATCTTCATCCAGGCTCTAGGAATCACGTAGGCCGCGCCCTGGAAGCGTAACCCTATGAGTAAAAGGCTCGCGATAATCGCGAAGAGGTACGCAGACCCCATACCCGAGGGTCACACCCAGGCCTCCATCAACCTCATCAACAGCGTCCTAGGCTCAGAGTTGAAACCCCGGGTCATCTCCCACGGGCGGCCCCTCACAAGGGGCGACGTCCACATCTACAAACCCCTGGACGACCAGGTCTACGCCGTGTACGGCATGTTCGCCATACCCAAGTTCTCTAAAACGCTGGGAGCCGTCGCCTTCAAGATTCACGAACTCTACAGGATCCTTATCTCGGGTTGCCTGACCAAGGGCTTCGATGCGATATACCTGACGAACGTCCCGATGACCCAATACTCCGCATTCCTGAAACTCCTTTCGAAGGCCAGGAATAAGAAAGTGAAGATAGTCGCTCACGCGTTCCACCCCTACACCCCTGAGGTGGGGCTTTTCCACGGAAACCATAGATGGCTGTTGAGCCACGGGAGCACGGACCACGTCTTCTGCATCAATCGTAGACTCGTGAGCCACTACTCCGGGATCCTCGACCCGGGCAACGTTCATCACGTACCCTACCCTGTTGACACCGAACGATTCAAACCCCGAGACAAGACCGAAGCCCGGAAGCTGCTGAGGCTTCCCGAAGATGCGAGAATAATAGGATACGTTGGCCATCTGACTTTGGATCGAGGAGCATACGATCTGGTTGAGGCTGTGGGCGATGTGTCGTCAAGCCACAGGGATCTGATTCTGGCCATCGTCTCGTCTCCCTTCGTCACCGAGGAGCAGTACAAGGACTTTATGCATCACGTGCAAAAATATGGGGTGGAAGACAAGATCAAAATACTGAATCGCAGAGGAGACTATTACTACAACGCTATATTCAGTGGCTTCGACCACATAGATCGTTTTTTCAATGCCGTGGACATCGCTGCCCTCCCCTTCCGGAAACCGTATACGATAATCGATCCCCCCGTCACCCTCCTCGAAGCCATGTCCTCAGGAACCCCCCTAGTCACGACGAAAGCAGGGGCGATCGGAGAAGTCGCAGGCGGCGGCAACTCGGTCCTGATCCCCCCCGGCCAGGAGGGGGAGCTCAGGGAAGCCCTGGATGGCCTTCTGAAGGACGACGAATCCAGGGGAAGAATCGGCTCGTCGGCGAGGTCGCACATGGTGAGCAATTATTCTCTGGATGCCATCGGTCATAGAATGATAGAATTATTCGAGGGCATCATGGCATGATATTCAACTTTAAAATACCGCGCTCACGAGCCTAATAGTCGTGCCTGACCTGAGAAAGCACTGGCCTCTGATCGCCGCGCTCCTCGTTTTCTGGGGCACAGTCGCCCTCGTACTCGTATCATCAGTGAACAACAACGGTGGCCGCCTCATCTACGCCCTCGATGACCCCTATATCCACATGTCCATCGCGAAAAACTTCGCCCAAAAAGGTGTGTGGGGCGTGACGGAGTACGAGTTCTCCTCGTCAGATTCCTCGATATCCTGGATAATTCTCCTATCTATCGCCTACGTCATAGCCGGTGTTAACGAGATCACTCCGTTTTTACTTAATCTGATATCGGGGACTCTGCTTATCGGCGTGCTCTATGGCTACTTATCGGAACATGGGTTATCCCGCTCGTACACTTTCATGGTTCTGTTTTTGACGATCTTCGTGTCCCCTCTCCCCTCCACCGTCTTCGTTGGGATGGAGCACATCTTTCATGCGCTCATCACTCTGCTGTTCGTGACTCAGTCTGCGAAGATGTTGGCCAACGAGAGTGAACCATCCCTTGGTTATTTGGCGGCGTTATCCGTGGTCTCCATCACGACGAGATTCGAAGCGATGTTTCTCATCGGAGTCGTCGCTCTACTATTCTATGTTAGGAAGCAGATCAGGGTTTCAGTCGTTCTCATTTTAAGTGGTGTCATCCCCTTGGTGGCTTACGGGCTCATATCTATCCTGAACGGATGGGGCTTTTTTCCAACCCCGATCTCCCTCAAGGGCTCCTTCCCAACAATTACGCCCCTTGGATTATTCAGTTTCATGTACGAATTCCTTCATTATTTGACAATCGATGGATTGATCCTTACGCTAATTTTCACAGCATTACTGCTATTTTTATACAAATACAATACAGGTGACGGCGTATGGGATCGTTCCATGGTCATGACAATGATATTCATCCCCACGACATCGATGCATATTCTATTCGCAAAAATTGGTAACTTCTTCAGATACGAAGTCTACCTAGTATCTCTTGGGCTGTTCATCATCGCAATAAATTCATACGAATATTTGACGAAAAACGTCTCATTCAAAAAAAGTAAGAGAATTGGGATCAACTCTGTCTTAATCATCATCCTGATCATGTTATTCCTATCCCCCCTCTTTCCCAGGAGTTTCAGATCGCTGAAAAACGTCTCCCAGGCAACCACGAACATCTATGAGCAGCAATACCAGATGGGCCTTTTCTTGGACGAATTCTATTCCGAGGACACCATCGTCGCGAACGATATCGGCGCCATCACTTTCTTGACTCGAATACGGCTGATCGACATGAACGGGCTGGGCAACTTCGAAGCTGCTAGGGCGATCATGAGTGGAGAATTGACCACACAGCTGATCGTGGACCTAGCCCAGGCGGGACAGGCGAGAATAGCTGTGGTCTATGACCACAAGTTCGAGAGGGATTACCGCGGAAACGAGATAGGCGGAATACCTGAACAGTGGATCAAGGTGGGCCAATGGCGGATATCCGACAACATCGTCTGCGGTAGCGACACTGTCTCATTCTATGCCTTCGATTCCAGCGAAGCTCTCCTCTTAACTGAAAACCTGCAGGCTTTCTCTTCGAGACTACCCGAAAGCATCCATCAAAGTGGTGGATACGCGATCTCTGGTGGATGAAACGAAGTGGAAACTGCTGCCTCGGTGAACCAGAGATGGAGACTTGCTCAAAAGTATGAAAAAAGGCATTGGGAGATACGCCCCCGGAAACAGAGAAGCGACGAGGTTCTACACGATTATTATGAATTCTTCAAGAAATCTCTCAGTCTTGGCGATGACCTAAGCGTTCTGGATATTGGAAGCGGGCCATTCGGAATGATAACCTACTTCCAGGGAACCGCAAGATGTGCGCTGGACCCGCTATTAGATGACTACTCCCAAAAAACGGGGATAACCAAAGGAACCGCGTTGGTGAAAGGCGTCGCTGAGCATCTACCCTTCATCGACGGTTCATTTGACATGGTGGTCTCAACAAACGCGATCGACCATGTGATGAAACCCGGCCAAATGTTGAGGGAAGTCCAAAGGGTTATAAAAGAAAGAGGTTGCACTCTGGTCTCGGTCTATTGCAGCGGCCTGATGATGAAGGTCGTCTTGGACCTACGAGAGAAAATCCATGAGGGAGACGTTCTTCACCAACACCATCTATCGTTTTTATCGATGGTTCGCCTCTTGAACCCCCTCTTTAACATCAAAAGAATTGTGATAGGTTTACGTGGTGATATGGACTTTTCCGAGAAGGACGTGCTGATTCAACATCTACGTGCATCAAGAATCCTAAAGGCCATGAGGACAGGTATACGGTACCTAATCGAACTGTTTGACCGGCTTATTTACCCCCCCGCTGAGTACATATTTCTCATGGAAAAACGCGTTCACGCCTCATTCTGATTCAACTGATTGTTGTTCACATGCGAAAACGCTAAGCGTCTGTCATAAACGATCGATTCGAGTATGATTCTGGTGAGTAGCCCCTGATCGTGTTGTTCGGCCCCGATGGCTCGGGCAAGACCACGCTGTCGAGAGCCTTGGCGAGAACCCTCGTGGAGCGGGGGCAGCCGGTGAAGTGGTGCTGGATGCGGGGGAGCCACACCTTCGTCTCCCTGCTCTCCAGATTCCTCGCCCGATTCCCCGCGTTCCATGGCCTCTCGAACCCCTATTACGGGATAGCCGTCCCCCCCTCTGCCTCGAGGCTGTGGCTCCTCCTGGAATACATCGGCTTCCTCCCGATCTACCTGCTCCAGTACGCCCTCCCCGCGTGGCTCGGCTACACCATCGTCTCCGACAGATTCACCGCAGACCTCGTGGTCTGGATCACCCTGGTGACAGACGATCCCACGGTGACCGACAGCCTCCTAGCCAGACACCTGATGGCCCTCATGCGGAGAGCCGGCCCCCTGTTCTTCGTCACTGCGGGGCTGGGACGCCTCGTGGCCCGAAGCGGGGAAGACCCCGGTTACATGAGGCGTCAACTGGCTTTGTATGGTAAATTGGGCTTGAACGCCAATATCATCGACACGACGGATGAGACACCAAAGGACTCATTGAATAAGATCCTGGCGATAATAGACGGAGGTGGGTGCTGAGCGGTGTCGGTTGTAGATCTCCTCAGGGTCGTGGGGTCGCCATTCGCAGAGTCGACCCACTCCGTCCCAGCAGAGGACGCCCAAGGTCTCTATGAGCTCGCCCGGAGGAACCGCATGGGCCTCCTGCTCCTGACCTCCCTCGGGGATGACGATGTTCCCGCCTCGCTCGAGGAGGAGAGGGCCTCGATGATTGAGAAATCCGAGGAGACGATCCGGCTGATACCCCGGGTCGCCTCGATCCTCCAGGATGCCGGGCTGAACTACTCCCTCTTCAAGACCATCCGGCCCTACCCGTACACCACCGTCGACCTCGACGTCATCGCCTTCGACGGGGATCTGGAACCCTTCGGGGAGGCCTTCACTGCAGCAGGTTTCATCACCCTGGACGAGGGCCCCCTGTCCACCACCTTTCGGGACCCCGAGTCCAGCATCGGGATCGACATCTACGACGAGATCGGTGTCAGCAAGATTATCTACCTGGACAAGAGGAACCTCCTCGATCACGTGGTCGACGTGGAGGTCGGGGGCGGAACCGTCAGGGCCCTGGACCCCGCATCGGATCTCCTCGCGATCATAAGCCACTCCATCATAAAGGAGCTGATGTACGTCCTATCCGAGTACTACACCACACTGTACACGCTGGACGCCATGACCCCGGGGGAGCTCGATTCCCTAGTCACCCAGGCCTCTGAGAACCGGTTAATTTCGGCCGCATCGCTCCATCTAGGGATCACCGCGGCATTGCATCAGCTGGCGCATGGTTTAATTCCGGAGAAGATCATGGATCTAATGGACGGCCTGGGAGGAGCCAAGATGGGAGACGGGGACAGATACACAGAGATGCCGATGAAGTTTTCACCCGGCTCCGTCTGGAGGGTCTTCATAGAGAAGGCCGGGGAGCCGAGGATGAGGCGGAGCCTCGGCGTGCAGGCCCTGAGCCTCCTGAATCCCTCGTTCGCATTATCCTTCATCCCCAAGTTCATTCACCAGCTGACGCGGGAGACCTACTGATGGTGTGGCCGGTCCGGGTGGACAGGGAAAGCGGTAAACGGGTGATCCTGTGGTCCATCGCAACCCTTTCCATACTGCTCTCGCTGTACCGGCATAACGCCCTGGTCCTTCTCGGGAAGGCAATCGAACTTCTCTCCGGGAACCTCGGATACAGCTCCTCCCTGGGTGGGCTATTCCTCGTATCCTTTTTCCTCCTGCTCCGCTGGGAAGAATTCAACCTGATTCTCTCCCAGGAACGTGGATACACATCAATGCTCCCCAGGAGGCTATTCGGCCTGGCAGTGACCCTGTTCCCCCTCTTTTTCATGAGGAACACCGAGTTCCTGCCCCGGCACCAGTACCTCCATGCATCGGTGATGATGGTCTTCCTAGTGGGCTACGGAGCCACCCTGATTATAACTCCCACACTCTGGAAGGTCCTCCTCCCCTACGCTGCGCTGGCCGTGATGACTTTCCTCTCACCTTCCCTGATCCAGTCAACCCTGGGCGATGTTTTCATCGACATCGCAGCCGTCCTCACGAGACTCTTCCTCGGCCTTTCAGGCGCCGGCGTCATCTGGGACGGCAACGAGGCCGCGTTCATCTCCCGGTCGGGGGAGGCGGTGAAGCTCATGATAGACCGGGGGTGCTCATCGATACCCTCCATCTCCATATTCCTCCTCCTCGTGGGCCTGATGCACCTCGACCAGAAAAAGGATCTAAACTCCACCCTGAAGCTGGCCTCCCTGGGCACGGTCGCCCTGATCGTAGTCAACTCGGTGAAGCTCGCGTTGACCATCTGGGCCGGAAAAGTCTACGGCAGCGGGGCCCTCTGGAGCCTCCACAGCTGGCTCGGCTACGTCTTCTTCACCGGCTTCTATTTGGTGGCTTTGTTAGCGTATCTTAGGATGAGCAAGCCTAGAATGAAGCGGGGGGAGGGCTGATCCCTGCGGCTCAATCTACCGGATAACTATCCCAGCCAGGCCGCCCTCCTAGTCCTCGCAGTCGTCCTGTTCACGGTGGAGTACATCATCGTGTACATCAGCGAATCCATCGGGATCCTCCTGGTCCTGGTCACCCTGCTGGTCACCTACGGCCTCCTCTCAGTGATCAACGTCTCCGAGGCCATGGCCAAGATCGTGGAGGACATCTCCCTCCTCTTCATCTACATGATGCTCATGTCCGCCCTCCCCTGGTTCTTCTTCAAACAGGAGCTCCTGGTCCCCGCCGTCTACTCCCTGGTGCTGGCCCTCTGCTTCTGGAGGATCCACACCGAGAACATCAGCTTGGAGAGCCTCGGGATGGCCTTCACTAACCTCAAGAGCGCCATATTCATCAGCTTGGCGATCGGCATCCCCATGGGGGTCGTCGAGTACACCATCCTCCGTCCCGCGGCTGTGACCCCCACCTTCGACGTGGGCTACTTCACCCAGACCGTGGTGCACATGCTCTTCTTCGTGGCCCTCGGGGAGGAGATCCTCTTCAGGGCGATAATCCAGAACAGCATCATCAAGTCCCTGGGCGTCGCCTCGGGCATCTTCTGGTCCGCCCTCTACTTCAGCGCGATGCACTTCGTCTGGAGGAGCATACCCGAGCTCTTTTTCACCTTCGCCGGGGGGCTCGTCCTCGGCGCCGTGTATTACAAGAAGAGGAACCTGGTCGAGCCCGTCCTCATCCACGCTGTGAACAACGTGGTGCTCCTGGCGGTCATGCCCTACCTCCTCTAAAGCGATCCAACCTCTCATAGAGAGTAGATCCTCAAACCCCTTGGCTGACACGCAGAAGGTTGAATCCGTAGACTAACTCCGAATACCTTTCCCGTTAAAAAAAGGGCGGTAAAAATGCTGCCCTCTCACAGTACCTCGTGAAAATATCCCTTTCTGATTATCCTTCGATAATCCTACTCGGAGGCTTCCTCTTCTTCCTCCGATTCGGCCTCGAAGTCGAAATCCTCCAGGGGCATCGGGGGAGGCGTCGTCGCCAGGGTGTAGCCTATCCACGCCATGATGAGCAGGACCATCCCCACCGCTAGGAGCGCGGAGACCTGAATGGTCAGCCACGCCCACGGCGACATGAACAGTAACCAGAAATAAATCACGACACCAGCGAGGCTTCCCAGGAAGATTATACCGCCGAGCGCTCGGTCATTAGCCATATTTATCAAACCCTTATTCGGGGCTCATCTTTAATAATTCTACGGTTATGCATGACTTTCTGTCCAGGTTAAACCCGGGGCGACTCACCGATATTTCCTATATGCAACGGCCGCTACCACTAGCACTAACGCCCCTAGCGCCAAGTAGATCCCGGTCCATGATCGGGGGTTCTCGACCACCACGTCCGTGTATCCCGTGTTGTCATTCTCGTTGATCTCGAATACATCGTTGTCCCCGTCAACCACGGCGCCGATCCTGTAGCCCCCGACGGCGTCGGGCTCCCAGTGGAACTCCACCGTCAACTCCTCTTCGCCTCGGATCTCGTCGACGGTGAACGTATCCGCCCTCGATCCGTCCACTGTCAGCGTCACATCGACGCAGGTGGGTTCGACTCCCGTGTTCCTGATGTCCACGGTGATGAGATATTTCATCGCATCCGATCTGTCCACGGATACGTCGATGACTGTGAGGTCGGGGAGGGTCAGGAGCCCGGGGTCGATTTGGGCGAACGTCTCCGGCAGGAGATGCGGCAGCATCAGGAGCTGATCCTCTTTCTCCAGGTTCCCGGTCACGGTGTTCAGCATCTCCTCCGGGGCCTCGTCCAGGACCAGCCCCAGTTCCCGGAGATGCCCGTCGTCGATCCAGGATCGTGCAACCGCCATGACCCTCTCCGGACTCATCCCCTCGAGCAGCCGGGCCACTGTGGAAGGCGTCGAGGGCAGTCGGGCTATCTCCAGGAGGACTTGGGAGAGCAGATCCGTCTCCACGAGATCGAGGATCTCGACCACGACCGTGCTCTCCAGGCTGGTTGCGGCCTCGACGAGGGCGGCGCAGCTCTGGGGGTCGGTCTCGTACATCGATTTGAGCAGGGCGGAGCCTCCCCGGGGTTCAACCGAGATTAGGAGGGTGGCTCCCTCGTCCTTCTCCATGTTCAGCAGTAGAGTCGAAAACGGTCTCGTCAACCCGAGTTCAACGGCTGACTCGATCACCTCGATCGCCTCCGATAGCCCGAGTTCCCGTGCGGTCTCATTGGATGTAGCCTTGGGTGAGACGCTGTCGAGGATGTCGGCTACCAATTCGGAGGGGACGCCTTTGAGCTGTTCGAAAACCCTTGAAGCCGTGTCCTCCGTCTGAGCGGGGACCACGACGAAGCTCCGGGATGAATCCATGACGGTCAAAACATGCCATCCCTCCTCGAGCCCGGTTAAACTGAAATCCAGATACCTGGACTCTCCCGACTCGAGGGAAACCTGCTCCTCGGTATACGGCTCACGATCTATGGAGAAACCGATCATGCGATCTTCAAGCCGCTCGCCGGTGTTGATGACCATGGCCGTAACACGGATCTCGCTACCGACACTGGAAACAGGAGGATATACCGAGAGGTCCCTGATTGCGAGTTCGGCGTGGGCGGGGGGTGGAGATGAACCCTTCTCGTTGAGGTTCACCGTCTTCTTGACGGATCCCGCCTCAACCCTGAACGTACCGAGGGGTATGTTGCTCGTGTTGTAACTGTAATCATAGATTCCTTCGGAATCCGTCTTGACTGTGGCGCTCGCCGTGACATTGAGCGTCACAGCTGTCGCATTTGGTAGGGCGTACCCGTGGAGCCTCAGGTCATATGTCCCAATCGGGACGTTGCCCTGAGATATGGTCACGACGCCATCCGTTGCGGTGGCGCTCTTGGTGATCGGCAAGAAGATAATCTTGGTTGAGATGTGAACGTTGGCGACGCTCTCTGCCCTCACCGAGACCCTGTTGGGCGTCGAGGGGACTTGGACGTCTTCAAGGATCCACTCGTACTTGCCGTCAACAACGCTCAACGTTTTCGAGAAAGAGATAATGATGGCGACCTCCTCCTCGGGCTGAGCAGCGATCCGGATCGTCACGACGTCCCCCTGCGACGGGGAGGCCGGGGTGACCTCCAAGGAGGAGACCTCAGCCTGAACTGTGACCGGGAGAAGAGGCGAAATCAGCAGTAGAAAGAGGACAAGTTCCTTTAACCTACTTCTTTGCGTCAACCTTTCGCCTCAGATGTTTCGATTCGAGTCATCCTGATCCGGGAGTATCTCCTCGCGCGACAGACCCATGGGTGACCGTCTTTGAAGTATTTTTTCACCGACAGCCCCTCACGAGGAGATCAGTAATACTGGGGGTACTGTTCCCGGGCGCGCTCGGCGAGGTCCGGAAGCTGCTTGATGAAGTACCCTGCGGCTATGCCGGCCAAAAGGAACATAACCGTGTACAGCTGCCAGCTGTTTGCGGAGCTCCTCGATGAGGCGAGCTCCTCGTTCAGCATGGAGACCATGGCCTCGAGCCCACTCATCTGGGTGCCCAGCTCCCCCATCTGTCTCTCCAAGTCGGGTACCGCTCCCTCCAGGCTTGATAACTCGACTTCCAGCCTGGTGACGCTTCTCTCGAGGACGCCGATCTGGGTCTGGAGCAGCGTAGTCTGGCTCTCAAGGTCCGCCGTCTCGATGTCCTGGGTCTCGATGGTCTTCGCGTATCCGAGGATGAGCCCCGAGTACTGGGTCACGTAGTCGACGATGTTCTCGAACAGTCTGGCGCCCTGCTGGGGGTTCGCGTCGGGTCCATATCTGTCTGGTCTGATCAACTCCGGCTTGTACAGCCCCATGAAGTGGCCGAAAGGCGCGTCTCCGGAGACGATGATCACGTTGGTATTCTCCGGGTCTACTTCCAGGGCCATCATCGTGATGGCTCCCACTTCTCCCGCCTCGTGGGCCTGAGGCGGGGGCTCCATGCTGTCGACTATAACGCCATAACTCGTGGTTGTCATGAGCACGTGGACGTTCTCGAGGCTCTCCTCCTCCAGCTTGATGTATCGGCCATTCTTATGCCCGATGATTGTCCCGGGTCCGTGGAACAGGCTGCGATTCACTCCCGAGACGAGGAATCCGAACTCCGGGTCAGCGTTGTCGCTGACGGCGAGGACTCTATATGGAGCGTAACCGTTGGAGAAGTGGTCCTCCGCTGAAGCCGACTCGATGCGAAGTGCGCTGCCGATATACTCCAGAACCTCGTTGGCCGATGTCTGGCGGAGCGCGTCGTTCCCGAAGTCGCTGTCCGAGGCGATCCAGAGTCCTTTTCCCCCTTCGTCCAGCCAGCCTTTCACCACTTTGAGCTCGTCGTTGGAGTAGTCCAACAACGGGTTCGCTTGAACCATGATGAGCATCACGGCCCCCTCTAGGTCGTATTCGGTAAGTTCGCCGTAGACTATTGACCATTTCACGTGGGGCATATCCTCCTCGATTGCGGCGAGCTGGGTGTCGGGTTCCCGGGCCCCCTTGAGGTGGATGACTACCTCAGGTTTCCCGAAGACGGGGAGCTCGGGGAGCCGTTGCTGGATGGATTGGGTGAAGTAAGGGTGCAGGGTCGTCCTCCTTGAATCTTTCATCTCCCGCCAGATGTCCTCGAGGGTATCGTCAGAGACGAATCCTAAGACGTCGACGAGTTCGTAGAGGGCCCCCGTTGAGACCCAGGCGTTCACCACGTCGTCGACGACGTCGATCTTCATCACCTCGAAGACCTCCGCCACCGTGGACGGCGTTGCGGGGAGGTTGGCGATCTCGATGAACAGGGCCACCAGGGTGTCGACGGTGACCTCATCGAGCACGTCTCCGGTTTTCTCCAGGAACTCCTTCTGTCCTTCCGGGGTGAGCTCCCGGGTCTTGTGCTTGACCATGGCCTCAACCTTCCAGGCGGTGGTGTCCAGATCCTTTACCGCCATCGCCTCGACAACGGCGGCACCCGATTCTGGATCAGTCCCTATCAGCCCGCCCACAGTCGCGTTGTCATTCACCGTTAACAAGATCTCAGCGAAAGCCTCAGTGTTGTTCGTCCTTACTGCGGTCCTGATGAGAGACCCCGCCTTCACCTCGCTCATTTTCTCCACCTCCTCGAAGATCCCCTTTGCAGTCCCCCTACCAACCTTAGAAATGACCTCAGAGGCCGGGGCCTCCTCCATCATCTCGACCATTTTTAGGGCGACCTCTGGATCCATGTTCTCGATGATGGTTGCAGCTAGCTGTGTGTTGATCTTCTCGAGAATTATGGCGGCCAATGTGGAGTCCATCTTCTCTACGATTGCTGTGGCTGTTTCTATGTTGGTTTTTTCAATAATAGCGACTGCCTTTGTAATATTCATCTTCTCTACGATTGCTATGGCTGCTTCAACGCTGATTTTTTCAAATATGGCGGCAGCGGTATCGCTATTGACCTCCTCTATGATCTTCGCCGCAGTCGTCGGGGGCAGGGACTCTATGACTTCGGCGGCCGCCTCAACTGGGAGTTCCTCGAGATCCTCTGCGGTGGGGGTTGGTGGTGGAGCAGCAGCTCCTCCTCCGGAAGACGTGGTCGTGGTTATGGACACATAGCTTTGGTTGAACGCTACTACGCGGTCAACATAGTCCTGCCATACCGCCGTGATGAGCACATAATTTCCATCCAGGAGATCCGATGTCGCCAGCGAGGTCGAGGCATTGTTTGAGGGTGTCATCCCGGTGAATCCCACGGAGACCGCGTTGGAATCAAATATGGATCTCAGGCTCTCTATGACGTAGGTCGGCGTGAAGAACGAGGCGCCGATGTTCCCGGAGGAGATGGCGGCTGCCAAGCTGCCGTTGGCGACCAGGGCTCCGTTGACTCGGAGCTCCGTCCCCTCTCCTGTGCCGTCGCTCGTTAACGCCAAGTATGCTGAGTAGGCGTTTCTCTTGACGAGGGCGGATCCGTAGATGAAGGAGCCCGGGCTTCCGTGGACCTCTATGCCGACATCTAGGAAGTCGCCTTGGGCGACCTCAGTGGGAGCGGTGACGGTGATGTCCCTTTCAAGGACCTCGACGACTGTGGCGGAGTAGAGATAGAGCGTCTTGGGGTATGAGGCGCCGACTTCCCTCAGGACCACCAAGAGGTAGTCCCCGGCCCCGGGGTTGGGGGTGATCGTGAAGGACGCGTCTCCGTTGGAGTCCAGGGTCTTCGACGCGCTCCAGTGAGGGTTGGTGAGCTTGGCCCGCAGGAATGCCATGTCCCCCGTGAATATGTCTCTCAGGAAGTTGCGCATCTCCGTGAAGGACTGGAATCTCAGCAGTTTGAGGTTCACGTCGAGGCCGGCGAAGCTCGGTGAGCCCCAGAAGGTCCCGTTGATCGTGTCTCCGGTGGCGTACGCCCTGTGAACATTGAGGGGGTATGTCACCTCGCTGCTGGTTACGCTCCGGATGAAGTTGACTGTGGTGTCGTTGTTAAGGTACTCCACCATTCCGGGGCTCGTGAAGGTGAGGCTGAAGGCGGGTATCTCGAACGGGGCCCCTCCCCCAAGCTCTATCCAGTTGCCCTGTGTGAGGTCGTTCTCATGCGAGGCGATGATGAGGTTGCCATAGTCCGTGGGGGGGTTTACAATGACGTTGATGGGGTAGTCCGGGAGGGCGGCCTGCGCTGTCCCGATTGGTGCGACCGGTATCCCGCCCATATATTGGGTGGCGCTGATAATGCTTGATGAAATTAAAATAACTAAACCCAGCAGTGGAAAAAGTCGTTTTTTGTGCTGTCTGAGCAAAGTTATTCAGGGAAATACACTATAGAGGAGATATTAATATTGGTTACCCTTAACTAATAATGCAATTGAATCTTGGAAGAGTTCCTGAGTTATAACGCTTAACGCATATATCCCAATATATCGAGAACCGTAACATAATCTGAGGTAATTCTTATCAATCATTTCAAGAAACTCCGTTCTAGTTGGACCAACCAATTGAGTGCTTCATGAAACCAATCACGCCAGAAAGGCCGTATAGGCGTCATCTCGTCAACCAGACGACCCATGGAGGACGCACAGGTGGAGCCCTTCGGGAATCCAATGCACCAGAGAGTTGAATGATCGGTGTTCGGGGAAGAGGTCGAGGAGCTGCGAGGGATCAGGTGGGATTGGGGGCAGTTCGAGAGCACCCGGGGATTCCCCGTGAGTTCCAACCTCCTCGATTGGGTCGTCGGCCAGGAGCAGGCCCTCGAGGAGTGCAACCTCGTCTTGGACGAGTGGATCCACAAGCTGAAATGGATCAGGAGCGAGGGGGCCTTCGACGGCTGGCGGGACCCGGGGTCCAAAAGACCTCAGAGCAAGACCGTGCCCCCCGGCCCATTCCTGCTTCTCCTCGGTGATCCGGGGACGGGGAAGAGCCTCATCGGGAGAGCCCTCGCGGCCCATCTGACGGGCAAATATGAGGAGGAGGGATTCAAGTCCCAGGACGTTCTGTGCTGGCCCAACGAGGTCAACCCGAGTGCTCCGAGGATAAGCATCCACGAGGCGGGGGAGGGGAAGGCGCTCGTCTCCCGGGAGAAGCCCAAGGGGGAGGAGATGAGGACCGCCTACAACGTCGCTTTCAAGGCTGCATTCTGGATGATCCTCGTCATCGGATTCTCCTTCCTCGGGCTCGGCCTGTCAGATCTCCTCAAGAACTACCTGGCTTGGCGCTCATTGGATGGTCTCGCCGCGGGAACCTCCGGAGGGGTTGTCACGAGCTCGTTCGCCAGCATCTCCGACAAGATCGTCAAGGGAGGCTTCCTCCTCTTCATGGCGTTCATCCTGAGCGTCTACGTGGAGAGGCGTCAGGGCGCGCAGGCCCGGGGGATCGGAGGGGCGATCCGGTCCACCGCCCCGAAGCTGCTCATCGACAACAGCCAGGGTGCTGCACCGTTCGTGGATGCCACGGGGCACTCGAGCGTCCAGCTCTTCGGGAGCATCGCCTGGGACCCGTACCAGACGGGGAGGCTGGGGACCCCGGAGCATCAGAGGGTCACCGCAGGGGATGTCCACAGGGCAAACTTGGGGATCCTCTACATCGACGAGGTGAAGAATCTCCAGCCCTTCGAGGCGACTACGTTGCTGACGGTGCTGGAGGACGGGCAGCTCCCCATCGCCCACAGGGCGATGCACGACGGCGGGGGGACCTCTGCCCTCGCGGTCTCGACGGATCCCATCCCCAGCTTGACGCTGCTGGTGGCGGCGGGGAACTTCGACGCCGTGGACCGCATCCATCCCGCCCTCATGGACAGGATATGCGGGTATGGGCGGGTGATCCGGATGAACAACGACATGCTCAACACGGTGGAGAACCGCCGCAAGTATGTCCAGTTCATCGCCCAGGAGGTGAAACGTTTCAGGCTGCCCTCTTTCAGCCGGGGGGCCTGCGAGGAGATCGTGAACGAGGGCCGGAGGCGGAGCGACAAGAGGAATTCCATCATCACCAAGTTCAGGCCCCTCATCGGGGTCATCAAGACAGCCGGGCAGCTCGCTCTCAACCAGGGCCTCGAGTTCGTGGAGGCGTCGCATGTCCGGGAGGCGGTGGCGGAGCACTGCAAGACCATTCAGCAGCAGATCCTGGTGCACCAGATCGAGGAGAGGGGCTCCCTATTGGAGATCGAGCCCCGGGGGACCTCCTTCGGGAGCATCTATGGCCTCGCGGCGGTCTCTGACAGCTTCAGCGGGGAGAGGACGGGGACCATCCTCAAGGTAACCGCCTACATGCACCGGAAGAGCCCCGACGACAGCACCCGGGGCTTCTACAAAGTCACGGGGATCGCCCGGGACGGGAGGTGGATCGACGACAGCATCGACAAGGTACGCACCGTGATCCTGAAGCGGTACAACGTGGACATCGCCCAGCACTACTACACCCACATAGACTTCTCCCAGAGCCAGGGGGTAGACGGGCCCAGCGCCGGGGTCACCATGACCCTCCTCATCTGCTCCCTCATCTCGGGGAGGCGGGCCCGCACCCTGGCTCGAACCGGGCGCCCCATGAGGCAGGACGTCGCCGTGACCGGGGAGATCAACGTGGGCTCCGACGACGAAGTTCGGGTGACGGCGGTGAGCGGGCTCTACGAGAAGATCAAGGCCGCCGAGGCGTGGGGCTTCAGGAAGGTCCTCATCCCCCAGAGGAATCTGGAGCACAGCGTCAACCCCGACGACTTCGAGATCGAGGTGGTGGGCTGCTCGACTCTCGACGACTACTTGAGGCACATCCTCGTCGATGATGAGGACCCCTTCGCCAGCGATGATCGAGATGAAACATCGGGGGAGCGGAAAGTCTCGGCGCCGTGGGAGGCCCTCGGATCTCCGTCTTCACTGACCGTTCTTCCTCCTCCCCTGACCGTGGGGCTGACATTCGAGCAGGAGAATGGCTCAAAAAGAAGAGACGAAACGCAGATCGAAGCTGATTAACTCCGAGGATACTCGCTTCTTTCGCGCATATTTTATCAGGTAAGTCCTACAGTGTACTTTGGAAGTATTGTGATGAAGAAGAATATCAGCTTGGTCGCCACAGGGGACTCCCTCATCACCATGAGGCAGAGCGTCCATTCGGAGCCCGAGTTTCTCGATATGGTGAAGCTCATCAGGTCCGCGGACATCGCGTTCACCAACCACGAGATGCTCCTCCACGACTACGAGGACTGGATCTGGCCTTCGGCCGAGTCCGGGGGCACCTACACCCGGGCTCCCCCCTATATCATCGACGAGCTCATGTGGATGGGTTACGACATATTCTCCACCGCGAACAATCACAGCCTCGACTATCTATACGGGGGGCTCTTCAGCACCCGGGACCACCTCGACGCTGCGGGGGTCCTCCACTCCGGCACCGGGAAGGACCTCGCCGAGGCCCGAGCCCCCGCCTATAAAGAATATCCCCAGGGGAGAGTGGCTCTCATCTCGGCGTCTTCGAGCTACGCCTCGTTCGGTCGCGCCGGGGACGTCCGGAGGGACCTCCAGGGGAGGCCGGGGCTCAACCCTCTGAGGACTGAGACATGGTGGACGGTGAAGGAGGAGGTCCTGGAGACCATCAAGGGCTTAGAGGAGGCGCTGGGGATCCCCGAGCTCGTTCAGCCCGAGGACGCCCACCTCTTCCTGCGCCAGAAATTCGTGGTGGGGGACGACGTCGGGATGCACACCAAGCCCCACAAGGGGGACATGGAGGGGAACCTGGAGTCGATCCGGGACGCCGCGAAGCAGGCGGACTGGGTGCTCTTCAGCCTCCACGCCCACGAGGGGCTCCTCCACGACAGGGAGCAGCCCGCGGAGTTCATCGAGACCTTCGCCCGGGAGGCCATCGACGCCGGGGCCCACGCCTTCATAGGCCACGGCCACCACGCGATGAGGGGCATCGAGATCCGTGACGGGAGGCCCATCTTCTACAGCCTGGGGGACTTTATCTTCCAGAACGAGACCGTCTACAAGATGCCCGCCGACTTTTACGAGAGTTACAAGCTCGACCCCTACAAGGGGATGGTGTCGGACGCCTTCGACGCGAGGACGGATGCACCGCCGAGGCCGGGGTGGCCCGCCTCGAAGTGGTTCACCAAGGACAGGAAGTACTGGATCAGCGTCATCCCGTTCATGGAGTTCGAGGGGGACCGGCTCAGCAGCCTGAAGCTCTACCCGGTGGAGTTGGGGCAGGACAAGCCTCGGAGCCAGAGGGGGAGGCCCATGTTCGTGGACGAGGAGGAGGGCGCCGATATCGTGGGGATAATGAAGAAGCTGTCGGAGCCCTACGGGACCGAGATAACCATCGAGAAAGGCATCGGGACAGTGAAGGTCTAATTTTTTTTTCTTCCTTCCTTTTTTTTAAGCTAAAACCCACTGCCGAGCCGTTGAACCAGTTTTTCTCTATCTGCCTTAATCTAACCTATTTTCTGTCCAGAAATAATTTCCAGAGAGAAATAACACTGGTTTTCGGTTGGACCAGAATATAATCAGTTGCTCCCTGAGTCTATTGCTGCCGAACTTTTTTATGATTCCATCGATGATGTTGCCGAGGCCCAACCATCCCTTCTCATGTCTCGATATCAACACTCTGAGATCAGCCGATCTGAGGAGTCTTTCCATTGAGCTCTTCGAGATGTATTTATGATACATCCCGACCTTGTCTCCGGTCACCAGAAGGCTCAGACTGTTTCGAAGGCATACAAGGAGCCCCGGTAGCGCAAAGAATGCTCTGCCTCCTGGGGCTAGCGACCTTTGTGCATCCGCGAGGGCTCTGGTCACCTCTTCTCTGAGTCTGAAGTGCTCCACGACCCCCAGGGAGATGTAGCCCCCGAGAACGTTTTTTCTGAAGGGGAGCCGTGTAACATCACCGATCAGGAAGGCGGACTCTGCGCCGTTCTGTCTTCCGATCCTGTGGGCGTGCTGAATAGCATCGGGGACGATGTCGATGCCGATTGCTCTGTATCCCCGCTTCTCTAATGAATAACACCATTCCCCCTCGCCACAACCGCCATCTAAAATCAAACCCTCTTTTTTGAAAAACTCCTGAAAAATATTTGTCAGGCGATTTCGTACGGGGCTGTCCATATTGGCGAAAAGTGAAACTTGGCTGCTTGAGTTGTGGTCGTATTGAAATACTCTCTCCCAATCTTTTTGGGTCGATTTCACACTCTCTTAATTGGGTATTATGTTTATTAGTCTATTTTCTAGATAATTTATTCTTTACATTCTCTTGGAGCCTCGCCGGAACATGTCACCGATGATGCCGGTCTTCGGATGGTTCTAGAATGCACGTGCACATGGTTGCTGCGCCCAGTTTCCCCGTGAGGGCAACAGGTTAAATCGCCGGGGGGGCTACCTGAATCGGGTGAATCGTTTGGGTGACGTTGATTTTGGCGTGATGCTCCCCGTCATGGTGCCCTCGGGCTCTAGGCCCCTGCCGTTCTACCATGCGCTTCAGTACCGCTACGGTGGGCTGGACGTGGGGGTGGTGCGGGAGGCGGCGCTGGAAGCGGAGAGGCTGGGGTATCACAGCGTCTGGGTCTCGGATCATCTGAGCCGGGAGGTGTGTCGGGAGCGTCTGGAGTGCTGGACCACGATGACCTGGCTCGCGACCCTGACGGAGCGGGTGCGGCTGGGGAGCATGGTGATCTGCAACCTCTACAGGCATCCGGGGCTCATGGCGAAGATGGCCTCGACCCTGGATCTCGTCTCGGGGGGGCGTCTGGAGCTGGGGATCGGGGCGTGCTGGTCCGAGCTGGAGTGCTCCGAGAGGGGTATCGACTGGCCATCGCCGGAGGTCCGGCTCCAGATGCTGGGGGAGTCGGTGCGGATCATCAAGAGCCTCTGGACCCGGGAGCGCACCGATTTCGAGGGGAGGCACTACAAGCTCAGCGGGGCATATTCTGAACCCAAGCCGGTCCAGAAGCCTCATCCGCCGGTGATGATCGGGGGAGGCGGGGAGGGGTTCACCCTGAGGCTGGTCGCCAAGTACGCCGAGGCCAGCAACTTCGGGGGCTCCCTCGCGGACGTGGAGAGGCGGATGGGTGCCCTGCGGCGCCACTGCGAGGAGGTGGGGAGGGACTACGGCGAGATCACCAAGTCGACGAGCCTGGGAGTGGTGGTTCACCCGACCCGGGAGGAGTACCTGGAGGACATGAGGGAGCGGTGGGAGGCGAACCGGGCCCCGGGGCTCTTCGAGGAGTGGCTGGGGAAGGCCGAGGAGGCCTACATAACGGGGACCCCGGACGAGTGCGTGGAGCAGCTGAGGCCCTACGTGGAGCTGGGGGTCGGCCTGTTCGTGATCCGGTTCGGGGACATGCCGAGCCTCGAGGGTCTCAGGCTCTTCGCCGAGAAGGTCGCCCCCCGTCTCTAGCTCGTGTCGAGCGGGGGTTTGTTGGGGGGCTAGTCCTCGATCCGCACTCCAATCTGGAGGATTGCGAGCCCGATGAAGTATATCACCGACGTCGCGATGAATATGGGGTAGAGCCCGTATGTGTCGGCGATGTAGGCTGCGGCTATGGCTGCGATGGGCATGACGACGTTCATGGGTATTGATGCGAGGGCGAAGCCGACCCCCCTCTGCTTGGGGGGCGAGAGGCGGGCGGTGAGGGTCATGTTGGCGGGCATGCCTAGGATGCCGAAGAACCCGTGGGTGATGTAGGCGATCATGAAGGGCCAGTACCCTTTGAGGAAGAAGGCGAGGGCGAAGAATGCGTAGGAGACAAAGAGCGTGGCCGCGAACCATCTTTTCTCCCCGTACCGGGAGGCGAGCTCCCCCCCGAGGGGGCTGGCGACTATACCGATGAGGGAGCTGATCCCGAGCATTATCCCGATCTGGCTGATGGTCCATCCCTGAGCCTCGGCGAGCCAGATGCTGAGGAAGCCTGTGGTGAGGCCTCCCCCGAAGCGTCTCACGGTACCGGAGAGGAGGAGGAATATCATGTTGGAGTTGAGGAGGGTGTCCACGGTCTCCCCCTCGTCCCAGGAGTCCCGTACCTCCTTCTCCACCATCTCGGCGGCGGGCTTTACGAAGTAGAGGGCCACGAGCCCCAGCAGGATGGGGATGACCCAGAAGCTGTAGATCTGCCTCCAGCTGAAGGCGAGGAGCCCCATGAGGATGGTGATGGAGAGGGGGCCCAGGGATACCCCGGTGGTGCCCCCGCTGTGCCATATCCCTAGGGCCCTGGAGCGGTTTTGGGGACTGGTGATATCGGAGACGTAGCTCTGGGCGGGGGGGTGGTAGAGGGTGGAGTTGAATGTGAGGAGGGTGGAGGCGAGGATGAACATCCAGGGGGTCATGGAGACGCTCCCCAGAAGGGCCCCCACGGCGGCTATCACGATGCTCGCGGCGATGAGCTTCTTTGGGCCGAACCTGTCGGAGACCATCCCACTGGGGACGCTTAAGAGGAACTGGCAGAGGCTGGGGATAGCGATGATGAGGCCGATCTGCTGGTAGGTGAGGCTGAACTCCTCCTTGAGGACGGGGAAGAGGGTGGTTTGCATGTTCCCTGCGGCGTGGACCAGCATGTGGGTGAGGACCATGATGAGGAGGCTGGAGCTCATGAGCCTGCCCAGGGAGGACTTTTCGTTCTCTCCTATGTTGATCACCGAGTGAAACTCACATGGGGGTCAGGTATCATTTTACGTTTGCCTATGACTCGCTCGCCCATCGATCACGAGTGCAAAAAACGTAGTCTTTTCACCCCCTATGCTCCGGTGATCCGCTTTCGAAAATGAATGATTTTTATTCAAGTGTATTGTGTCAATGTAAGAACGTAAATTTCACTCAAGGTGGCATGACGACTTCATTTGGCTCGAACGAAAAATCTTACCGAGTTTCTAGGCGGACTACCCCGAAATTTCAAGGTGATGATGGCCAGGAACTCCTTCGCCAACTTCATCGTCAACATGAACCCCTACAACTCCCTCTTCATATTCGCGTTGGGGGCATCCGGCACGGAGCTGGGGATGCTGAGCTCCATCGGATTGGCTTTCTCCACGATCTTCTCTGTTCTCACCGGATGGATCTCTGATCGCGGGGACAAGAAGGCATTCTTCCTCTTGGGCACGGCGGTGGGCGTCTTGGTTCCCATCGCTTATATCCTGAGCCCCAGCTGGTCGTGGCTCGCCGTGGCCTTCATTCTGTTCGGCGTCTCGGAGGGCATCCTCCAGCCCGCGTGGCAGGCGATGTACGCGAACAGCGTCAACGACGGCTCCCGGGGGACGGTGTACGGCCTGGCGAACCTCTTCGTCATGAGCCCGATCCTCTTCGCGGGGCTGGTCGGCGGGGCCGTCGTGAGTTGGTTCGGCGGGATGGATGCGGACGGCATCCGACCCCTCTACTACCTCCAGATAGGGCTCTCCTTGGCCATCGTCGCCTTCGTCTGGCGTTATCTGACGCCTCCCCGGAGGCAGGGGCAGTCCGTCCCGTTCTCGTTCAGCCAGATGATCGCGGACTATCGGGACGTCCTGTCCATCGACGGCGTCCGCTCGTGGGTTCTGATGAAGAGCCTGGGGAGCATATCCATAGGCCTCGCGGGGCCCTTCTGGATGATATACGCCTCGTTGGTCTGGGAGGCCTCCGCTATGACCATCGCCTTCATGGTCACCGTGAGGACGTTGACCCGGATCGTCCTGTCCCCCGTAGTGGGGCGCCTCACCGATGTCTACGGGAGGAAGAAACTCATCATCGGGGGGAGGCTCACCATGTACGTGGCCGCGATCATATTCCTCTGGGGAGGCGGGGGCTTTTTGCTCCTCTTAGCGTGGGTGCTCATGGGGGTCAACGACTCCACCGGGGTCGCATGGCAGGCCAAGGAGGTGGAGTTGGTGGGGCGTCACCAGAGGGCTAGGATGACCGCCCTCAGTGTGGGCGCCTTCAACCTCCTCGCCGTCCCCGCGAGCTTGCTGGGAGGGTATCTCTGGGATCATGTGGGCTACCTCGCGCCCTTCATATTCATGATCGTGGTCGATGGGCTCGTGAGGATGCCCATCATCGCCAAGTACGTACCCGAGGCCGGATACGACGAGCTCAACTCTAAACAGGTTGACTCGGGTTTATTCACAGACTAATTCATTCACTGAACCATTTTCTTCCTTATCGACCACACGCGTTGAGGGGTGGACCCCCGAAGTGAACGTGGTTGTCGATAATCATAATCTGAATTTCGGTGAAATATGGATAAACTGATTGTTCGTTGATTGGATTGTCTAAAACATTATAGACCCGAAGGATCAGTTGAAGTTCAAGGTTCTATTGCCAAATACAGTAGATGTGTCTTAATGGGACCTGAACTGAGAAAATGGAGAAGATGAGAATGCCCAAGTACATCGTCCTGGGAAAGTTCACGGCTGAAGGGATCAAGAACATCAAGGACTCTCCCAAGAGACTGGAGGCAGCCAACAAGTTGGCGGAGCATGAGGGCTTTGAGGTCCCATTCGGGGTTGTATTCTACGGTTCTTCCTGGTCCGTGTCTGTGGAGGTTTGTCCAGAGGGTGGTTTGGATGGGGGTTAAATCTAGGCTCTCGAACAATAACTTGGGAGAACCTACTCGCTTCATCCCGATCACAAGATGATGGAGTACGGCTCTCCCAATAAACTCAACGAATTATTTAATCCGCTTGCGCGCGCTGGAAAAAGAATTACTACAATTGTATTAGACAATTAATGCACACGCGCGATTATCTTTGCATTTACCGCGTTTAGGGATTCGTTTTTAGATCTGGGTGATGTGTCTTCTTATTTTCTGTAAAATTACATCTTGTGTAATGTCCATCATCATTGTAACTCCACTAATGGGATCCGTAGAGATTGTTTTGTATCCAAGATTCTCCCAAATCTGGCGTAGAGGTCTGCCTGCTTGATCCAACTCCTCTGTAGTGAACTTTACAGCCTTGTAACCGTTCTCATACAGGTAAACCATCTCAAGGACAGCAATCACTGTACCCACTCCTTTACGTTCAATGATTGAGGCTGAGCTATCTGAGAAAAACACTCCCTTATCATCAGCGTCGTAGCCGAAGTCATAAGCTATAGGTTCACCGTCTAGAAGAACAAGTAGACAGAAGAATCCAGGTTTACTTATCCTGCTTTTTAACTCTTTCCAGCTGTACCTTAGATCTTTCCGGAACTTGGTGTGATCTATTGTCATGATTTTCTCTGTTATTGTATCATCGATGTTGGTGTAAGTCGAGATCATTACGTTTCCATTTAATGATAAACTGAGCTTTGCTTCACCTAGCCTCAACAATTCGTTAAGAGACGGAACACTCATGAGATATATTGAACTTAAGAAATAATATCAATTTATTGAACTGCGCGCAGATAGTTTCCATAATTATGTGTTAAATGGTTTTTATTATTATTTTACAGTTTAATGGGTGAAATGGACTTCTACGACAGAGGGATTCTGACAATTCTAAGGGATGGAAAACCCAGAACCTTCCAACAGATACTCTCCGAGGCAGGGTTCTCACACAACACCCTGCGAAAGCACCTGGACGAACTCGTGTATCAGGGTCTAGTCACGAGGCTGAAGAGATCCCGAAAGGGCCCGGGGAGGCCTCTGTTGACGTACAGGATACAGAGAGAGGCTGAGAGAGCTGTCTCGGCTGTCTTGGATCCTTCCATGGGGCTTGTGGTGGTCTCTTTCGAAGCGTTGAGTCGCTTCTGTAAGCGAGAGGAGGGTGGTTTCTGTAAGGAGATCAAGGATCATTGTACGCCTGTTTCTTGTCCTCAATTCATAAAATAAGGATTAAAACCATATTTAACCTAATAATTGAACTAGCCTGCGCGCGACGCGGGTTTATTCACAGACCAATCCATCCCTCATGATTCCTTCCTAGCTACTAATACCATCCCGAAGGTGTCGGTGGATACTGGCTCCATGTCGTACCCCCCGAAACTTGAATGATAGCTCCACCCGGTATCCTCGACCTGCCTTACGAGCTCGTGGAGTGAGTAAACTCTATGGTCGAGCTCGAACGTGCTCAGATGCTCCAGGTCATCGCCCCGCTGCTCGTAGTATCGCCAGACGTTGAACATCCTGGAATTCTCGAGATCCAGACGTCTCTCCGCTATCATGACCCGGCCCCCCTCCCCGTAGCTCACATCCCTGGCCTGGAAATGCCTCACGAGATAATCCCGGTTCGCCGTATGGATGACGAAGATGCCACCTCGCTTCGCCAGTTCACGTGCTTGGCTGAAGATGGCCCCGTCGGTGGCCTCGTCCCAGTAGCCATGCGAGGTGAACAGGTTGACTAAGGCGTCGAAGGACTCCCCCCGGTCCCCTAGGAGTTTTCCCATCCGCCTAATGTCACCGATCATGAACTCGACCCGACACGAGACGCCCCTCTCGGCCGCGAGCTCCCCAGCCCTCTCGATATAGGTAGGCGAGATGTCGACCCCCACGATCCTGTAACCCTTGTCCGCGAGGAGGATGGAGTGACGCCCTAAGCCGCAGGCGAGGTCGAGGACCGTACCCCCCGGGGGCACACCGTGCTCCGAGAAGAGCCTCATCAAGCCCTCCACCTCCTCACCGGTCCTCTCCAGCCTCTCCTCAAGTTGGGCCCCATACAGTGAGGCATTATCGATGAACAATCTCTCGGTTCAATGCTTGTCCAATCTCATTTCCCAATTATGATGGTAGGAAGCGTGGATAAGAATTGAGTGGAAACATCGGGAAAGGAGATTCGAACCCCTTTCAGTCGCCCGCGTGATCAGGGACGTGTCACGAATTTGTGTGCTTCGACTTCATATCCCGGTGAAGTCTGAGATTCCACTGGGGATTCCTGATATCATCATCAGCTTCAGAACCAGAGATAATGAGTTACCTTACGTAGAAGCGGAGATTGACGATTCGACACTTGATTGATTTTATGATTGTTTTTGTTTTTCTCTCTCGTAGAGGCGGTCAATCATTATGCCTATCTCCGGATTATCGTAAAGACCCGAATCTCCTCATAGATTGGACCCATTTTCTCCCAGAACGTGACCACATCTACACCATAGAGAAACCCCCCCATATCGAAGTCAAGTAGCCCCTTGTCCACTAGAAGTCCAAGGTTGTGGAAGAATGTAAAAAAAATTGGCCCGCTTGACGTTGGCATCCGGGTCTACTCCGAGGCTGGTTTTACTCATGTAGTCGTCCAGGTCTGGCCAATCCCAGTAGGCTACGTCCCAGAAAGTCTTCCAGTTCTCAGGAGTGTTATATCGGTTGAATAGGCTCATCCACAGCTCTGTTTTCTTGTAATCGGTCGTGAATATGATTACGGTGAATTGTGGATTAAGTGATAGCTCGTAGTTAGGCCTGACCAAAACATTATAACGTAAATGCTCAATTGACATTCAAGGTTCTGTTGTCACAAATGGTAGATGTGTCTCAATGGAACCTGAAATGAGAAAATGGAGAAGATGTGAATGCCGAAGTATATCGTCCTGGGAAAGTTCACGGCTGAGGGGATCAAGAACATCAAGGACTCTCCCAAGAGACTGGAAGCAGCCAACAAGTTGGCGGAGTCTCTCGGGGGAAAGATACTCAAGTTCTATTACACCATGGGTAGATACGATTTCGTCTGTGTGGTCAAGGCTACGAGCAATGAATCCATGATGCAGGCTCTGCTCGCTCTTGGTAGTCAGGGCTCTATTAGCACCGAGACTCTCACGGCTATACCTGTCGAGAAAGCCGCCGAGATCATCGGTAAACTACCCTGATCAAGATCTCATACAATCTCCCCTCTTTTTTTAAAAAAACCATTCAGATGCTGATTCAGCGCGCGAATAGATTTTATTACGCATTATAGAAATATTTATATGTAATCTTTTGATTACGTGTTATGCAGGCGTAGACTGTGGAAGACGCGGAACTGGTGGATAAGCTGAGCGCTCTAGGACATATCTACCGACTAAAAATAGTGACAGCTCTCACCGAGGGAGATAAATATCTAAGCGAAATTGCGAAGGAAGTTGGAATCAGCAGGGCCCTCGCAAACGTGCATCTGAAGAAGCTTAGAGAAGCTGGCCTCGTCAAAACCAGAGTATTGTTGCTTGAAGACGAGGCGAGGGCGCTTAGATACTACGAGTTAAACGATTTCCACATTGAACTCTCGCCTGAGGAACTGAAAAGGAGGAAGAAATGAATGGATTATAGAGGCGTCGCGGTTACCGGAGTCTGGATTGGCATGGCCCTAATCATCGGAGTGTTCAGCTTCACCGGCAGTCGTCTTGCCGATGCTTCGCTGATCTTGATTTTTGCGGCTTTCATGCTTACTGCGCACATCATCAAACAGAAACCTGAGGGGGATTCAATGGAGAAGCTCTCTCAAGAGCTCCCGGACTTCAAGAAACGATTATCCGCCGTCGAAATCGATGTTGGTGAGATCAAGAGGCTACTCGAAGAATAGATTGCGTACGCGTAAGCGAGTGATACACGATGATGGACGGAGGTCTCATCGACTCCCTTGTAGTCTTCTTCGCAGTCGCCTACTATGCTTTTCTGGTCATAGTATACCTTGTGCGCGCTCATAATCTATCGGATATAGAGCTGAAGATGGCCCTCCCCTTCAGCGCACAGGTGATTCCATTCAGCATCCTATGGGTGTTGAACATCCTGAAGGGAGACACTGGTCGAATCATCTCCATGACGCCAATCATCGTCTATCTCCTGTACGACCTATGGTATCGATTGATCACCCGGAAAAAACCCCTGCATCATCCTGACCGCTGGCCGAAGGAACTTGCACTGTACCTCCTTCTCCTTATGGTTGGGAGCATAGGATTGAACTGGTACGGATACCTGATATCAGAATTCTACGGCATGATGCTCGTTGCCGCTTTCTTCGTCATGCTGAGCTCCTTCGGCTACTATCAATACAGATACAGGAAGAGAAAGAAGCGATAGACGAACACAGATATGTATCATGCATATCCTCAAAGAGATAGAACCCAGAACAAGAATCATCCATCTCACGATACAGAACTCAGGTGAAGTGAAGAAACGAGCATGACGGGACACCAACAACCCGTGAAAACACCGCCAAACACCAGAAGGAACCCGAAAAACACCCGGAAACCACCCCCGCCAACCCCCTCAAGTTAAACAGTAGCCATTCAGTAGCTGAACAGTACCAAAACAACACCAAAAGAAGACAGAAAAACCCTCCAAACAACAAAAGGACCGAAAAAACAACCTCTTACAACCCCCCCAAACAAACAGGGGGGGTACCGCGCGCGCGACCCCACCACTAGAAGACCAACGACTTGATGATCACCGGAATGAACCCCCGCTCCCCTGTCGGCTCACCGATATCCACATAGTTAAAATCGCTCAACCTGACCTCGTCGATAGAGATCAGCGCACACCCCGGAGCAACCTCCTCCTGGATCACCCGACCGATACCCATACCGATATCCGCCTCAAACACCAGCACCAAGGCACCCCCCGCCTCCAACTTATCCCGCTGCACAGAGACCACCGCCTCCGACAACCCCTTCATCTGGAGATAAGAAGGCTGATTAATCACCGAACGCGCAAACGCCAGCGCAAAGGCATCCCTCCCCGGATCCAGATCATGCATCCCGAGGGCCCACCGGATCTCGACCTCCATCTGCTCCACGGAGAGCACACTGCTCGCAAACCGGGGAGCCACAACGGGAAGATTACGGATAGGCAGCAGACCCAGATCCGAGATCAGATTCGTCGTCCCGCTCACCTGGAGAGTATACTGGGACTCCCCGATCACAGTCGCCCGGATCCTCTCCGCGGGCTCCGCCACAGTCATCGGGAGATCGCACATCCTCCTCCGGATCTCCTCCCCCAGGAGCAACCCGATATCCCCGAAGCTCCGCTTCTCATAACCGTAGACATACTCAGAGACCCCCCCCGAGAAGAACACGACATCCACACGCCCATCGAACCCCAGCGGCGGGGTCTGCATCAACTTCTCCGTCAACGGCGACAACGGCTCACCCCTGATCAACTCGAAAAGAGAATCCGCCAACGACGACGCCAGAGCAGCCTGCTCCTCCTCCGAGACCACCTCCCCCACAGAGACCCCGAACCCATTAGCCGAGGCCACTATCTCCGCGGGCCCCTCCACCCTGAGCGCCCGCCCCTCGCCATCCAAAACCACGTGGCGGGCACCCACGAAGACGCTCGCGGTCTCCACAACCTCCCCCCTCCGGATCACCGCGATTTTCGTAGTCCCCCCGCCCACGTCCACATTCATCACCGTCTTAAGCCGCCGATCCGAGAGCTCCACGGCACCCGAACCATGGGCCGCCAAGATCGCCTCGTAATTGGGCCCCGCCGTCGCGACCACGAACCTCCCCATCTGGCTCGAGAACAACTCCAGGATCCTCGCCGCATTATGACGGAGAGCGGCAACCCCCGTGATGATGATGGCCCCGGTGTCAATGTCCTCCGCCTCGAACCCGGCACCTCGGTAGGCATCCCCGAGTATCCCCCTCAAACCCTCCGTGTCAATGGTATAATCATCATGGAACGGCGTCAGACAGATCTCCGACATATGAGTGACCTCCCGGTCAACGATATCGAACTTATGCGTCTCCTCGACGAAACCGAGGCTGAGCTTAGAGAATACCAGCTGAGTGGTGGTGGAACCGATGTCGATTCCCACACTGTTAAAATGGCGTAGCTCCCCCGTCACACCCTCGCCCTGTTCTATGTCCTCGGCCATGATATACTGCTGTACCTGCACCAGTCTATAAAAAAGAAACCCCGAAAAACAGAGAGACACAACGAAAAACCCGACTAAAAACCGTAAATACTCAGACGGGTATCTCATCACAGGTGAAATATTTGTACGATATCCTGATCAAAGGCGGGAAAGTCATCACAGGGGCCGGGAACCCCTGGTTCAAAGCCGATGTCGGCATAAAGGATGGAAAGATCGCCAAGGTCGGCCCACTAAAAGGAGCCGATGCTGGACGAGTGATCGACGCCAAAGGCCTCGTGGTGAGCCCCGGATTCGTCGACCTACACAACCACTCCGACACCAGCATCATGGTGAACCCCCAAGCCGAGAGCTACATCAGGCAGGGAGTCACCACCCTCGTATTCCCCAACTGCGGATCAGGGGAAGCCCCCCTCAACGACGCCCTCAAAGAACAATTCCGAAGAGACACACCCGCATTCTTCGACGCGGGGCTCGAACCCGACTGGTCCACATTCGATGAATACCTCAAGAAGATAGAGTCCATAGGCACATCGGTCAACGTCGCCCCCCTCATCGGATTCGGCACCGTCCGCCGATACGTCATGGGCTACGAGATGAGAGCACCCACCAAGGGGGAACTCGAGGCGATGTACGCCGAAGTCGAGAAGGCTATGAAAGCGGGAGCCTTCGGAATCACCACAGGCCTCCGGTACATCCCCCAGTCTTGGGCGGAGACCGAAGAGGTCATCGAGGTCGCCAAAGCAGCGGCGAAATACGACGGAATCCATACAAGCCACCTCAGGGACGAGGGGGATCGAGGAGACCCCATCGGGGCCATCAAGGAGCTCATCGAGATCAGCGAGAAGGCCGGCCTACCTGGACACATCGCCCACTTCAAGATCCTCTCCAAACCCCACTGGCACGAGTGCGACGAGATCCTCAGGATCATCGAGGAAGCCCGGGCCAGAGGAGTCGACATCACAGCCGACCAGTACCCCTACCCCGCCAGCGGCTCCAGCCCATTCTCATGGAGCCCCGCATGGGCCCGGGAGGGGGGCGACGAGGGGCTCTTGGAGCGCCTCAAGGACCCGGAGACCCGCAAGCGGATCCGGGACGAGCTGGAGCGGGTGATGGAGGTCCGGGGGGGCCCCCAGGCTGCACTCATACGCAACTACCCGCTCAAACGGGAGTACATCGGGAAGACCATCGCCGAAATCACCGAGATGCTGGGCAGAGACGACCCCGTGGACACCCTCGTCGACATCTACACCGACCACGTCGAGAAGAGCGTCGCCGGGGAGGTCGAGGGCCGCTTCAGCTTCATCAACTTCAACATGACCGACGAGAACGTCAACAAGATGATGAAGAAGCCCTGGGTCATGACCAGCAGCGACGGGCGCATCCACGCCCCCTACGGCCCCCTCGTGGAGAGGAACCCCGCCGTCCACCCCCGATTCTACGGCGCATACCCCCGGGTCCTCGGGAGATACGTCCGGGAATGGGGCGTCCTCACTCTCGAGGAAGCCATCAAGAAGATGACCAGCCTGGGAACCCAACGCCTCGGCCTACTGGACAGGGGCCTCATCGCCCAAGGGATGTGGGCCGACGTCACTGTATTCGATCCGAAGACAGCCATCGACAAAGCCGAATACACCCCCCCGGAGAAGAGCGTCGTATACCCGGAAGGGATACCCTACGTCGTCGTGAACGGGGTCCTCACCATAGACGAGGAAGAACACACTGGCGCACTCGCCGGAAAAGTCCTAAGGAAGAGGTAAACCCTCCTCCCCCTTTTTTTTTAAACTGTAACGGCTTTCGCCGCCTCGAAAGGCTTCAAGTACCTGACAAGGAACAGAGGCAGCAACGTGAAGCTGGATAGAACCCCGAATAGCAGAGGGATATTCCTGGGAAGCAGGTAGCCAATGATGATGCTCGCCGGGATATTTCCCACCCAGGAGAAGCTCATGTACATCTGGAACACCGTCGCCGACAACGCCAGGGGGGTCGAGTCCGCCATGAGCGCCATGCGGCCCCCGGAGTTTATCCTCTCAACGAAATTCGAGATGATCGCGAGGACGATGAACCAGGTCACCATCCCCGGCTTCAGGGTCATCCACAGGTAGCCCGTCACTATCACCCCCAACCCCGCAATGAAATAGATCCGCTTATGCCCCCACCGATCCGCAGCTATCCCCCCTATGACGGAGGCAGGGATCCCGGAGAGGAGAACCAAGACCGAGATCCGCCCCGCCCTCTCAGGTGTAAAGCCTCCCACGATCTCATTCATCACTAGGCTGAACATTCCCCCCGTGGGATTACTGATCCTCCTAGTCCCGATGGCGGAACCGACCATGAGGAGAGCCGCGATGAGCACAGACTTCTCGGTGAACGTGAAGGCGATGGCCTCCCGGCTGAACACCCTCTCCGCCTCCAGCTTTGGCTCCTTCAAGATCAAGAATAGGAAAGCTAAGAGCCCCACGAGCCCCCCCGTGATAAACACACCCCGATAACCCATCCACGAAATAATCAACGGGCTTAAAAGACTCGCAGCGATGCCCCCCACCGCCATCCCGAACGTATTAACCCCACCGAGAACCCGGGCATGCCACTCAGGCGGAGTCACATCCACCGCATAAGAATCCGCAGCTATGTCGAATAGAGCCCCCGCAGTGGTCATAGCCAGGCACAGAGGAAAGAAGACCGACCACACAGGGACGGCATTAAGATCGGTGACAACGAATCCCAAGATGGCAATAATACTCAGAACCCCCGTTGCCACGAACAGGGGATGCCTCCTGTAGGTATTCCCCCTGAATCGAACGGGGAAACCGTCCGAGATCATCCCAATGAACATCTTCCACTGCCACGATACGTAGACCAGCCCTAGAAACAGGGCAGTGTCAAAAGTATTTACACCCCTAACCTGCATCAGATATAGAGGAGCCCACATGGAGAACGTGATCTTCATGTATCCATTCGCGAAGTACGCGAGGCCATAGAAGAGGGCGATAAGTTTAGGACGCCAGACCTCGGATAGGAGCTCCCGCACCCGCTCCTCCTTAGGGGCCTGCCAGTAAGTGACCCCCCGGGCCTCGAATTCCCTCCTCCACTTCCGACCCAACCCGAAAAGAATCAGATACGCTGATAAAGTGAGACCGAAGAAGACGAGCCCCAGGGTTTGCTCGAATTTCATATTCCATCGAGTTGTGACTCCATGTATAAATGCGTTTACGGAAAACGAGCGGAGAAAAAAGGATCTAGACAGCACTTCCTCCGACAACCCCCCTGCAACCTAAAAAGGTAAAAACGGAAACGCCTCCTAGTAAACGGTATTCACAATGGTGAGTGAACTCGAAAAAACGGTCCTCGGGGAGATCTGGTCATCCAACGAGGCGTATGAAACTCTAATCCATCTATGCGACGAGTTCGGAAGCCGATTCGCAGGCACCGAAGGAGAGAAGCCCTCGGCCGAGTACATCGCGTCCAAGCTCAGAGAGTACGGGCTCGAAAACGTCGCTCTCGACGACTTCAAGTACGTGGGATGGAAGCGGGGCGAGGCCAAGCTAGAGCTGCTGGAGCCCAGGAATGTGGAGATCTACACCCAATCCCTCGCTCTCTGCCCGCCGACCCCCACAGAGGGCATCGAGGGGGACGTCGTCTATCTGGGACCTGGCTTTCCCGAACTCTTCGAGGCAAAGAAAGACGAGATCCACGGCAAGATCGTTCTCTGCACCAGCCAGCCGAGGCCGTCGGGGGCCATGGTCCACCGGCGCACAAAGTACGGCTACGCGGTGAAGTACGGAGCCGTCGGCTTCATATTCGTGAACCACAATCCCGGGCAGCTTATGCCCACCGGCTCCCTCCGACCCGCATACAGGATGGCCGGGGAGATCCCCGGAATCGGTGTCAGCTGGGAGACGGGCAGCAATCTGATCAGGATGCTCGATAAAGGACTCGCGAGCGTGAGGATCACCACCTCAGATATCGTCACTCCCGACACTGAGTCCTGGAACGTCGTGGGGGAGATCCCCGGCACTGACCTCAAGGACCGGGTCATCCTGGTCGGCGCTCACTTCGAGGGCCATGACATCGCCGTGGGGGCTCTCGACGACGGCTCGGGGGCGGTGGTCATCATGGAGGCCGCTAGAGCACTGGCGAAGCACCAGGGGGAGTTCAGGCGCACAATCCGCTTCGTCTGCTTCTCCGCCGAGGAGATCGGAGTCACCGGTTCAACCTGCTACGCAGCCAAGCACAGCGACGAACTCGACCGCATTGACCTCATGATCAACTGCGACGGCGCCGGACGGGCCACGGACCACGTCTACCGGGTCTATGGGCCCGACTCCCTCGCAGGCTACCTCCAGGACCTCGCCGGCAGGATGCACTACAACATGAGGGTGGGCAGAGCCATGGCCGCCTCCTCGGATCACTGGCCTTTCTACATGCAGGGGATACCAGCGGTCTCCCTCTCGGGCTATAGGAGCCCCGCAGAGGTCGCCAGGGTCGGCCGGGGATGGACCCACACCTCCGCGGACACCATCGACAAGGTGGTCCCCAAGAACCTGAAGGACGCCGCGATGGTCCTCGCCCACTCGCTGATCCACCTGGCCAACGAGCCTGGCACCATCGCGGAGAGGACTCCGGTGGAGGAGATCGTGAGGCGCCTGGAGGAGAGCGGCATGGCCGACACCCTCAGGGTGCAGCTCAAGTGGCATCCTGACTCCATACGGTGATTTGTGGAACCTCTCCTCGCCTGAGAGGCGGATTAAGGGACGGGTCTGACCCCGATCCGGTTAGGCCGGCGCCCCTTCCTTTACCTCGAACTTGGGCTCGTCGGTAACGAGGAAGGGTAATGGCGTCGGCCTGTTCCTGGGGTAGATCTCGAGAATCCTCTTCCTCAGCTCCATGTCCTTGGGTGTGAAGGGGGCGCGCTCCTTCTGAAAGAGGACCGCCTTGGTGAGGGATATGAACGCGTTCAGCGTGTCCGCCTTTAGCTTGAGCTCCCTCAGGTCGTAAAGGTGCACGTGCATCTTGGACTCGGTCTCGGGAGGGCTCCTCCAGCCGACGACGTATTCGGCGAGCTCCTCCTCCATGGCCTCCAAATCAACTGTGGCCGCCCAGAGGAACCTGACGAAATGGTAGGGCTCGTTCTTTTTCATATTTCTAGCGAAGCCTCCTCGGCGAAGCTTGGAGTAACCCCCTGAAATCCTAAGATTCGGACAAATAATAATGATACTGAACCAGAAAAAGAGAAAAAAAGGGGCCGAGGAGGCCTAGTCCTCGGCGATTTTATGCCTCAGAGGTATCCCCGCTAGGGCACCGGTGTGCTTGTCGTGCTCGATGGTCAGGGTGCCGTTCACGAAGACGTACTCGATGCCCTCGGGGAGCTGGATGGGGTCCTGGTATGTGGCCCGCTCCCTCACGTTGAGGGGGTCGAAGACGGTGATGTCGGCCCAGAAACCCGGCCGCAGGACGCCTCTGTCCATGAGCCCTAGCTTCGTCGCGCCAGCCGATGTCATCTTCCGGATCGCATCCTCCAGGGTCAGCACCCTCTCTTGCCGGACGTACTTCCTCAGTATCTTCGGGAAGGTCCCGTAGTTCCGGGGGTGTACGAGCATGTGATAGTTCGCGGGGAGGGGGGAGCCGTCGGTGCCCACCATGCTGAGGGGGTTCTTGAGGAGCGCCTTGACGTCCTCCTCATGCATCGCCTGACCGATGCCGCCGAGCTCCTTGTCCTCCTTCATCCTGTCGAGGAAGAGGTCGACGGGCTCCATCCCCCGAATCTCAGCTGCCTCGGTCATGAACTTCCCCACTAGGTCTTGGTCCTCCTCGGTAGCCGTCAGTATCAGCGCCCTGTCCCAGGTGTGCTCAGCGAGAGTGGTCTCCATCATTTCTTTCACGTAAGCCCTGATCTTCTTGTACATCTCAGGGTCCTTGAGGCGCTCCCGCATCTTCTCGGGGCCCCCCTCCTCGGCCCAGGTGGGGAATCCACGGACTATGCCGCCCCTGAAGGTCCAAGGATAGACGTCGATGGCGACGTCGACGCCCCGGCGCCTCGCCATGTCGATGATCTTGAACCACTGGTCCAAGGATTTCTCCCAGTTCACCGCTCCGCACGCCTTGGCGTGAGTCCAGGTGGTTGGGAGACCCGCTTCTTCACCGATCTTGATGACCTCCATGATGGACCAGATCTCGCTGTCTATGGTGGTGGTGATGAAGTCCCTTCCGCCTCGGGGATCGCTCTCCCAGCCCCTGCGCCGGTCGTGACTTGTGTGGATGCCTCCGTACATTGCGGCGACTTTCGCGAGTTCGATGAGTTCATCGGTTTCCGCGTAGTTCCCCGGGGTGTACATTGGTCCGGTGGAGAGGCCGAAGGCTCCCTCCTCCATGGTCTGGGCGACTAGAGCCTTCATCTCGTCCAGCTCGTCTTTGGTGGGGGCCCTGTTCTCCCATCCCAAGACGCAGAGGCGGATCGTTCCGTGGCCTGCCTGGAATGCTCCGTTGATGCTGCAACCCTGGCGCTCGAACCTCGCCATGTATTCTGCTAAGGTCGTCCAGTCGACCTCGATGTCGTGTGCGAGTTTAACCCTCCTCTGGATGGCTTCGAGGGCTGCGCCCTTGAGGGGGCCGCTTCCGCTGGTCCCGCATTGGCAGGCGAACTGGGTGGTGACCCCCTGGTGGATCATCGAGTCTCCCGTAGGGTAGGCGATGAACGGGATCTCTGCGTGGCTGTGCATGTCGATGAAGCCTGGAGAAACGACGAGCCCTTTGGCGTCGAGGACCATGTCCGCCTTCGAGGCGGGGAGCCTTCTGTTGATCTCGGCAATTTTCTCTCCTTCGATGGCGAGATCCGCTTTGAACCATGGTGCCCCGGTTCCATCCACAACGTATCCGTTTTTGATTAGGTAATCCCACATGTTCTATCAATCCACATTTTGTCGTTAAGTAATATTTAATTTTCTACGAATTAATTGAGTTTGAACGCTTTTTATTTCCTGTATTTAGAGAATACGGAGGATCCTCCGAAACTAGACTAAAAAGCTAAATTCACCGTCTAGTTTAGTTATTGGACATCTAGGATAAATGAGGGAATGGAACGGATGGCGAAACTCAAGAAAGCCCCTGAAGACATGGAATACATTCTAGTCACGGACGTAGGGAGCACGACGACCAAGGCACGGTTCTTCTCCAACAAGTCGGGAGAGTGGAGGTTCGTCGTGGCCGGCGAGGCCCCCACAACTGTGGAGGCGCCCTATGAGGATGTCACCATGGGGGTACAGAACGCAGTCAGGGAGATCGAGGAGCTCACCGGCCATAAGATCCTCGCCCCGGACGGCAGCGGGATCACGGTCCCCTATGAACATGGATCCGGCGTCGACCTTTACTGCACCACTAGCAGTGCGGGGGGAGGCCTCCAGATGATGGTGGGAGGGTTCATCAAGGCGATCACAGCGGAGAGCGCCAACAGGGCAGCCCTCGGGGCGGGCTCGATAGTCATGGACGTCTTCGCTGAGGACGACGGTAGGGCCCCCTACCAGAAAATCAGGAGAATCAGGAGCCTTCGACCGGATATGATTCTGGTTGCCGGGGGCACCGACGGTGGCGATACGACCCACGTCATTCAACTCATCGAGCTCATAAAGGCCGCCGATCCGAAGCCCCGACTCGGGGTCTCATACAACCTCCCCCTTGTTTATGCTGGTAACAAGGACGTGCGGCCGCAGGCCCAGAGCCTCCTCGGGGAGAATTTCGCCCTCGAGATAGTCGACAACCTCCGCCCAGTCCTCGAGGTAGAGAACACTGAGCCGGCTCGCATGGCCGTCCACGAGCTCTTTATGGAGCACGTCATGAGCCACGCCCCGGGTTATCCAAATCTCATGAAGTGGACGGACGTGGATATCATGCCTACCCCGGCGGGGGAGGGGATGGCAATCCAGCTTATCGCTGATACGTTCAAAAAGAACACCATTGGCGTCGGGCTCGGAGGGGCCACCACCAACGTGTATTCGGTCGTTGATTCTCGCTTCGTCAGGAGTGTAAGTGCGAACCTGGGGATGAGTTACAGCGTGAGCAACGTGATGAAGGAGGCGGGTCTCGGGGACATCATGCGCTGGCTTCCCTTCAGCAGGGATGAGGAGGATATCGGGCGGCGCCTCTCAAACAAGATGATCCGCCCCACAACCATCCCCCAGACCCTTGAGGAGCTCATTATCGAGCACTCTGTCGCCAGGGAGGCTCTCCGCCTAGGCTTGGGACATCACAAGAGCATCGCCACGAGGCTCAAGGGCATGAAGCTAGGCGAAGGGATGGACCGGGGCACTTTCTTCGACCAGGAACTCGCTGAGACCTACATCGATATGCTAACCCTTGAGGTCATCGCTGGAACCGGCGGTCTTCTGAGCCACGCTCCCGACAGGATCCAGAGCATGATGATCCTCACGGATGCTTGGCAGCCTGAGGGGGTGACCTGGATGTTCCAGGACAGCGTCTTCATGATGCCTCACCTAGGGGTGCTATCCACCGTCTACAGGGATGCCGCCTGGAACATATTCGATAAGGACTGTCTTGTCAAGCTAGGTACCAACATCGCTCCGAAGGGAATGATTTCCCAGGGCAGCGAGGTTATGAAGGTGAGTTGGACTGCCCCGGACGGATCCGAATTCCAGGAAACGGTGCGAGGGGGAGAGATTAAACGCATCAAGCTCCCGGATGGCGTCGAAGTCGACGCTTTAGTGGAGCCTGCCCGTGGATTGGATGTGGGCGCTGAGCCTGGGAAGAGTCTCGAGGCGAAGGTTATTGGCGGAATCGGCGGAGTTATCCTCGACGGGCGGGGCAGGCCCATCCAGCTGCCCGATGAGGCTGAGGCCCGGAGGGCGCTGTTGAGGGAGTGGTTCGCCGTTCTTGAGATGTATCCGGCAGAGATGATCGGTAAGCTGTACTGATGGGGATGATATGATGGCTGAAAATAATAATTCGGAAAAAAATCCTGATGAGGCATTCGCTTATACCCCAGGCCTCAAGGTGAAGAGGTCGATGATAGTGAGCGAGGAGAGGCGTCTACCCCTACTGGGTGACATCCTCGTGGAGAAGGGAGCCAGCGTCTCCTATGACACAATCGTCGCCAAGACAGAGGTCCCCGGGGATCCCGAGCTGGTCAAAGTTACAGCGATTCTTGGAATCGATCAGAACGAGGTCCATGACTTCCTATTCAAGAAGGAGGGTGACAAGCTCCAGAAAGGAGAAGTCTTCGGCCGTTACAAGGCGTTCTTCGGCCTCATCAACAGGGAGGTTACATCTCCCCTGGATGGAGAGATCGAGTCGATCTCTAAACTCACAGGCCAAGTCATAATACGTCCGGAACCAGTACCGGTGGAGGTGAACGCGTATATCCCCGGAAAAGTCGTCGGGATTATGCCTCGGGAGGGTGTCGTGGTCGCGACCCAGGCCGCGTTCATACAGGGGATCCTCGGACTTGGGGGGGAGGCTCACGGGGAGGTCAGGATCGTTGTGGATTCTCCCGAGGATGAACTTACCGCTGAACGGATATCCGAGGAAGACAAGGGACGAATCCTCATCGGAGGGAGCCTCATCACACTCGCGGGTTTCAAAAGAGCTGTGGAGATAGGCGTCGCAGGATTGGTTGCGGGCGGAATGAACTATACGGATGTGACTGAAATCATGGGGGAAGCCATAGGCGTTGCCATCACCGGCCATGAGGAGATAGGCACCACTCTGATCATCACAGAGGGTTTTGGTAAAATGAACATGTCCACCCGAACCTTCAACCTCTTGAAGAGCTTCGAGGGATACGTAGCCGCAATCAACGGAGCCACACAGATCAGGGCGGGGGTACTCCGGCCTGAGATCATCATCCCTCACGATGAGAAGGAGGAACTCGAGAAGGAAGGCCTCTCGGCGGGCATGACTTCGGGCACTCCAGTGAGGATCATTAGGGAGCCCAACTTCGGAGCTATAGGGAAGGTGGCGAGCCTTCCGGTGGAGCTCATGAGGGTCGAGTCCGGATCAAAGGTTCGGGTCCTGGTGGTTAGACTCGATGATGGGACAGAGGTCACGATACCTAGAGCGAACGTCGAGATCATCGAGGAGTAATCTCCTCTTCTCGAGTTTTTTTAAGTCGCCCTATATATGGATGGCACGCTCTATTTTTTTTAAAAAAAATAAAATAAAAAGGGTTGGATTTTTGCTAGACCTATCCTAGCTGGAGCCACTCCAGCATTAGGAATGCTATTCTGCCTGCGTATTGGTTGATCCTTGTGGCGATGGTGTTGGCGAAGGAGTATCCGAATGCTGCCATCATAGCGTAGCGCCCGAAGGTGCTTAGCTTTATGGCTATCGGGCTTCTCGTAGCCTTTATCGTGAAGATGAAGTACATCATTGCGCTCACCAGGGTCACTACCATGATGAGGTTGTTCAAGCTGGCACCGATGTCCCCCGGCACGTTGAGGCTCCAGAAGGAGGACTTGATCTGGTCGATGACGCTTCCACCGACGAGGCCACTCATTGCCGTCCCGACGCCGATCCCGACGACGAGTGCAATAGGGTACCTGTAGATCCAGAAGTTCTCCTTGGAGTACCGTGCGTAGGCCATGATGCCAAGTATCACCGGTATTATGTACAAGATCTGACCTGACATGATCTTTTGTATAGCGCTGCTGTCGATGCTACCCCATGCCATCACGATGCTGTTGGCTGTAATCACGCCTAGGTAGATGTGCTCCGCCGTCTTGGAGACGGGGGTGTCCTTCCACGCTAGAGTGGTGATCATTATCGTTAGGATAGCCGAGATCCAGAGTCCGATTACGTCTGCCATCTACTTTTTTCCTCCTTTTGTCATTAAGAAGCCGATGTTTCCAAGAATCAGGAATATTAGTACCACGAGTCCTCCCATGGTCATCATGTCTGAGAGCTTGATCGCCTCCCCGGCAAAGCCAGATAGGTTTTCATACTCGGCGGCTCCTATGCCGCCGTTTAGGATCCCATCTAGGTTTATCGGGTAGTAGGGCAGTAACGTGGGCACCATCATCTCGTTCACCTCGGTGATGAGTGGAAGATCGTACTGCACTGCAGCCTGTCTAATCCAGCCCTCGATGACATCGCCTCCGGCAGTCCAGATGCCCACCAGAGCGATTTTTTCATGAGTGGGCGCTCCTAGTTCAGCCATTAAAGGTAGGTCGCTCGTCGGTGTCTGCTGATAGTCTTCAGTGACCAAGCCGTTGATATCCCCCATTAGGCTTGCGTATGAGGGCTCGCCTCCGGCTATGAACCCGAGGTGAACCCAGTCTTCGCCATACACGTATCCGCTTGCTTCAGGTTTGACTTTATCCATAAGTCGCCCTACCAGCATCGGACTTTCAACGGCGGTGCTCATAATGACTAACTTGACTCCTTTCGATATAGCGTGCCTGAACACAGCCACCATCCCAGGTTCCATGAAAGCAATGGTTCCCGATTCGTAGCCCATGTTAACAAAGAAGATGTCCCCAGTCTCCAAAACGTCCACAGCCGCATATACATATCTTGTCTGGTCAGAAATTGGTATCGGGAAGCCGAGAGGATACAATGTGATATAGGCCATCGCTATGATGATTAGGCCGAAGTACAGCCATGTAGGCAGGTTGGCAAGGGTCTTGCCTATTCCACCGTTTTCACCCATTCACATCAATCCTCCGTGGCTCCAAGGAAGCCCGTCTCCATTGCCAGCAGCGTTCTGACGCCCATCAAAATGCCTCCGAGGCCGACCCCGATGGTGATAGCCCTGTAAGCGGCCGTAACCACGACGTCAGCGAGCCAGTTCTTGACGGTCATCAGAGCGGGTATGTAGGTTACGAACATCGGCATGTTACCCATGATGACTACAATGCTGACCACCACAAGTATAGTAGTCTCAGTCGATCTAGCCCTGATCACCCTGTAGGTGGCCGAGGCCAGATAGAACAGTGTAGCTGCATAGGCTGTCGAGCTCAGGGGGAGGTTGAAGTTGGTGTACATCCACTGGTACGTGTCGCTGCTTCTACCCATGAAGATTCCTACGGCGATCCAGATGATCAGTGAGCCGAGTAGCAATACGCTATAGAATACGTCTATCATATTGCCCTGGCTCATGTTCTTCTGGATTCTTCTGGTGTGGATCATCAGAATGTTGACGCCGGCGAATCCCATCATGAAGGCGACCATCACCGTGTTGAAGTTCGTGATGGTGTTTCCCAGGTCATTCAGTGGTGTCAAGTCAATGAACCAGTTAGCCGTGATGATGATACCGACAATAAAGGTCAGAGCCAGCGGGATCTGACGCCTAATCGTTCTTTGAGACATATCAAATCACCAAGAGAACAGGTTCAGCAACGGAGTTGCCATCCCCAAAGTTGACAGTATGACCCCTAGTAAGATGAAGACGATACCGGCTACCTTGAAGTAGTCCTGAGTAGCCATGCTCGCGAGCATCTGTGGAGTCTGGTTGATGTATGCACCGACGGCGTAGATCTCCTCTCCGATGAGGTTCATGTCACAGACAGCAGCAAAGAAGGGGATCTGGTATAGCCTACCAGTTCCGCCAATCTGCACCGCCCCGACCATCCCAAAAGCCTCTGCGACCTGGACCGATTCATGCCAGAATGCCCCGATGAGTAAGCCCGTTGCGGGCTTTTGCCTGAGGATCAAAGCCACCATGGATGCCTGAGTCTGCAGCCATGGTAGATGCTCTTCCCTATTAGCAAGGTACTCATCGAGTTTTCCTTCGAGTCTGTACGCTGTTCTCAGAACCTCATCTGCTACCGGCACGACGCTCGAGGAACGCATTGACGCAATGATCATTGTGCCATGTCTGGCGCAGATCCTTGCGGCGTGTCCTAGAACGGCGAGACCGGCCATGATCATCGGTGCGATCGAGCTCTGCATGCCCGAGTTGCCCGAGCCGAAGCCCTGGCATACCACGGGGCGACCCATCTCGGCTGCCCTGCCTACGGCCTCTTCGATGAAGTCGAGGGCGGGGAGCCTACGGATCCAGATCTCTTTCTTGCTGTAGATTAGGTATAACGCGACAGCCCATATTCCTGCAAGTGTTACTAGAT
>JADHWM010000104.1 GCA_016783485.1 Candidatus Bathyarchaeota archaeon
GGCTTCGACGCCCTCCGGGTCCCAGTGAGCGCCCCGAGCAACGAGCCCCTCCCCGACGTCTTCGCGATCAAGGACAAGACCATCCTCTCCTGCGAGGTGAAGAGCCAGGTACGCTACGTCTACTACAAGAGGAAGCAGGTGGCGAAGCTCTTCGAGTTCCTCGAGATCCACAAGATCTACCCCAGGCGCTACGCGATCCTCGCAGCCAAATTCAGGTACAAGGGCTGGGTCTTCATGATACCCGAGAAGACAGGTGACTACTCCCTCAGGATCGGGGGAGGCATCAGCTTCCACGAGCTCATGAAAAGGGTCGACTGATCCGGAGAAATGAGACGTTTAAATAACGTCCTCAGAATCATCAATACGATTGATTAAAGGCTGATTCTGATGGTCCAAGAATTATCTTACAAGGATGTGAGGGGAACCCTCGCCGGGATGGAGTTCACCTGCGACTCGTCAGCGGATCTTATGCCCCTCACCGAGATCATCGGCCAGGACAGGGCGCTGAGGGCGCTCCAGTTCGGCCTCAAGATCGAGAGCAAGGGCTTCAACGTCTTCATCTCCGGGATGCCCGGGACGGGTAGGAGGACCGCTATCATCAGCTACCTCGAGGAGGTCGCGAGGGGGAGGCCCATCCCCGACGATTGGTGCTACGTCTACAACTTCAGGGACCCCAACAAGCCCAACGCGCTGAGGCTCAATGCCGGGAGCGGCTCCGTCTTCAAGAAGGACATGGAGCTCTTCGTCACAGAGATGCAGAGGGCCCTCTCCGTCGCCTTCGAGAGCGAGGAATACTCCAGGAGGAGGGGAGAGACCCTGAAGGCCATCGAGGCAGAGAGGGACGAGGTCACCAAGCAGGTGAACGCCCTGGCCGGGAACTCCGGGTTCCTCCTCCAGAGGTCCCCCATCGGCCTCATGCTCATCCCGATACAGAACGGGCGGCCCATAAACGAGCAGGAGTTCGCAGAGCTACCTCCTCAGCTTCAAGCCCAGATACAGGAGCGGCGGGAGACCCTCCAGGGAGAGCTCCTGGGCCCCCTCAAGCAGTTCAGGAACATCGAGGGGAAGATGGCCAACGCGATCAAGGATCTGAACCGGAGCGTTGCGACCTTCGCCCAGGAGCCCATCAGCTCCGTCCTCAAGGATAAGTTCAGCCTTAGTACGGAGGTCGTGGAGTACATCGAGCACGTGGAGGAGGACATCCTCGACAACCTCCAAACGATCCTCCAAGGTGACGCCCCTCAGCAGCCCCAGCTCCCCTTCCAGATGCCCGGGGCGAGGAAAGACCCTAGAGAAAGATACATCGTGAACCTTATCGTCGACAACTCGGAGCTGAAAGGGGCTCCCGTGATCATGGAGCTCAACCCCACCTACTCCAGGCTATTCGGAGCCATCGAGAAGGAAGCCCAGTTTGGTGCCCTAGTGACCAACTACACGATGATCAAGGCGGGTTCAGCTCACAGCGCAAATGGGGGATACCTCTTGGTCCCCGTCGAGGGGCTGTTCGCGAACCCCCTAATCTACGAGACCCTGAAGCGGGCCATCTCCAACGAAGAGCTGGAGATCGAGGAGTCACCGGCCCGATTTGGCTTCATGCTCACTGGGACCCTGAGCCCAGAGCCTATACCATTCAACACGAAGGTGATCATCGTTGGAGACCCCCAGGTCTACCAGATACTGTTCGCGATGGACCGGGAGTTCAAGGAGCTATTCAAGGTCAAGGCCGACTTTGACACGACGATGGAGAAGAACGAGGAGAACATCAACAAGTACGCCCAGTTCATCTGCACCCTCTGCAACAAGGAGAATCTATGCCACATGGACTCGGAGGGCATCGCCGCCGTCATCGAGTACAGCAGCCGGCTCGCAGCGGACCAGACGAAGCTCTCCACCCAGTTCGCCTCGGTCTCCGACATCATCCGGGAGGCCAACTTCTACGCCCAGGAGGAGGACGCCAAGCTCGTGGGCCGGAAGCACATCAACAAGGCCCTCGAGGAGAAGGTCTACCGCTCCAACCTCATTGAGAAGAAGATCGAGGAGATGATCGCAAAGGACGTCGTCAAGATCGACACCGACGGGGAGAAGGTAGGCCAAGTCAACGGCCTCGCAGTCCTCAGCCTCGGGGACTACGGCTTCGGGAAGCCCAGCAGGATCACCGCGAGCGTCGGCGTTGGCCGGGAGGGGATCATCGACATCGAGAGGGAGTCCCAGATGGGGGGCCAGACCCACACCAAGGGCGTCCTGATCCTGAGCGGCTACCTCAACGGCAAGTACGCGAGGGAGAAGCCCCTCAGCCTCACCGCCCGCCTCGCCTTCGAGCAGAGCTACTCCGGGGTCGACGGGGACAGCGCCTCGAGCACCGAGCTCTACGCCATGCTCTCCGCCCTCTCGGGGAAGACCATCAGGCAGTACATCGCCGTCACGGGCTCCGTGAACCAGAAAGGGGAGGTCCAGGCCATCGGGGGAGTCAACGAGAAGGTTGAGGGATTCTACGCGGTCTGCAAATCCAAGGGGCTCACCGGGAAGGAGGGATGCATGATCCCCCAGAGCAACGTCCGGAACCTGATGCTCAAGGAGGAGGTTGTGGAGGCCATCAAGGAGGGGAGGTTCCACGTCTGGCCCGTGAAGACCATCGACGAGGGCATCGAGATCCTCACAGGGGTCGAGGCGGGGGAGATGCAGCCCGACGGCAGCTACCCCGAGGGCGCCATCCACCGGATCGTTCAGGACCGTCTGGACGAGATGGCGGAGCTCATCAAGGAGTTCAAGGCCTAGCCGCACCCTTTTTCTGATACCCTTTTGTTATTCAGTGATACCGATGGCCCAGACGGACGGATCCTACGACGTCATCGTCTTGGGCGGGGGCCCCGCCGGGCTTACCGCCGCTATCTACACCGCCCGCTTCGGCTTGAAGACCCTCATAATTGAGGGGAATCGCCTCGGGGGGAGGTCATGGGGGCCCCACATGATAGAGAACTATCCGGGGTTCCCCGGGGGGATCACGGGAACCGAGCTCATCGAAAGGTTCGTCGAGCAGGCGAAAAATTTCGGCACCGAGTTCAAGAAGGAGACGGTGGTGGGGCTATTCCCCATGGGTGGCAAGCATATGGCCCAAACTCGAGGGGGATTCTACGAGGCCAAAGCGGTGGTCGTGGCCACGGGGATCCAGAAGAGGCAGCTAAGCATCCCCGGGGAGATGGAGTATAAGGGCAGGGGGGTCTCATACTGCGCCATCTGCGACGCCCCCTTCTTCAGGGGGAAGACCGTCGCGGTGGTCGGGGCGGGGGAGGAGGCCGTGGAGGATGCCCTCAAGCTGACGGATTTTGCTGACAAGATCTACGCCATCCCCGGGGGAGAGGGCTACAAGGCTGGGATCAAGGAACTCCACGAGCTCCTGGACCACGAGAAGGTCGTGCTCATTGAGGGGGCAGACCTCAAGTCTATAGGGGGGACCGCCCTCGTCGAGCACATCGCATTGAAAGGGGGCGAACTAGATCGCCTCGATGTCGACGGAGTCTTCATCATCCTGGAGACTGTCCCCACGACCAGCATCATCACCGACGCCGGCATCGGGACCGACGCCAGGAGCTGCATCCTCGTGGATAAGAATCAGGCCACCAACGTGGAGGGGGTGTTCGCCGCGGGGGACTGCGTCTGCGGGGGAATGCAGGTGGTCACCGCCGCCGGGGAGGGGGGTATGGCAGGCCTCGCCGCTCTCCGGTACATCAAATCCACCAAGTCAGCCTGATGCCGGGAACCCTTTTTTTATTCTCTCCTGTAGTCATTCTTTTCGAGTGCGCCTGTTTGGTCAAGGTAGAGGTATATTTCTCCCCGGTCTGCCCCCACTGCCCCGGAGCGAAGAAGCTCGTCGCCGAGGTAGCCGTAAGGTACCGTGGAAAGGTCGAGGTGGAAGAGTTAAACACCTACACCGCGGAGGGGATAAAAAGAGGGATGGCCAATGAGGTAATGTCCGTCCCCACGGTGATCATCGACGGTGAGAAGCGCTTCGTGGGCTTCCCCTTCCCTGAGTAGGACCTGGTGTCCTCCATCGAGGCCGCCGTCCTCCGGTAGCCCTAAAGTTGTCCCCTGCAGCCCCGCTCAAAAGTCCGATGTGACTCCCTGGGACGCGATAGGCTCCATCAACGATTCCCAGGTCGCAACGATAAAAGCCCTGAAGGCGGAGATCGACAAGAGGCGCTTTGGGGACGGCGTGAGCCTCGGCGTTGTGAGGGGATCCAGAGAGGGAAGATTGACTCGGTGATCGAGGGTAGCCCATAAATATGAAATAGAGAGGAAGGATGAGCAATGAACAATTCTATAGCCACGATCATGGCCCGTGAGGTTCTGGACTCCAGGGGCAACCCAACATTGGAGGTCGAGGTCACAACCGTAGGGGGAGCCTCGGGGAGGGCCATGGTCCCCAGCGGAGCCTCAACGGGCATCTACGAAGCGGTCGAGCTCAGGGATGGAGGTTCCCGCTACCACGGGAGAGGGGTGCTCAAGGCAATATCCTCCGTGGAGTCAATAGCAGAGAAACTGATGGGGATGGATGTCGGGGACCAGGAATCGATCGACCGGCTGATGATCGAGCTCGACGGGACGCAGAACAAGGCGAGGCTCGGGGGGAACGCCCTCCTAGGGGTCTCCATGGCTTCAGCGAAGGCTGCAGCCGCTGCGGAAGGCGTGAGGCTATACGAGCACGTGGGCGGGAGTGACGCTGTACTCCTCCCGATTCCCTTCTTCAATGTCATCAACGGGGGGCAGCACGCCGGGAACGACCTTGACTTCCAGGAGTTCATGATCGCCCCCCTCGGGGCGGGAAGCTTCAGCGAGGCGCTCAGAATTGGCTCCGAGATATATCACTGCCTTAAGGGCCAGTTAAAAGATCGCCATGGGGATACGGCGATCAACGTCGGGGACGAGGGAGGCTTCAGCCCTCCGCTGAGCAGGTCCGAGGAAGCTCTCGAAGCCGTGAGCGGCGCCATCGAGGAGATGGGATACGGCGGAACAGTATCCCTGGCGATGGACGTCGCGGCGAGCTCCTTCTACGCAGATGGCTGTTACACGGTTGCCGGCGAGAACCTTGATACGGGGGAGATGATCGACCTCTACAAGGGGCTCGTCGATGCCTATCCCCTGGTCTCCATAGAGGATCCCCTCCAGGAGGAGGACTTTGAGGGGTTCGCAGAGGTCACCCGGAGGGTCCCCGTCCAGATTGTGGGGGACGATCTCTTCGTCACCACCGCCTCCCGCCTCAGGAGGGGCATCGAGTTGGGGGCCTGCAGCGCCCTCCTCTGGAAGGTGAACCAGGTGGGAACCCTGACCGAGTCCCTCGAGGCCGCCGACATCGCGTCTGAGCACGGTTACAGGGTCATGGCCTCCCATCGGTCCGGGGACACCGAGGACCCCTTCGTGGCGGACCTCGCCGTTGCTATCGGGTGTGGTCAGATCAAGACCGGGGCGCCGGCGAGGGGAGAGAGGACCGCGAAGTATAACCGGCTGCTGAGGATCGAGGATTGGCTCGGGGAGAGGGCTCGTTACCCCTCTAAACTCTTCGACTGAAATATCCGTACGCCTCTGAAACTCTTATATCGACGGGAGGAGGTTCTCATTGAGGGCCCGTGGCCAAGTTTGGATAAGGCACCGGACTTCTAATCCGGAGAACGAGGGTTCAAATCCCCCCGGGCCCGCCATTTATCTTGTCGACCATCTTTGGGGGGGTGTTTGTGGGGGGGTTGTCTCTTTTCGTTGTCGTTCGGGTGGGGTCTTGGCTCTGAGGGGTCTTTGCTCATCTGGATGGTTTATGGTATGCATAAGTACTCCTTTTGACATGATTCGATCGTGATCGGGAGGTTTTTCGGGTCCCTTTCGTCGAATGGTGTTGTTTTCACAGGCGGATCGATGACCCCCCCCTCCCCCCTCATGCGGGATGGGTGTTATTTGGGGTTGTTTTGTTGTTTGGCGGTGTTTTTGGGGTTTCTTTGGTGTCGCGTGTGCTGCTGAATGGCTGCTGGTTTGTTTGAGGTGTGGGCGGCGGGTTCTTCCGGGTGTTTGGCGGTGTTTTCTGGTTTGTTTTGCTGTTATTTGGTTTCGTG
>JADHWM010000105.1 GCA_016783485.1 Candidatus Bathyarchaeota archaeon
TGTCCAAACCAGCAACGACTCTGAGAGGTTCAGCCGCCTCCTCGTGGATCTCTATCAGGCCATCAGGGGGCAGGTCCGCCTCAACGTGGTGGACGCCGTCGTCGCGATGGAGGGGGAGGGACCCAACACGGGGGATCCCATAGATCTCGGTGTCATCATCGCGGGAGGGGACGCGGTTGCGGTAGACCTCGTCGGAACCGCATTGATGGGCTGGGACCCTCTGGAGGTGGGGACCAACTTCATCGCGGCTGGGAGGGGACTGGGCCCCTCGTCGCTCGAGGCGGTGGAGGTCGTGGGTACACCCATCTCCGAGGTGGCGAGGCCTTTCAAAAAGCCTCAGACCCATCAGGAAGACCAGATGTTTCTCGATGTCAGGATGCCCATCGAGTGCGACCCTGAGAAGTGCACGAGCTGCGGGATCTGCGCCAAGGTCTGCCCCGTGAACGCCATCACTATGGCGGGCATCCCCGAGTTTCACGACGCTAGCTGCATCCAATGCTTCTGCTGCATAGAACTCTGCCCCATCGGAGCCCTGAGGGTCGTCAGGACCGAGGCCTACAAGTCACGGGTCGGGGGCGGCGCGCCCCCCGATGAGGTGAACTGAATTTGGCTGAAAACTGCGTCTTTTGCGCCATCGTCGAGGGGAGGATTCCATCCCACATGGTCTACGAGGACGAGAAGACTCTAGCCTTCCTCGACATCCACCCCTCAGCCCTCGGCCATACTCTGGTCATCCCCAAGGCTCACGTAGCCCGGGTCGAGGATCTCCCCGAGGAGGACGCCCGTAGCCTCTTCGCGGCCCTCCGTAAGATCGTGGGGCGGATCCAGGAGGCGGTGGGGGCCCCTGCGAGCACCATCGGCATCAACAATGGGCGGGAGAGTGGCCAGGAGGTCCCCCACGTTCACATTCACGTCATCCCCAGAAATCGGGGGGACAGCGGAGGCATAATCCAAGGCGTTTCCAGGTCTCCTCAGCGTCTCAACGACGTGGAGATGGCTCGCATCGCCAACGAGATCAGGGAACGGATCAAAGCCGTGTGAGCAAGAGCCTGATCAAACGCCCTGCAGTCTTCGGTACAAGTTTTAAGCCTCTCGCGATATGAAGCTAGAAGGTCTAACGATGTCGAAACTGTTCGAGCCTTTCAAGATCGGATCCATGGAGATCCGGAACCGGTTCATGAGGTCCGCGACGACCTCCTACTGGTCCGACGAGAACGGGATAGTGCGCCCCGAGATCATCAGGCTCTACGAGGGCCTTTCGAAGGGGGGCGTCGGCCTCATCGTCAAGGGTCACACCTACGTCATGGACTCAGGGAAGGCCCACGTGGGCATGGCGGGCATCAGCGGCGACCATCAGGTTCCCAAGCTCCGGGAGCTCACGGATGTGGTCCACGAGCACGGGGGGAAGATCGTGACCCAGCTCAACCACGCCGGATACAAGAGCATCGTCGACAGGGCGGGCCCCTCCGAGTACCAGGAAGGGGACTGGAAGGGGAGGGCCCTCACCGTCGACGAGATCCACGGGATCGTGGACGCCTTCGGGGAAGCGGCGGAGAGGACGATGGACGCCGAGTTCGACGGGGTCATGATCCACGGAGCCCACGGTTACTTGGTCTCCCAGTTCCTCTCGAGGCTCGCGAATAGGCGGACCGACGAGTACGGGGGAAGTCTTGAGAACCGGATGCGCCTCCTAACCGAGGTCTATGATGAGATAAGGGGTAGGGTAGGAGCCTCGTTTCCGGTTCTCATCAAGATGAACTGCGACGACTTCAGCCCCAACGGGTTCACCGTCGAGGACAGCATCAAGGTCGCATCTGCTATGGCGAAACGCGGCATGGACCTCATCGAAATTAGCGGGGGAGGCATGGGACAGGTAGGGGAGCTCCGTCGGACGAGGGCAAAATCGGATGATCCAGCTCTCTCAGAGGCTAACTTTGCGGGTCATGCGGAGAAGATCCATGAGGCGATAAACCCCACGCCAATGGGGTTGGTGAACGGGATCCGGACCAGGAGATGCATGGAGGCGCTCCTGGAGAAGGGGGTGACGGAGATGATCTCCATGAGCAGGCCCTTCATCAGGGAGCCCGATCTGGTCAGGAACCTCGAAGCGGGCCAGCTGGAGGCGACCTGCATCAGCTGCGATGCGTGCAGCGGTCGCGGCGTCTTCAGCAAGATGATGTTGATGTGCCACCAGGAGTAGCTTACGCACCCTATTCCTGGCTTCCGTCTTCACATACTGTTATTTTGTACCGAAATAATCCCGGGTCAGTGATAGACTTGTCCAGCGGAGACACCCAGGAGAAGATGCTCGAAGAGCTCCGGAAAATCAGGGCGGCCGTCGAACCGAAATCCACCCCACACCGGCACCCCCGAATGGGTTCAGAGCTGAGTTCAGGGAGTTCTTGGAGAAGCGTAACATCATCGGTCTCGCTCTCGCCGTGATCATAGGCGGGGCGGCGGGGAAACTCGTCTCGGCGCTTGTGAGTGATATCCTGATGCCGGTACTCACGTTCTTCATCCCTGGAGGCGAATGGCGAGTCGCTGAGATCCCTTTTGGGAATCAAAAAATCTTGATCGGTCACTTCATGGGGTCTATCCTCGATTTCCTCATCATCGCTCTCATCATATTTGTGGCGATGAAGCAGCTTGAGAAGGTCGGTCTACAATAATTCCCACTGGTCCCCGATGGCGTAATCTCGAGCGCTAACTATTTGTGATCTAAAGCCGTAAGCCCTTTACATGACCGAGTATTTGCCCGATGGCCGCTCCTTCGAGCTCTCCCAGGAGCTTCTTATTGGGGCCATTGATATTCACGTCCACTCTGGACCCCACATTTTCAGCAGCCCCCGCAGGGTCGATCCTTTCCAGGCCGCCATTCAAGCCCGGGACGCAGGTATGAGAGCCGTCGTCTTCATGGACGTCTTCGAGATGAGCAATGGCACCGCCTGGCTGGTGAACCGGGCGGTCCCCGACTTCCAGACCTACGGGGGCATCATACTGAACACCGTCTACGGTGGAATGAACCCCCGGGCCGTCAAGACCGCCCTCCACTACGGCGACGGCGCCAAATACGTCAGCTTCGGCGCGCACTCCACCTACTACCAGGCCGCCCGGGAGGGCAGATCGGTGGACGGGAAATTTATGCCGCTCAGCGAACTCTACCCTAAATTCAAGGAGGAGGAGCTCGCCCGATGCATCAGGATACCCTTGGAGGAGGAGCCGGGCCCAGAGCTTGACGAGATCCTCTCCCTCATCGCGGAGAATCCTGACGTCTACATGATCACCGGGCACGTCTCGGAGGACGAGGCGGTGAGGCTCGTGGGCCTCGCCGGGGATTACGGCATAAAGAGGGTCGTTGTCTCCAGCGCGGTCACCAAGATCGCCGGGATGGACAAGCTCCGACACATGGCCCGCGAGGGAGCGTTTATCGAGTACACCCTCGCCGCCTTCACCCACACGACGAGCATCCCCAAGACCCACTACTACGTCGAGAAGGAGTATGCCTCCATCGACGAAGGGATGAACGAGGGGCCCGGAGGAGGCGTGAAGCACGTCGCGGAGCAGATCCAAGAGCTTGGGGTCAAGCACTGTATCATAGCGACCGACTTTGGTGTCTACACTCTGCCCGAGCCGGTGGAGGGGCTAAGGGAGTTCATCGCCTGTCTCTTGGACTTGGGCATCTCCAGCGATGACATCGGGAGACTTGTGAAGGAGAATCCCGAGAAGCTGCTCGGTCTCTCCTGAGCATCTCCCCTCTCATGAGAAACGATATTATTGGTGCCCCTTCGCACACGGCAAAGCGATGTGAGGAAACATCTTATTCGCTGTAGGAACCATGTTAGGCGTGCCATATCCGCGGTGACCTAGATGTACGAGCCTAACGAAAACTCATCCGAGCCCCTGTATGTGGAGGACAGCCACCTCAAGGAGTTCGACGCCCGGGTCGTGAAAGCGGGCCCAAAGTTTGTCATCCTCGACAGGACCGCCTTCTACCCAGAGTCGGGTGGGCAGCCATCGGACACGGGCAAAATAACCTACGCAGGCGGAGAGAATTCAGTCCGCAAGGTGATGAAAAGGGGGAAAGATATCTACCATTACCTCGACGGGGACATCCCGGTCGAGACTGAGATCCATGGCACTATCGACTGGGAACCAAGGCACTGGAACATGAGGCGACACAGCGGGGAACACCTCCTCACAGGGCTCTTCGAGAACCGGGGAAGCGGGCCCAAGGTCTACTCCGACTTGGAGCGCCTCGACTTCAAGCCCTCGGAGCTCGACGAGGAGACTGTCCGGGAGGTCGAGGCCGAGTTCAACAGCATCGTGGATGAGGACATCCCCCTCCGAATATTCTTCGCTTCAAGGGAGGAGCTCGATGTCGGGGACGACGCACGGAAGCGGGAGTTTCTCGCGAAGATCCCAAGGAACATCGACCGGCTCAGGATGGTGGACATCCCTGGGCACGCCCTCACCTTCTGCTTCGGAACCCACGTCGGGAGCACGGGCGAGATCGGGCGATTGACCAAGCTCACGTTATCCACGGCCAAGAAGGGGAGGAAGATCGTGCACTTCCTCCTCGAACAGGCCCCATGAGCCAGCGATCATTTTCAATATCTTAATAAGATTCCCCATCTAGCCACTACCATTGGTGTCGTGAAATGGATTGGACAATTCTGATCGGAATCGTAGTTGTCATCGGGATCTTCGCATCCTGGTTCATATCGATCTACAACAAGATCAAGGTCCTCGCGAACCGCATAGAGGAGGCCTGGGCCCAGATCGACGTCCAGCTCCAGAAGCGGTTCGACCTGGTGCCCAACCTCGTCGAGACCGTTAAGGGCTACGCCGCCCACGAACGGGAGATCTTCGAGGGTATCGCCGCCGCCCGGGCGGGGATGATCACTGGTGGCAGGGAGGAGAGGATGCAGGCATCCAACGCCCTCACAGGAGCACTGGGCCGCCTCTTCGCAGTCGCCGAGGCCTATCCTGACCTGAAGGCTGCGGACAACTTCAAGCTCTTCCAGGAGCAGCTCGAGGGTATCGAGAACAAGATCGCCTACGCCCGCCAGTTCTACAACAGCAGCGTGCTCCAGTTCAACAACATGATCACGACCATACCCGGCGTCTGGTTCGCAGGGGGCAGGGCGAAGCACGAGTTCCTCGAGGCCCCTGAGGAGGCCCGCGAGGCCCCCAAAGTGGAGTTCTGATGGGATCCCGGAGCCTCCACGACGAGATCTCGAGGAACAAGAGGAGTTCCATCATCCTCGCCTCCATCCTCTCTATAATCATAATTGCACTCATCTTCTCATTCTCATACATTTTCGCACCCGAGTACCTCTACATCGTCCTCCCCCTCAGCCTCGTCTTCGTGGTGGGCTACAGCTACAGTTCTTGGATGTACGGGGACCAGGTGGTCATCAGCGCCACGGGCGCAGTTCCTGCTGAGGGCCAGGGGCATATATATCTCAGGGATACCGTGGAGGGGCTCAGCCTCGCCGCGGGAGTGCCTACACCCAAGGTCTACGTCGTCCCCAGCGACGAGATCAACGCCTTCGCGACGGGCCGGGATCCGGAGCACGCCAGCGTCGCTGTGACCCGGGGTCTTTTGAACGCTCTGGACCGGCAGGAACTGGAGGGGGTACTCGCCCACGAGCTAAGCCACGTCAGGAACAGGGACGTCACTTTCATGACTCTCGTCGCCGTGCTCGTGGGGCTAGCTGCGATTCTTAGCCACATCATCCTCAGGACCTACAGGTTTGGGGCCGTCAGTGGCGGCAGGCGCGGAGGAAGGGGACGAGGTGACGGGGACAAGAGGGGCGTCGAGATAGCGATTCTCGCAGTGGGTTTTTTCCTCGCGATATTCGCCCCACTACTAACCCGCATCGTCCAATTCGCAGTCTCCCGAAAGAGAGAGTATCTCGCAGACGCCTCGGGGGCGGAACTCACCCGCTACCCAGAGGGGCTCGCCTCGGCTCTCGAGAAGATCAAGGGGCACAATAAGGGGAATATGGATGTGAGCGAGGCGGTGAGCCACATCTTCATCGCCGATCCCAACAGGAGCG
>JADHWM010000106.1 GCA_016783485.1 Candidatus Bathyarchaeota archaeon
GCACCAGACCCATCTCGGGAATATGCTCCTCCAGCACTTCAAATACGGCCGGGGGGGCGCCAAGCTCATGAGGGCGAAACGGCTGAGCAAGCTCGCCCAGTGGTTCACCACGTACCTGATCTCCTCGACGTTCTCCCTCGCCCTCATCTCAGCGCTCCTCGTGCTGGGGCTGCTGCTGAACCAGCGGGTGCCCCTGGAGATAGCCCTAGGCACACTTACATTCTTCTACGCGGTCCTGACGGTGCTCTACCTGGAGACGGCGCTGAGGACCCGGAGCCTCAGGAAGATGCTGTTCTACCCGATCCTGGACATCACCAGGGGGGTGGTCTTCACCCTCGGGGGATTGACCCAGCTCATGAAGGAGAAAGAAGAGTCGGACGGGAGCGAGCCCAGGGAGAACGATTATCCGCTAGAGCTCCCCTGGGATGTCTATCCGTTCATCAACATCAGGATAATGGGATGACGAGAGGTCCCTATTCTAGGCTCTCAGGCCCTGTGGACGATCTCCCCGTCGATGATCACCATCTCCACCCTGGTCCTGAGCTCCAGGGGGTCCCCGTCCAGGATCCGGAGGTCGGCGTCCTTGCCTTTCTCGATGCTACCCACCCGGTCGTCGACCCCGAGGATCTCCGCGGGGGTGATGGTGATGGCCTTGAGGGCCTCGTCGTAGGGGAGCCCGTGCTTCACGGCCATCCCCGCGCAGAGGGGGAGGAATGCGATGGAGCTTCCCACGGCGTCGGTCTGGATAGCGAACTTGACCCCCGCCTCGTAGAAGGCTTTCGGGGTGTCGAAGCTGAGCTCCCGCATCTCCCACTTGGGGCGGGCGTTGAGGCTGGGGCCCCAGACCGCGGGGATCCCCTTCTCGGCGATCCACTCGGCGATCCTGTGGCCTTCGGTGGCGTGCTCCCATGACATCTCGACCCCGAACTCCTCGGCGATCCTGACCGCGGTGGCGACGTCGTCGGCCCTGTGGGCGTGGGCCCTGAGGGGTATCTCCCGTCTGAGCACCAGCTCCAGGGCCTCGAGCCTCATGTCGACTTCGGGGAGCTTCTCGGGCTCATCCTTGAACCTCTCCTTCTTCTCCATGTAGCTCTTCGCCTTCTGGAGCCACTCCCGGAGGACCCCGGCGACCCCCATCCGGGTGGAAGGCGTCTTTTTCTGCTCCACGCCGTAGACTCTCCTCGGGTTCTCGCCGAAGGCGATCTTCATCCCCGAGGGCCCCCGGATCACCATCTCGTCGGTGACCACCTTGGGCGCTGTCTTGATCACCACGCCGGTTCCCCCGATGACGTTCGCGCTCCCCGGGAGGATCTGGGCCGTGGTGATCCCCGTCTCGAGGGCGGCCAGGAGGCCCCCCTCGTCGGCGTTGGCCTTGATCCCGTCCAGGGCCCTCATATGGGGCGTCGCAGGGTCCGTGGCCTCGTTCCCGTCGCTCCCCGCCCAGCCGATCTTCTCCTCCCAGATGCCTATGTGGCAGTGGGCCTCGACGAGCCCGGGCATCACGACCTTCCCCTTGGCGTCGATGACCTCGGCCCCTTCGGGCACCTTGACGGATTTTCCGACGGATTTTATCTTCCCGTCCTCGATGAGGATGGTTCCCTCGTCGATGACTCCCTTCGTGATGGTGTAGATTTTTCCACCTTTGATCGCTAACACGTGCTGCACCGATTAGAGTTTGTCAGAGGACATTAAACAGTTTTCAGGAGGTGGGACCGGGTGTTTTCGCCCCCCGCAACGGAAAATGGGTTTTCGGGGGTTCAGAACCGGGTTTTTACTGAAAAATGCAAATACGCGGTTCAGTAACTATGTGTCTGAACCCTTTTTCGTATGGATCTTTCTTACAGGTTTATATCCGGTGTCAGAAATCCATGTTCCGGTGGAGGCGTTGCTGAGCATTAACAGAAGCGTGGGGCTGGAGTCCTTCTCATATTTTATGCTCATCTTGGGAACCCTCGGCGATCACGTCTCCACCATCATCGCCCTCACCCGCCCCTACATATTCGAGTCAAACCCCTTCACTGTCTGGCTCATGGAGCGGGGGCTGTGGCTCCCCTTCGACGTCGTCCTCGTCGCGGTGGGGATCGCCGTGCCGTACCTGATTATCAGGCTCACCAAGAGGGACTACTTCAAGGCCCTCCTCGTCTACCCGTTCCTCCACGGGCTGATCCGCCTCGGGGCCTGCCTCTGGAACTTCAGCCTCATCCTCTAGGCGAAACCCTATTCTAAGGTCCGGGGCTGTACTTTTTCTTAGGCGATTCTTTGCCGGCCCAGAGGGACATCCTCGTCGCGCTGCTCGAGACGACCAGGGAAGGTCCCACTGACTATGAGGGGCTCAGGGAAGCGGTCAGGGTGACCGACGAGGCCTTCACCGCCTTCCTAGGCCACCTCATCGAGCAGAGGCTGGTCGGGGTCGGCGAGGAGGCCCTGGAGGCCACCTTGGAGCAGAGGCTCGAGATCGCCGTGAGGGCGGTGAGGGCAGGCGCCGACATGGAGAGGGTTAGCAAGGCCCTCGGATGGCTCGAGTTCGAGGAGATGTCCGCCTACACCTTCGAGGCGAACGGCTACAGGGTGAAAAGGAGGTTCCGCTTCAACGGCGAGGGGAGGCGCTGGGAGATCGACGTCCTGGCCACCCGGAAGCCCCTCGTGGTATGCGCCGAGTGCAAGCACTGGTCCAACGGGCTCGGGAACATGACCGCCCGGAGGATCGTGGAGACCCACCTCGAGAAGGTCCGAGTGCTCAGCGAGAACGCCGCAATCCTCGTCGAGAAAGGGCTCCTGAGGGGCTGGGACCGGGCCGTCTTCGTCCCAATGGCCATCTCCCTGCAGCCGGCCCGGAACAAGATCTACAGGCGGATACCCGTGGTCTCGGTCTTCGAGCTCCCCAGCTTCCTGAATGAGTTCCAGGGCCAGATGGATTGGATTGCGAGTTTTCCCGTCGACCTGCCTGAGGCTAAGCCCAGGGTCAAGCAGACGGTGCTGAAGAATAAGGGGAGAAAAAAAAGGAAGAAGGCTACCTGAGCTCGACGTGTTTCGCGAGCTCTGCAGCCTCGGAGGAGAGGGCCAGCTTCTTCATGGTCGCCTTCGTGGGTATCCCTCTGTCGTCCCAGCCCCGCTTGTCGTAGTAGGCCTGGAGGAGGCCGTCGTATTTTTCCCTGTCGAGGCTGCTCCCCGCCAGGGAGCCCTGGGTGGTGGGCTCGTCGAACCAGCGCTTCGGCGGATAATCCATCAGCCTGCCCCACGCGTCGCCGTACTCCCTGACCCAGAAGGCTCGGATGAGGGCGTAGATCCTGTCCCCCAGTTCCCAGAGCTCGTCGAGGCTCGTCTCGACCCCTGTCGCGGCCTTGAAGTAGACGGGGTAGTGGTCCAGCTCGAAGCCCAGCTCGATCCAGGGGAAGCGGCAGGTGACGAGGCTCTCGAACATCCCGCCCCGGATCCTCTGGAACTCGATGACCTTGTCGGCCTTCTCTGGGTTATACTCAGTCCGGGTGCCCGATGAGATCTCCCAGCTGATGACCCAGGCGTCCTTGTGATGGGCCCCGATGGGCGACGTCCCGAAGCTGAGGGCCATCCCCGGGCAGAGGTGGCAGTCGTAGGCGCTGCACTCGAGCCCCTTCACCTGGATCGTAAAGTCCGAAGCGCCGCCCCCGATCTTCTCGGCCGCAGCTGTGGTGCCCAGCCCCAGGGTTGCCCCCAGGCCCCTCATGTAGGCGAGGTCCTCGAGGAGCGTCTTGGAGCCTTCGTAGTCGCTCCAGCTTATCTTATGGTCGATGAGCCCCTTCTCGGATGCCTCCATCGCGAAGGCGATGCAGGCGCCGGCGCCGATGGTGTCGAGGCCCAGCTCGTCGCACATCCTGTTCAGTGTGGCAATCTGCTTCAGGTCCCCGATCCCGATGTTGGAGCCCAGCATAGCGACGTTCTCGTAGTCTAGCTCGCTCTCCGCGCCGTCCACGTTGAGAACCACGTTGCCGCAGGTCATGTTGCAGTTGGGGCAGCCCTTCTGCTTGACGGTCGCGTTCTCCATGGAGTAGCCGTTTATTGCGTCGGCCTCGTCGAAGACCCCCTCCCTGAAGTTGTGGGTGGGAAGGGTCTCCGCCTCCTGGCACCACTCAAGTATCGCCATGGTCCCCTGGCGCTTCCACCACTTGTAGTTCTGCTTCTCAAGTATAACGTCGAAACCCTCCTTCCCGAGCCTGTTCAACTCGTCGATGTCGTGGGCCGAGAGAGCCTTGGTCCCCCGGATCACCACGGCCTTCAGGTTCTTGGAGCCCATCACAGCCCCCATCCCCGGCCTGCCCCCCGCACGACCCTCCTGGGAGACCACCGTGGAGACCCTGCACAGGTTCTCCCCGGAGGGCCCGATGAGGAGGACCCCTGCGGCCCTGCCATGTTTCTCCTTGAGCTTGGCCTCGGCCTGGAAGGAGTCGAGGCCCCATAGGTCGGAGGCGTCGTTGATGGTATATTCGTCGTTCTCGACGTGGAGGTAGACGGGCTTCTCGGATCTCCCGGTGACCACGATGGCGTCGAGCCCGGCCTTCCGGAGGTTCACCGAGGCCCAGGAGCCCAGGTTGCCGTCCCCGTAGCCCCCGGTGAGGGGGCTCTTCGCGGCGACCACCATCTTGCCGCTGTTGGGGATGACGTGGCCGGTGAGGGGGCCCGTCGCGAAGATGAGCATGTTCGCGGGGCTCAGGGGGTCTACTCCGGGCGCGAGTTCGTCCCAGAGGAGCTTCACTGCAAAGCCCCTGCCCCCCACGAAGCGCTTTGCGAAGTCCTTGGAGTACTCCTCGGCGGCCGCCATGCCCTTGGTGAGGTCGACCCGGAGGATTCTCCCGTTCCATCCTTTCATCTGATAATCACGGGTAAAGAAAAGGGGAGACCCTGAATAAGCCTTTCACCTCACGGGGAACTGGCGGGCACTGTTTTACCCGCCCGCAGCCGGGGGCATGAAGACGACCTCGGCCCCGTCGCTCAGGGGGGTGTCGAGCCCTTCGAGGAGGTCGATGTTCCTCCCGTTCACGAGGATGGCAAGGTCCCCGCCGATGATCCTGTAGTTGCCGAGGTATCCGCGGCGTTTCTGGTCCGCTTTCTTGGCGATCTTGGAGGTCAGGGTCCCCACGGTGGCGTCGTCGTCGAGCTCCACGTAGTGCTTGCGCCCTATGATGGGTACCAGGTCGGCGAAGACCCGGACGGTGACCTTCATCACACTAGTCTCGCGGATACATGAAAATAAAGGGAATGGAAAAAAGAGGGGTTATTTTCGGAGTTTCTTCATCGAGGGATCGACGTCGCCCAGCCCCATGCGCTCCAGGGTCTCCTTCGTCGGGATGCCCCGCTTGTCCCAGCCCAGGGTCTCGAAGTAGGCCGCCCGCTTCTCCTCTACGACGGCCTTGTCCGTGGTCCGTCCCTTGTAGGGGCCGCTGGGTAGGGGTTCGTAGAACCGGGGCGGGTTGTCGTCGTCCTCCATCGGCTTCCAGAAGATGTCCGGTCCCCCGATGAGGAGGAGCGCCCTCTGGAGGGTCACGATCCTGGGTCCCTGGTCGGTGCGCCAGCTCTCCCTGGTTATGGGGAAGCCGGTTATGCCTTTGGCGAAGTCGAAGACCAGCTCCTGGGGTACGCCGTAGAAGCAGAAGTTGCAGAAGACGGCCGAGTCGGTGAAGACGGCTGCCGAGAGCTCCGAGTAGCCGTCCACGGCGACGCTGGTGTGGTCACCTCCCTGGACGTTTACCCCGTAGCTGATGTCGTGGGTGTAGTCTGCGTCGCTCCGGGTGCCGTGGGCGCCGATCTCGATGCCCTTGACGTGGATCACGTACTTGAGGAGGTCCATGCCCTTTATCTCGCCGAGTTTCAGAGCGGCACGGTAGGAGCCCTCCGCGAGGATGTCCCCTATGCCCTCCCTGTTTGCGATCATGTAGGCGAGCTTATCGAAGGCCACTGCGTCCCCCCACTCCAGCTTGAAGCCGATCTCCTCCTCGG
>JADHWM010000107.1 GCA_016783485.1 Candidatus Bathyarchaeota archaeon
CGGAGATCACCACGACGACCGGGCCGTCCCCGGTGAACACTATCGACTTGGCTATCTGGGCGACCTCGCACCCGAGGGAGTCCGCGGCCATCTGGGACGTCCTGGTGGACGAGTCCAGGGTCACGACCTCGGTCTCTATTCCCTTCTCCTCGACGTATTGACTGAGCCTCTTTGATCCTCGAGCCATGGAACCACGACCCCATCTATTCCACTACTGGATAGAAAACAGGTTCGATTGGATATCACTCAAGGAGCCCTCTACAGTGAAGCCCACTTCTCGAGGATATTCTCGAACTCCTCCGCAGTGGGGCCGCCCCGGGTCTCTTTCCGGGTCGCCTTGAACGAGCCTGCGGCGCAGCCCCGCCTCAAGGACTCTGCGTCGCTCAAACCCTGGACTTTCGCCGCGGCGAAGGCGCCTATGAACGCGTCCCCGCACCCCACGGTGTTCACGACGGACATGCCCAGCCGCTCCAGCGGAACCGCCTCCATCACCAGGGGTTCACCGTATCCGGCACCGCACATGATGGAGCCCTCGCTCCCCCTCTTTATGATCCCCTTCAAACCGGGCTTCTCGCCTCTCAGCATCTCGCCGACCTCCCCGGGTTCGCTGGTCCCCATAAAGTTCTCGAACTCCAGGTGGTTCAGCACGAAGTAGTCGACGTACTCGAGGGCGGGGGAGAGGGCCTCGATGCCCAGCTCCGCGTAGACCCCGGGGTCCCAGATCACCGTTGAGCCGGAGCTTGAGCAGAGCTTGGCGAGGCCCTCGGCGGTCTCCAGAGGGGGGTCCATGATGACGGCGACCCTCGCCCCCTCGATGAGGGCCATCCTCTCCGGATCGCGCAGGCTCTGACGGGTCAGGCAGAGGTTCGCCCCGAAATAGGTGTGGATCTCGTTCTCCCCGTTGAGACCGATGGTGATGTAGGCCTGGCCGGACTCCTCCCCCTCGACGATCAGCACCCCCGAGTGGTCCACGCCCTCGGCCTCGAGGATGGAGAGCTGGGTCTCCCCGATCCCGTCGTCTCCCAGGGAGCCAATGAAGGCCACCTTCCCTCGCCCCATGATCCTCGCGGCGGCGACGGAGACGTTGGCCGCCGTTCCCCCCGAGACCCGCTGGATCTCGTTGACGGGGACCTCCTCTCCTGTGCGGGGCAGCCTATCCATGAAGAAGTTGATGTCCCAGTTGATGGCCCCGCAGCAGATCAGATCCGCCATGACCTCACAGCCCCCTGACTACCCGTTCGAAGATCAGATCCAGGAACCTGACGCTGTCAACGGAGACGCAGGCTTCCACGTTCGCTTCCTTTAGCTCTTCGCGGTGTGTGCGACGGCGGTCGACGAGGGTCATCCCACGGGTCACCTCTCCCCTGGTCTCGACCTCTACAGCCACCCTCTCCGTCTCGACCAGGCTGGGATCGATGACTGCGGCGACGGCGAGGGGGTCGTGGAGGCTCACTCCCCCATATCTGACAATGAGATGTCTGCAGAGATCAGCCACGAACGATGCCCGTATCGTACCCGTGGCCTCGATCTCCTTGAAGCTGGCCCCGGTCAGGCGATTGGCGGGGTCTGTGGTTACGTCGAGGCCGATGGCGGTTATGGGTATGCCCGAGTCGAAGACGATCTTGGCGGCCTCCGGGTCGTGCCAGACGTTGAACTCCGCCACGGGGCTCACGTTCCCGTGCCCATAGGGAGTGAGGCCGAAGGCTCCTCCCATCATCACGAGGCCTGAAATCTCATCGATGACGCTTGGCCTGGCGAGGATCGCCCCGGCGATGTTGGTGAGGGGTCCGATGGTTATCAGGGTCAGGCCCCTGCCCAGCTCGCCCGCTTTCTCGAGGATGAACTCGACGGCGCCCCGCTCATCCAGGCGACCATTCGGCTCGGGCAGCGTGGCTCCTCCGAGGCCGGTCTCTCCGTGGATGCTGGATGCGTCCCTGCACTTGCGCAGGAGAGGTTTCTCCGCTCCGGCGGCCACGGGTACGCCCTCCACCCCGAGAAAATCGAGGAGTTTCAGGGCGTTAAGGCTCCCGAGGTCGAGGCTCACGTTGCCGGCGACGGTGGTGAGGCCCTCGACGCGTAGTTCGGGGGAGCTGAAGGCCAGGAGGAGGGCTAGGGCGTCGTCGACCCCGGGATCGGTATCGATCAGAGCGTGCTTCAAAGTGGGTTCTCCTTGGATCGAGTCCTATGAATATTCCATCTGGGGCTGTCTCGTTAAAAGAGTTGCAGAGCCGTTGCCGGGGTTGTCGCTCAATGCGCACTGGAAACCTAGAGTCTATACCATCGTTTCCCATGGGCCAATCAACGGCAACCTGAAATTCATGTATCCCAGTTGTTCTATGTCGACCATGCATCTGAGAGACATCTATGCTGCCGACGGGCGCATAAGGCACCTGGTCCGTCACACCCCCCTTCAGCACTCCCTGCACCTCAGCGAGGCGTGCGGCGGGCGGGTGATGCTCAAGCTCGAAAACCAGCAGCATACGGGCTCATTCAAGGTGAGGGGCGCCTTCAACAAGCTGCTCCAGCTCTCAGATGAGGAGATGCAGAAGGGGATAGTCGCAGCGTCTTCGGGCAATCACGCCCAGGGCCTCGGATATGCGGGGAATCACTTGGGCGTCGAGGCGACCATCGTGGTCCCCTCCCACACGCCGAGAGTTAAGATCGAGGCGATTAGACGGTACGGTGTCGAGCTCATCATTCATGGGGAGGAGTATATGGACGCCGAGAGGCTCGCGAGGAGGATGGAGCGGGAGCAGGAGAAGCCCTTCGTCTCGGGGTATAACGACCTTCAGATCATCGTGGGTCAGGGAACCCTTGGACTGGAGATGCTCGAAGAGGCTCCAGACCTCGACGTCGTCCTCGTGCCGGTGGGGGGAGGGGGGCTGATCTCCGGTGTGAGTGCGGCGATCAAGGGCGCCAACAAACACATCGAAGTGATCGGGGCGCAGTCAGTTGCCTCGCCGGTGATGTGCGAGAGCATCAGGCGGGGCCGCATCGTCGAGATGGAGCTCGAGGACTCCGTCGCGGAGGGGCTCCACGGGGGGATCGAGGAGGGCTCCATCACCTTCGAGATCTGCGAAGAGTATGTCGACGACTTCATCCTGGTCCAAGAGCGGACGATACTTGAAGCCATCGCGCATCATCTATACCTCGACCATCAGGTGGTGGAGGGCGCCGGGGCCGTGGGGGCCGCCGCCATAATGGAGAACCCCGAAAGGTTCAAAGGGAGGAACGTCGGTGTGGTCGTCTCCGGCGGGAACATCGACGAGGGGCTGCTGAAACGGGCGGCATTCCGGATATAAGGGAAGACGGGGGGGAAGGGGGATTCATTGAAGAGGATACTTGTAGACGCAACCCAGTGCGCCGGATGCAGGGTCTGCGAGCTGGCGTGCTCATACAGTCACGAGGGACTGTTCAGCCCGAGCCTCTCCCGGGTAGACGTGGTCAAAGAGGACAAGTACGGCTTGGACTACCCCGTCTACTGCCGCCAGTGCGACGAGTGCCCCCCAGCCGATGCTTGCCCCGTCGGCGCCCTCAGCAAGGGTGATTACGGGGCCACCGTACTGGATGCGGAAGCGTGCATCAACTGTGGGATATGCGCCGACGTCTGCACGTATAACGCAGTCAAGCTCGACGAAGCCTCGAGGCCCCTCATCTGCGACCTCTGCGGGGGCGACCCGGTCTGCGTGAAAAAATGCCCGACGAACGCGTTAACCTATGAGGAATCCGTGCAGGTGACGGATCGGCCCGAGGGGGTCTTCCGGGAGCTCAGGGAGAGGTGGGGCATCGATGCCTGAACTGGGCGGATACACCGGGAAGGTCCTCAGGATCGACCTCACCAAAGGGGTTTCCAAGGTCACCGAACTCGAGAGAGTCCTCGCCAGGGCCTTCCTCGGGGGCAGGGGATTCAACGCTAAGAGACTGTACGACGAGATCCCCCCCGGGACGGATCCCCTGGGCCCGGAGAACAACCTCTATTTCGCCACGGGCCCCCTGGTCGGGACCAGCTTCCCCACGGCGAGCCGCTTCAACATATCCGCTAAATCACCCCAGACGGGTATCTTGGGGGACACCAACGCCGGGGGCCACTTCGCCTCCGAGATGAAATATGCGGGATACGACCAGATCGTCCTCGAAGGACGGAGCGGCAAGCCCGTCTACGTCCATGTCAGCGACGACAATGTAGAGTTCAGGGACGCGTCCCATCTCGTGGGGAGGGGGGTCTACGAGACGGACGAGATCATCAAATCGGATCTCGGGGACAGGCGGGTGCAGACGGCGATCATCGGCCCCGCCGCCGAGAACGGGGTCAAGTTCGCGGGGATCTTCGCGAACCTGATGAGGGCCGCTGCGAGGACCGGGATGGGCTCCGTGATGGCCTCCAAGGGCGTCAAGGCCCTCGTGGTCAGGGGGACTGGCTCGGTGAGCGTCGCCAAGCCCGGGATGTTCGAGGGGCTCGTCGAGGAGATCGAGGACCAGATCAGAGGCCACGAGCAGTACTGGGGCAGGAGGAGGATGGGGACCACGAGGATCCTCCTCATGGCCAACGAGGCGGGGTTCCTCCCCACGAGGCATTACAACGCGGGGACCTTCGAGCACGCCGCCGAGGTGAGCGGTGAGAGGCTCGCGGAGGAGTTCAACGTCAAGGGCAGGGGCTGCTTCGCCTGCACCATCCCCTGCAGCCGCTTCTACGTCGTGAAGAGCGGCGAGCACGCCGGGCTCTACGGCGAGGGCCCCGAGTACGAGTCCCAGGGCTCGTTCACGTCGAGGATGGGGAACAGGAGCCTGGAGACGGCCCTGAAGGCGAACGATCTGTGCAACAGGCTGGGGCTGGACATCCTCACCACGGCGGAGAGCATCTCCTGGGTCATGGAGCTCCACGAGAGGGGGATGCTCACCAGCGAGGAGGTCGACGGGCTCGACCTATCCTGGGGGAACGGAGAGACCATACTCGCCCTCATCGGGAAGATCGCCCGCAGAGAGGGCTTCGGCGACTTGCTGGCCGACGGGACCAGGGTGTCCGCGGAGAGGCTGGGCCGGGGGATGGACCTCACGATGCAGGTGAAGGGGCTCGACATCATCATGGCCGACCCCCGGGGGCTCAAGGGCTTCGGCCTCGGCTACGCCGTCGCGAGCAGGGGGGGAGACCACCTCAGGAGCGAGCCCTTCCTGGAGCTCGCGGACGACCCGGCGATTGGCGAAAGGATGTTCGGGGTCCCCGACGCGACCATGAGGCTGGCGTACAGGGGGAAGGGGAAGCTCGTCTCCTACTTCGAGGACTGGAACGCCGTCATCGACGCCCTGGAGCCGTGCAAGAACATCATGCAGAACATGGAGATCCTCACGTTCGACCTCGCCTCCAAGGTCATCGAGGCCACCACGGGGCTACAGATGACCCCGGCCGAGGTGAGGGGAGTCGGGGAGCGTATCATCAACGTCGAGAGAGCCTTCAACGTCAGGGAGGGGATCAGGCGGAAGGACGACACCCTCCCCCGGAGGTTCAGGGAGGAACCCCTCACCGAGGGGGCGAGCAAGGGCACGGTCTTCGAGCTGGAGCCCATGATCGACGAGTACTACGGGGAAAGGGGCTGGGACCTCGAGACGGGGATACCCACCGCCGAGACGCTGAGGAGGCTCGGACTGGACAGAGCCTCGGCTGATCTATCCAAGATATAATAAAAGGGTAGGCGGAGAGCCGCCTAATTCATATTTTCAGGAGCTTCGCCGCGTTGCCCCAGAGGATCTTCTCCTTGTCCTCGGCGCTGATGTCCAGATTGTTGATCCTCTCGACGCAGTTGGCCATGTCCCCTATCTGGTGGGGGTGGTCGCTCCCCAGGACCAGCTTCTCCGCCCCCGAGAACGCGATGGTGGACATGAGGACGTCCTCGTCGTAGATGATGGAGTCCGTCCAGATCCTCTTGAGGTATGCGGAGGGGGGCTCCTTGATGTTCACCTTGCACTCCGGG